>DASTSM010000242.1:0-8238 GCA_035760685.1 Gammaproteobacteria bacterium | reverse complement strand
GGCCGACGCGCTCGCGGGCACGACCATCGTCGGCGTCGAGCCCGCGTGCGTCTCGACCTTCCGCGACGAGCTGCCGAAGCTCTTTCCCGACGACGAGCGCGCGAAGCGGCTCGCGAAGCAGACGTTCAGGCTCGGCGAATTTCTCGCGCGGCAGGACGACTACGCTCCGCCGCGGCTCGAGCGCCGCGCCGTCGTGCATCGCCATTGCCACCACCACGCGATGATCGGTTTTGCGGGCGACGAGACCCTCATGCGCAAGATGGGCCTCGACGCCGAGATCCTCGACTCCGGATGCTGCGGCATGGCGGGCCCGTTCGGCTTCGAGGCGAATCACTACGAGCTGTCGCTCAAGATCGGCGAGCGCGTGCTGCTGCCCGCGATCCGCGCCGCGAGCGACGATACGCTGATCTTGACCGACGGGTACGCGTGCCGGGAGCAGATCGCGCAGGCGACGGATCGCTATCCGCTGCACCTCGCGCAGGCGCTGCTCATGGCGCTTCGCGAAGGGGACGCGGCTATGCGAGACCCGGGAAAAGCCCGCGCAGGCCGAGCGCGATGAACTCGACGGCGATCGCGGAGAGGATCAAGCCTTCGATGCGCATCAGCACGTTGAGCCCGGGGGCGCTGAGTCGGCGCGCAATGCGAGGCGAGAGCCGGAAGACGATCCAGACGAAGGCCGTCAGGACGAGGATCTCCGCCGCGACGATCGCGTAGTGCGCCGTGCCCGTGCCGCGGTCCGCCGCGATCGTGACGGCGCTGATCGCGCCCGGCCCCGCGAGCAGCGGTATCGAGAGCGGCACGACCGCGACCGAGTTCTTGTCCTTCGCCTCGCGCACCTCCTCCTGCGTCTGCACGATCGGACTCACGCGCGCGTGCATCATCGAGACGGCCATGAGCAGCAGCAGGATGCCGCCGCCGACGCGAAAGGAATGAATCGAGATTCCGAAGAACTGCAGAATAATCTCGCCGAACACGAGCGAGACGAGCAGGATCGAGCAGACCGTCACCGCGACCATGTTCGTGATCGAGTTGCGCTCGCGCTCGCTCATGCCGGCCGTGAGGTCGAGGAAGATCGGCATGGAGCCGAACGGGTTCACGATGACGAGGAACCCGACGAAAATCTTGACGTAGTCCGTGTAGCCGAGCATGAGCGACCGTAACCCCGAGGTCTTGCAAGCCGAGAGGACGACTCATTAGTCTTGGATGCCGTGCATCTTAAGTGATCTCCGAACAGCGAGGCACGGACATGAATAAAATCATAAGAAGGCTCACCCTCGGCTCTGCGGCATCGCTCCTTGCGCTCGCATCCGCGGCGGCCTTGCTGCTCGCCGAAGGCGGGGCCGGCGCGCAGACCCTGTCGGGCATGCCGCTCGTCGACGCGCTCAAGCAGGGCGGCTACGTCATCGTCATGCGGCACGCGAGCGCTTCGACGCAGCCGCCGCGGCGGGGACAGGCCGCACCCGGCAATCTCGCCGCCGAGCCGCAGCTCGACGACATGGGCGAGGCCACGGTCGAGGCCATGGGCTACGCGTTCAGGAAGTTCGCGATCCCCGTGGCGGACACCTTCACGAGCCCGCAGTTCGCGGCCTTCGAGACCGCGCACTTCTTCGGCTTCGGCATGCGCCACAAAGTCGACGGGCTGGGGGTGAAGAGCCCGAGCGCGGACTGGCTCAAGACGAAGGTCAAGGAGGCGCCGCCCGCGGGTCAGAACGTCGTCATCGTGACCCAGCAGGAGAATCTCGCCTCGGCCTTCGGCAAGGACGCCGAAAATCTCGAGCCCGGCGGCGCGCTGATCTTCCGTCCGGGCGAAGCGGGCGCGAAGCTCGTCGGGCGCATGCCCATCCAGGATTGGGCGAAGCTCGCCGTGCTGGGGCACACCTAGCGCGGACTGGGCGCCGCTGCGCGCCGCTACGCCAGCGCCTCCTCGAGGAACGTCGTCAGCGCGATCCAGGCGCGCCGCGCCGCCGCCTCGTTGTACTTGAGCCCCTGCTCGGGCGCGTTCGCGGCCGGGTTCGTGAACGCATGCATCGTGCCGCCGTAGGCGTGCAGCTGCCAGTCGGCTCCCGCCTCCGTGAGCTCGCGCGCGACCGCGAGCACGTGCTCGGGCGGCGCGAGCGGATCGTCGTAGCCGTGCAGGATCAGGACCTTCGCGCCGATGCGGGCCTTAGGCTCGAGCTTCGGCGCGTGCAGCATGCCGTGAATGCTCACGACGCCGCGGAGTCCCCGGGGTGCGCTGCGCGCGAGATCGAGTACGCATAGGCCGCCGAAGCAGTAGCCGACGGCCGCCGTGCGCTCGGGGTCGACGGCGGGATGAGCCTGAAGCGCCGCGAGCGCGGCGTTGATGCGCCGCCGGAGCAGCGCGCGATCGTCCATGAAGGGCTGCATGAGCCGCGCGTTCTCCTCGCGCGTGCGGCCGCGTACGCCCTTGCCGTAGAGGTCGAGCGCGCAGCCCACGTAGCCCCGCGCTGCGAGCCTTTCGGCCGTCGCGCGCTCGGGCTCGCCCTGCCCGGCCCATGTATGGCTCACGAGAACGCCGGGCCGTCTGCCGCTCGCGGCTTCCTCATAGGCAACGTAGCCTTCGCAAATCAGGTCGCCGTCCGGGTAGTCGAAATACTCCTTGCGCATGGCCGCCTCCGCCGTCGATCCCGCGTCGACGCGCGATGCTACCATGCAGGCTTCGATGGACCCGCAGCTCGCCAACGAGGTCCGCTTCCTGACGACTCGCCTCGGCGACATCATCCGGGAGCAGGCCGGCCGGGACGTGTTCCTGCACGTCGAGCAGATCCGCCGGCTCTCGAAGCTCATCCGCGCCGAGGGCCGCGACGTGGGCGAAGCCCTCGAGCTCATCGCCGGCCTTCCCGAGCACGAGGCGTACCTGCTCGCGCACGCCTTCAGCCTGTTCTTTCAGCTCGTGAACGTCTGCGAGGAGCGCACGCGAATCCGCAAGCTCCGCGCGGCCGACGCGCCGAAGCAGTCCCTGCAGCGGCTCTTCCGCGAGCTCGCCGAGGCCGGCGTTCCGGCCGAGCGCGTGCAGGGCTGCCTCGACGCGCTCGAGATCGAGCCCGTGCTGACGGCCCATCCGACCGAGGCCAAGCGCCGCAGCGTCGTCTACCAGCTCTGGCGGCTCCGGCGGCATTTCGATGCGCCCGACGAGGTGCTCGAGACGCTTTGGCAGACCGAGGAGATCCACGAGCGCGCGCTCGAGCCGCTCGACGAGGTCGACAACACGCTCTCGTTCTTCCATCACGCGATCTTCGACGCCGTGCCGGCCTTCTACGAAGCGTTCGACCGAGAGCTCGCGCGTATCTACCCCGGAGTGCGGCGCCGGCGCGCGTTCCTCACGTTCGCGTCTTGGGTCGGCGGCGACCGCGACGGCAATCCGTTCGTGACGCCGGACGTGAGCCTGGAGACCGCCGAGCGGCACCGCCGCTGCGCGCTCGCGCGCTATCGCGAGGAGTGCGATGTCCTCGCGGCGGAGCTGAGCCACCGCGCGGCAGCGCCCGCGGCGGCACGGGAGGCGAAGGACGACGCGCCGAGCGAGCACTTTCGCAACGAGGTCCGGTCCGCCGCGGCCCAGCTCTCGGCCGGCGACGCGCCGCCCGACGCTTTCCTCGCGGATCTCCGGCGCGTGCAGCACGAGCTCCGCGAGCAGAACGCCTGGCGCACGGCCTCGGGCCGCATCGAACGGCTCATCATGCAGGCCGAAGCGTTCGGCTTTCATCTCGCCGAGATCGATTTCCGCGACAACTCCGAGAAGCTCGAGCGGCCCGCCGAGATCGGCGAGCAGCTCTCGGTGCTGCGCAGGATCCAGGATCGCCACGGCGAGGCGGCGGCGCATCGCTTCGTGCTCAGCATGACGCACGGCGCCGAGAACGTCCTCGCGGTCCTCGAGCTCGCGCGTCAGGTCAACGTGCGGGCGCTCGACGTCGTGCCGCTCTTCGAGACGATCCGCGACCTCGAATCCGCGCCGGCGATCATGCGGCAGCTCTACGAGGACGCCGGCTACCGACGCCACCTCGCGAGCCGCGGCGACGTCCAGGAGATCATGCTCGGCTACTCCGACTCGAACAAAGACGGCGGCTACCTGGCCGCGAATTGGTTCGTGCACGAGGCCCTCGGGCGGCTCGCGGGCCTGGCCGACGAATGCGGCGTCAAGGTCCGCTTCTTCCACGGCAAGGGCGGCTCCATCGACCGCGGGGGCGGACAGAGCTATCGCAGCTTGAGGGCCCAGCCGAGCGCCGCGCACGGAGGGCGCATCCGCATCACGGAGCAGGGCGAGGTCATCTCGCTCAAGTATTCGACGCCCGAGATCGCCGAGCGCAACCTCGAGCAGCTGACCACGGCCGTCATCGGCGCCGCCTGCCTGCCGGGACCCGACGAGCTGCATGCCGACCGCCTTCCCGAGTGGCACGCGGCGGCCGAGCGCCTCGCTCGCGATTCCTTCGGCTTCTACCAGGACCTCGTGTATCGAACCCCGAGATTCGAGGAGTACTTTCGGCAGGCGACTCCGATCGACGTCATCGAGCGCCTACGGCTCGGCTCGCGTCCGAGCCGCCGCGAGCCGTCTCGGGACCTCGGCAAGCTGCGCGCGATTCCGTGGGTGTTCTCGTGGACGCAGTCGAGACATCTGCTGTCGGCGTGGTACGGGCTCGGCTTCGCGCTCGAGCGGTTCGCCGCGGAGCGGCGCGAGCAACGCGCTCTCTTGAGACGCATGTACGCCGATTGGCCGTTCTTCGCGTCGCTGCTCGACAACGCTCAGCAGTCCCTCGCGAAGACCGACATGCACATCGCGGCGCAGTACGCTGCCCTCGTCGGCGACGCGGGCTTGCGCGACGGCGTGTTCGGCAGGATACGCGACGAGTACGAGCGGTCGGTCGAGAGGGTGCTCGACGTCTGCGGCGAGCGGGAGCTGCTCGCCGGCAATCCGGTGCTCAAGGAATCGATTCAGCTCAGAAACCCTTACGTCGATCCCTTGAACTACTTGCAGATCCATTTCCTCGGGCGCTGGCGCGCGGCCTCGGATGAGGCCGCCGCGGAGAAGCTCCGGCGCCTGCTCGCGCTGACCGTCGGCGGCATCGCCTTCGGCATGAAGAGCACGGGATGAGCGAAGCGCGCGGACCTCGATTGCCGAGGCCCGCGCGGGAGTCGCTCAGCGCGACTGGAAGCGCCTCAGCGCGACTGGAAGCGCACGCCGAGCCGGTAGGTCGACACGTCGCTGCCGATATCGGCGCCGAGGTCGAGGGCCCAGTTGCGGTTGAACTCGTACATGAGCGAGCCGAGCCAGCTCGTGCTGTCGATGCTGCCGACGTTCGTATAGCGCAACCCGAGCAGCGCATCGAGCTTGCGAGTGAGCTGCGAGCGCACGGCCGCGTCCGCGAGATAGCCGTCCGTCGTATCGTTCGTCAAATCGCTGCGCAGCCCCGAGAGCCCGCCGTTGAAGGAGATCCCGCTCTCGCCGATATCGAAGTTGCCGTAATCGATGTCGACGTACGCAGCCCGGGCGATGAAGTCCGTCTTCCGCGAGATGTCGCGATGCGTGCCTACGCCGGCATCGAGCCGCTTGATAGCGGTGTTCGCGGGCAAAGGCAGCGTGTTGCTGCTCGCGTAATCGATGTCCGAATCCGTATCGGAGTACTCGCCGAACACGAAGAACTTCGGCAGGAACGAGAACGAGCCGTTGAGGCTCCACCCGCCCCCGTCGTGGAACTTCTTGACTAGGCCGCGATCGCTGTCGAGCGCATCGATGTCGCGGTTTATCGCGTTGAGCTGCAGATAGGTGTAGTCGAGATCCGAGTCGGCGCGCCGATCGTTGTCGCGATCCGCTGCGGCACCCGTTCCCGGCATCATGCCGACGAGCCCGAGCGCGCCCACGGCGGTCCAAAGTGCTGTTGTACGCATGCTACGCTCCTTGTAGTGAATGCTCCGCCCCTTAGGTTGCAAGCGCTGTGCCAGCGCGAGGGGAAATGCTTTCTCGATCTTGTACTTGCCAAAAAATGGATCGCGGTCCGCGGGATGCCGAGAGCGGCGCGCCGCCCGCGTTGCTCCGGCGCTTCAGCCTGCCGCGACTGGTGAACGGCGCGAGGGTTCGGGTAGAGTCGGGGCCATGACGGAAGGGGGGCCGGAGAGGACCACATCGCGCGAGGCGCGCGAGGCCGCGGACCTCCTGCTGCTCGACCTCGATTGGCTCGTCACGGTCGATGCCGAGCGGCGCGTGATCCGCGACGCCGGCCTCGCGGTCAAGGACGGCCGCTTCGCCGCCGTCGGCAAGTCGAGGGACGTCGAGCGCGCCTGGACGGCGCGGCTCGTCGTGCGCGGGCGCGACCGCGTGGCTTTGCCGGGCCTCATCGACAGCCACCTGCACTCGTCGTTCCAGCTCTCGCGCGGCCTCGCCGACGAGGTCGGGACCCGCGACTTCCTCTTCAAGCGCATGTTTCCCTACGAAGGCGCGATGTCCGAAGAGGACGTCCACGTCAGCGCGCTCTTCGCCGCGATGGAGCTCCTGCGGCACGGCGTCACGTGCTTCGTCGATCCCGGCAACTACCATCCGGAGGCGACGGGCCGCGGCGTGCTCGAAGCCGGCATGCGCGCCGTGCTCGGGCGCAGCGCCTTCGACCTCACGAAGGCGGTGCTCGGGATTCTTCCCGCGGGCATGATCGAGACGACCGACGAAGCGCTCGAGCGCACGCGCGCGCTGCTCGAGCACGTCGCGTCGCGCAACGACCCGCGGCTCACGGCGAGCGTCTCGTTCCGGGGCTTGAGCAACGCGAGCGACGCCTTGATCCTCGGCTGCAAGACGCTCGCGGACGAGCACGGCTGCGTGCTCCAGACGCATGCGTGCTTCAACTATTCGACGCACGACGACTGCATCGCGAATTTCGGGCTTCCCGAGATCGAGCGGCTCGAGAGCCTCGGCGTGCTCGACGAGCGCATGCTCCTCGCGCACTCGGGGTGGCTCGAGCCGCGCGAGGTCGAGCTCGTGCTGAGGCGGCGCCCGAGCCTCGTCGCGGCGCCGAGCTCGAGCCTGCACAACGGCTACGGCAATCTCGCGCGCGGCCGCTTTCCGGAGCTCATGGCCCTCGGCGTCAACGTCGGAATCGGCTCGGACCATGCCTGCTCCGGAATCACGGATCTCGTCCAGGAGCTCTTTCTGTTCTCGGGAACGTACAAGGAGCTCTGCGCCAACCCGCGCGTGCTCCCGCCCGAGGCCGTCGTCGAGATGGCCACCGTCAACGGGGCTCGCTGCGCGGGCCTCGCCGATCGGCTCGGCAGCGTCGAGGTCGGCAAGGAGGCGGATCTCGTGCTGTTCGACACGCGCTTCCCCGAATGGCAGCCGCTCTACAATCCGGTCTCGAACCTCGTCTACTCGGCCACGGGCGGCTCGGTCTCCGAGGTCTTCGTCGCCGGCGAATGCGTCGTCGAGCACGGCCGCCTGACTCGAGTCGACGAGGCGGAGGTGCTGCGCGCGGTGCGCGGCACGTCCGCACGCATCGCCGAGCGCATCGGGGCCGACCGGCTCACGAGCCTGCGCTGGCCCGTGAGCTAGCCCGCGCTCGGGATCCGGAGAGCACATGAAGATCGACGTTTTCACGCACTTCGCGCCGGCCGGCTTCGCGGAGTATCTCGAGCGCTTCGCGCTCGGCCGCGCCGCCGTGCCGCGTTGGCGCCGCATCCCGACGCTCGTCGATCTCGATGCGCGGCGCCGGCTGCTCGATCCGCTCGACGACTACGTGCAGGTGCTGTCGCTGCCGAATCCCGCGATCGAGGCCTTCGGTCCGCCGTCCGACGCCCGCGAGATCGCGCGCGTCGCGAACGACTCTTTGGCCGAGCTCTGCGCGCGCCATCGCGACCGCTTCCCGGCCTTCGTCGCGAACCTGCCGATGAACGACCCCGCGGCCGCCGTCGAGGAGGCCGAGCGCGCCGTCCGCGACCTCGGCGCCGCGGGCTGCCTCGTCTATACGAACGTGCTCGGCGCGCCGCTCAGCGATCCCGTCTACGCACCGATCTTCGCGAAGGCGGCGGAGCTCGATTGCCCGCTGTGGCTGCATCCGATCCGCGGACCCGAGACGCCGGACTACAAGACGGAAGACGCCTCTCGGCACGAGATCTGGTTCATGTTCGGCTGGCCCTACGAGACGGCCGCCGCGATGGCGCGGCTCGTGTTCTCGGGACTCTTCGACCGCTTGCCGAACGTCAAGATCATCACGCACCACTTGGGCGGCCTCGTGCCCTATCTCGAGG
>DASTSM010000241.1:0-22508 GCA_035760685.1 Gammaproteobacteria bacterium | reverse complement strand
GCCGTTCGAGGCCGCCGTCGACGAGGGCCTCTTGATCGGCCGCGGCGCGGCCGACATGAAGGGTAGCCTCGCCGCCATGATCAAGGCCGCGGAGCGCTTCGCGCGCGTGCACCCGGACCACGCGGGGTCGCTCGCCTTGCTCGTCACGAGCGACGAGGAAGGCGCGGCGGACGACGGGACCTTGAAGGTCATGGAGCGGCTCGCCGCGCGCGGAGAGCTCTTCGACTATTGCGTGGTCGGCGAGCCTTCGAGCAGCGCGCGGCTCGGCGACACGGTCCGGATCGGCCGGCGCGGCTCGCTGTCGGGGCTCATGACGATTCGCGGAGCGCAGGGCCACGTCGCGTATCCCCTGGCCGCCGAGAATCCGATCCACGCCCTCGCGCGGTTCGTCGCCGCCATGAACCGCGAGCCGATCGATCGAGGCAACGCGCACTTCCCGCCGACGACGTTTCAGATGGTCAACGTGCACGCCGACGCGGGCGCGCCGAACGTGACGCCGGGCGAGCTCAAGTGCCGGTTCAATTTCCGCTACTCGACCGAGTGGACGCCGGAGTCGCTCTCGGCGCGCGTCGAGCGCGAGCTCGCGTCGCTCGGCATCGACTACGAGATCACGTGGCGCGTGGCCGGGCTGCCGTTCCTGACGCCGCCGGGACGGCTCATCGACGCCGTCTCCGGGGCCGTGGCCGAGGAGACGGGATCCGCTCCCGAGCTCTCGACGAGCGGCGGAACGTCGGACGGGCGCTTCATCGCGCCGTACGGCATCGAGGTCGTCGAGCTCGGCCCGCTGAACACGACGATCCACAAGGTCAACGAGCACGTCGCGATCGACGATCTCGTGCGTCTCGAGCGTATCTACTTCCGCATCGCCGAGCGCCTGCTGCTCTGACCGAAATTGGGGTCAGACCCGAATTTTCGAAAAATTGGGGTCAGACCCGAATTTCTCGTTTTCGAAAAACCGGGGTCAGACCCCGAATTTCTCGCTTTCGTCGCGGCCAAGCAAATGCGGCCACTACCCGAACTTCCTCCCCTGAACCATCGCTCAGCATTTCGGACTGACGGCTCTTCCTGCCTGCAATTGCTCGAAATGAGGGTGGCGGCCTCGCCCATGCGCGGCGAAGCTGGCGGCCTGTCCAAAGAGAATCTCCGATGGCAAGGCGTCCGCGCATCAGTCCTGCCGGCTGGGCTCTGCATGTCGTTCAGCGCGGCAACAATCGGATGGCGACGTTTCTCGAGGAGCGGGACTACCGAGAGTACTTGCGCCTTTTGGAAATCGCCGCCAAGCGCTGGAAGACGGCGGTACACGCTTATGTCCTCATGACGAATCACGTCCACTTGCTCGTCACGCCCGAATCGGAAAGCGGCGTGTCGAAGATGGTGCAATACGTCGGAGGCCGATACGTCGCTTGGGTAAACCGCCGGCGGGAAAGAACCGGCACGCTATGGGACGGCCGTTTCAAATCCTCGCCGATCGACTCCGACCGCTACTGCCTGGCCTGTTATAGATACATAGAGCTGAACCCCGTCCGCGCGGGGCTCGTGCGTCATCCCGCCCAGTACCGCTGGAGCAGCTACCGCGCAAACGCGACGGGGCGCGCGTCGACGTTGATCGATCCGCATCCGACGTACACCGCGCTCGGCGACACCGACGCGGAGCGACGCAGCCGCTACCGCCATCTCTTCGATGACGCGCTGCCGGACGAGGCCCTACACCGAATACGCAAAGCCGTGCGTGCCGGCATGCCGACAGGGGACGAGCGGTTCGTCGAAGAGATCGCTACGCGATCGAATCGGCCGATCCGCGGGAGGAGACCGGGCCGTCCGAAGAAGCTGGAGACTCGCACGTCCCCGCCGAGGCCCGACTCCACCCGAAAGCTCCTTTAGCAGTCGGCCTGAAATTTCGGGTCAGAAAATTGGGGTCAGACCCCATTTTTCGGTCGGTCGCCCAACAATTCGGCCCGAAAAAATTGGGGTCTGACCCCATTTTTAGTTGGCAGTCGGAAATTGGGGTCTGACCCCATTTTCGGCGCGGGCGCGCTGGGTGCGCCGCTCCGCCAACGGGCTCCAGTTCGCGTAGACGATGAGGGCGCCGAGCAGGACGAACCAGATGAGCACCCAGCCCGGCATCGAGAGGCCGAGAAACTTCCAGTTGACGGCGTGGCACTCGCCGGAGCCCGTGAACACCATCTTGATGGCTTGGGGCACGGAGAACGCATCGAACATATAGGCGAGGCCGGGGCCGCACGACGGCACGGCGTCGTCAGGCAAGTTCTGGATGTGCACGTGCCATGCGGAAATGCCGGCGCCGACGAGCGCGACGACGGCCCCGAGGCCCGCATAGCCGCGCGCCCCGCGCCCGACCGGGCCGTGCAGCGCGGCGACGAGGAACACGACGCCGAGCGTGATGAGCGCGACGCGCTGGAAGATGCAGAGCGGGCACGCCTCGAGCCCGACGACGTACTGCTCGTAGAGCGCGTAGGCCATGAGGCCGACGACGGCGAGGACGCCGGCGAGGTTGAAGAGGCGGCGGTGCAGCCGATTCGAGATCATGGTCGCGTCTCCCTGCGTTGCGCGGCGCGCTGCACCTCGGCCTCGATGTTCTCGAGCCCCGTGTAGCGCAGGTCCTTGCCGTGCACCATGAAAATCACGTACTCGGCGATGTTCTTCGCGTGGTCGCCGATGCGCTCGAGCGAGCGCGCGACCCAGGTCGTGTCCATGATGCGCGAGATCGTGCGCGGATCCTCCATCATGAACGTGATGCCTTGCCGATAGATCGACTCGTACTCCTCGTCGACCGCGTCGTCGGCCTTGACGACCTTGAGCGCCTCGTCCGAGTCGAGCCGTGCGAACGCGTTGAGCGCCCCGCGGATCATCTGCTTGACGTGCCGCGCGAGGTTCCTGAGCTCGCGATAGTTCGTCGACGGCCGCTCGACGCTCGCGAGCCGCGCCGCGAGCACGCCGATCTTCTCGGCCTCGTCGCCGATGCGCTCGAGGTCCGTGATCGTCTTGATGACGGCGACGACAAGCCTGAGGTCGCTCGCCGTGGGACCCCGCGTCGCGAGGATGCGGCTGCACTCCTCGTCGATGCTGACCTCCATGCGATTGACCTTCGCGTCGTCCTCCGCGACCTGGAGCCCGAGCTCGCTGTCGCCCTCCGCGAGCGCCTTGCACGCGCGGTCGAACTGCTCCTCGACGAGGCCGCCCATCGTAAGCACGGAATTGCGCACGTGCTCGAGGTCCGCGTTGAAACGCCTCGAGATGTGATGACCCAGATCTTCGACTTCCACTCTGCCGGTCTCCTGGCCGCCCGCGACGCGGCCGCCGCTCTCGGCGCGGCGGGCGCACATGCCGCCGATTATAGGCTCGTCGGCCGAGCCCCGCCGCTTCCGCCTCAGCCCGCCGCCTGCGCCGCGCCCGAGCGCAGCGCGACGCGCGCCGCCGGGAAACGGCAGCTGAACGTGCTGCCCTCGCCCTCGCGGCTCTCGATCGAGAGCGTCGCGCCGTGCCGCTGGAGCGCGTGCTTGACGATCGCGAGGCCGAGGCCCGTGCCGCCCGTCGCGCGCGAGCGTCCCGGGTCCACTCGATAGAACCGCTCCGTAATGCGCGGAATCTGCTCCTCGGGGATGCCGATGCCGGTGTCGACGACCTCGAAGACGGCGCCGTCCGCGTCGGCGCGCCAGACGACGTCGACGGTGCCCTGCGCGGGCGTGAAGCGCATCGCGTTGCTGATCAGGTTGAAGAAGATCGAATGGAGCTCGGACTCGCTGCCGAGCAGCGCCGCGTCCGTCTCGAGCCGCAGGCGCAGGCGGGGCCGATCGTCGCTCGGCGGAAAGTCGTTCGTGAGGATCCTCAGCATGCCGCAGACGTCGACGAAGGTCTGCGGCGCCCGGGCCTCCGCGGCCTCGAGCCTCGTGAGCTCGATGAGATCGCGCAGGATCTGCGTCATGCGCGCAACTTGGCGCCGCATCTCGGCGATGGGCTTCGACCAGCCCCCGGGCACGTCGTCGGCGTCCGACAACGAGTCGAGGTAGCCGCTCACGACCGTGAGCGGCGAGCGCAGCTCGTGCGAGGCGTTCGCGACGAAATCGCGCCGCGTCGTCTCGAGCATGTGCTCGCGCGTGACGTCGCGGACGATCGCGAGGTGCTGCTCCTGGCCGTAGGGAATCAGCTGCACGGCGAGCCAACCGCCCTCCTCGACGGGCGACGGCACGACGACGGGCTCTGCCCGCGGACCGGCCAGATAGCTCACGAAATCCGGATGCCGGACGAGATTGTCGATGCGATTGCCGATGTCGCGCGCGGGATCGAGACCGAGCAGCCGGGTCGCGGCGGGGTTGAACCAGACGATCTCGTGCGCCGCGTCGAGAATGATGCCGCCGTCGCTGAGCGCGCCCGTGCTCTCGCGGACCTCGCGCAGCAGCCGGTGATACTTCTTCTTGCGGTTCCGCGCCTTGCCTTGCAGGCGCGCGACGCGGCCGAAGACCTCGGCCCAGAGGCCGCGCGTCTCGAACATCGGCACGCGGCGCTTGCCGCCCTCGAGCACGCGGTCGAGCAAATAGACGTTGCGCAGCGTATGGGCGAGATAGAGCGCGAGCGCGCCCGCGAGCCACCATCCCGTCCCGCCGAACCCGAGCCCGAGCAGCAGCGCAGCGACGAGCCACGCCGCCAGGACGGCGATTTGCGATATCCAGCGCTTCGGCAACTGAGGTCGCGTCCCCGAGAATTCTAGGAAGATCGATCCGGCGAAAAACGATAGCCCGCCCCGCGCACGGTCCGAACGAGTTTATCGCATCCGTACGGCTCGAGGGCTTTGCGCAGGCGTCTGATGTGCACGTCGACCGTGCGCTCCTCGACGTAGACGTTGCCGCCCCAGATTCGATCCAGCAATTGACTCCGGCTGTACACGCGATCCGGGTGCTCCATGAAGAACTGCAGCAGCCGGTACTCGGTCGGACCGAGCGCGAGCTCCTCGTCGCCGACGGACACGCGGTGGCTCGCCGCATCGAGCTCGAGGTCTCCCGCCTTGACGACCTCGTCTTCGGCGCCCGCCGACCGGCGCAGCGCCGCCCGGATGCGCGCGAGCAGCTCGCGGTGCGAGAAGGGCTTGACGAGATAGTCGTCCGCCCCGCCGTCGAGGCCCGCGACGCGATCGTCTTCCTCGGCGCGCGCCGTGACCATGATGATCGGAATCTCGCGCGTCTCGGGATCGCGCTTGAGCTGGCGCGTGAGCTCGAGCCCGCTCACGTCCGGCAGCATCCAGTCCATGACGACGACGTCCGGATAGCCGTTCGCGATCGCCGCGCGGGCCTCGCGGCCGCTCGCGACCGGCTCGACGGCGTAGCCGGCCCTGCCGAGATTGAACGAGAGCATCTCGCGGATCGGCGCCTCGTCTTCGACGACCAGGACCTTCTTCGGCGTCATGGGTTCCTCGACTGCGCGCCTCCGCGGCGCCGATGCCGCCATTAGAGACGATCATTATTACAGCGCCGTTACGCTTCGGACGTCTTGCGCCAGGCGTCGGCGGCGCGGAGATAGACGGGCAAGGCTCGCTCCGGCGAGAGCAGGTTGCCGGCGCGGACATCGGCCGCCGCCTGCGGCAGCAGATCCTTGGCCGTCGGATAGAGCGCATCGCCGACGCCTGCGGCGCGAACGAGCAGCGCCGCGAGCTCGGCGCGGTAGCGCGCCCAGCCGTCGCCGGCCGCATACCAAGCGCCGGCCGCGGGGACGTCTAGGCGCTCGGGCGCGCCGAGACGCTCCTCGCCGAGGAGCCGCATCGGCGCGACGGCCGCGTCGGCCGGCGGCGGCGAAAGCGGGGCCGGCCCGGGCGAGAGCGCCGCCGCCCCGGGCGAAAGCGGGACCGGCCCGGGCGAATGCGCGGCCGGCCCGGCCGAAAGCGCTGCCGGCGCCGCGGCGCGCTCGTAGAGCGCCGAATACACCTCGCCCATGCGAGCGTCGACGCACGTCAGCACGCACGACGCGCCGTGCTCGCGCGCCGCGCGCTCGGCGAGCGCCTGAAGGCTCGACACGGGCGCGACGGGCAGATCGGCGCCGAGCGCGAGGCCCTGCGCCGTCGCCGCCGCGATGCGAAGTCCCGTAAAGGACCCCGGCCCGCGGCCGAAGGCGATCGCGTCGAGGTCCGCGAACCGAAGTCCCGCCTCGCTCATGAGCGCTTCGACGAGCGGCAGGAGCCGCTGCGTCTGCTCGCGCGGCGTCGGGATCTCGCGCTCGGCGATGTCGATGCCGCACGCGAGCGCCACGGTCCCGACCGCGCTCGAGGTCTCGATGGCGAGCAGCCGCATGCCGCGGGCACCTCGGGAACGATCGCGCGTCACGGCGGGCGTCTCTTGCGCGCCGGCGGCCGCGTCTCCGTCGTGCATCACGGCACGCCCGACGCCGCGAGCGCGGCGCCGAGTCCGTCGTCCTCGTGCGCCTGCCGGCGCCGAGCGTCGGCGCGGGCCGGCCGCAGGCCGGACGCAAACGCGAGCGCGTCGTCGCGCTCGTCGAGCACCGGCATGGGCGGCAAGCTCTCGAGGAAGATGCGCCCGTAGGACCGCGTCCGCAGCCGCGGATCTCCGAGCACGATGAGGCCGCGGTCCTCGAAATCCCGAATGAGCCGGCCGACGCCTTGCTTGAGTGCGAGCACGGCTTGCGGCAGCTGCGCCTCGCCGAACGGATCGCCGCCCTCGCGCCGGATCGCCTCGATCCTGGCTTGGACCATCGGATCGCCGGGCGACGCGAACGGAAGCTTGTCGAGCGCGACGAGCCGGAGCGCCGGCCCGCGCACGTCGACGCCCTGCCAGAAGCTGCCCGTGCCGAGCAGGACCCCGTCTCCGGCCTCGCGGAAACGCTCGAGCAAGAGGCTCCGGGGACCCTCGCCTTGGACGAAGATCGGCCATGGCGCGCCGCGCGCTTCGATCCACGCCTGCGCCGCCCGCAATGCCCGGTAGCTCGTGAACAGCAGAAACGCCCCGCCCCCGGCCGCCTCGACGAGGGGCCATACGGAGCCGAGCAGCGCCTCGATGTGGTCTTCGCGATTCGGCTCGGGCAGCCCTTGCGGGATGTAGAGCCGCGCATTGCGCTCGTAGTCGAAAGGGCTCGGCAGCACGTGCGCCGTAATCCGTTCGATCCCGACCCGCCTTCGAAAGTGGCTGAAGTCCTCGCCGACGGCGAGCGTCGCCGACGTGAAGATCCACGCGCCGCGCTGCGCGTCGATGCTTGCGGCGAGCGCATCGCCGACGTCGAGCGGCGTCCAATGCGCGGCCAGCGCGCGCGGCGAGCGCTCGAGCCAGCGCAGGCCTTCGTCGGACCCCGGCTCCGCGATCCGGCCGAGCCGAGCGGCGGCCGCATCGCAGCGCTCCCGGCAGCGCTTGAGGCCCGCGGCCGCATCCTCGACGGGCGCGAGGAGCTCCGAAAGGTGCTCGAGCTCGCCTCGCCAGCGCGCGAGCGCCCCGCCCAAGCGGCGCCCGGCGGCCGCCCACGGCACGCGGCCCGGCGGCTGGCCGTCCTCGGCGATGCGCAGATCCGCGACCGAGCGCCGCAACGCGTCGGCCGCGCGCTCGAAGTCGCCGCCCAAGCCCGCGACGCGAGCCTCGGCCGTCACGTCCCTCCCGAGCTGCTCGAGCTCGCGCGTCGTGATCGACACGCCGAAGAACTGCTGGGCGACGTCCGGAAAGAGATGCGCCTCGTCGACGATGACGCCGTCGGCGCCGGGCAGCAGCTCGCCGAACCCGGCCTCCTTGAGCGCGAGATCCGCGAGCAGCAGATGATGGTTGACGATGACGATGTCGGCGCGCTGAGCGCGCCTGCGCGCCTCGAGCACGAAGCAGTCGTCGAAGCGCTCGCAGCGGCCCCCGAGGCAGTTGTCGACGGTCGATGTCACGGCGCCGCGGAGGCCGTGATCCTCGGGCAGATCCTCGATCTCCGTGAGATCTCCGCTGCCGCTCGAGCGGCCCCAGACGCGCAGCGCTTGCAGATCCGCGACGGTCGCGGCATCGCGAGTTCCGGCGGCGAGCGCCGTCTCGAGGCGATGCCAGCAGAGATAGTTGTTGCGCCCTTTGAGCAGCGCGACGTCCGCCGGCCGCCCGAAGACGCGGCCCAGCAACGGCAGATCCCTCGCGAAGAGCTGGTCCTGGAGCGTCCGCGTTCCCGTCGAGACGATGACGCGCCGTCCGGACAGCAATGCGGGGATCAGATAGGCGAACGTCTTGCCGATCCCCGTCCCGGCCTCGATCGCGACGTGCTCGCCGGCGTCGATCCCGGCCGCGACGATCTCCGCCATGCGCCGCTGCGCGTCTCGGTACGTATACCCAGGCAGCCGCTGCGCAAGCGCGCCGTTCGGATCGAACATCGCCGAGAGTCCCTGCATTCCTTAACTATAGCCCGAAGCCGAAGCGGGCCTACTTTTCAAAAATGGCGTCAGCGCCGATTTTTCTCCGCTCAGTGGGGAAATGGGGTCGGAGCCGATTTTTCTCCGCGCGGACGCGCGAGTCATCGGCGATCCCGCGAGGCGTCGGCGCAAGCGAAAATCGGCTCTGACCCCATTTTTCGCGCGAGATCTTCCTCGCTGATATCTCATGCATAACGCCATGCGCGAACCATAGGTTACTGCACTGGTTCAAACTATTTCGGCGACGGGGGCGGTATACTTTTCGGAAACCGTTGTAAAAGGTCCATTCCAAATCCATGACGACCCGACTCAAAGCGCTCAGCGACTGGGTCGCTGAGGCGGCAAAGCTTACCCAGCCCGATCGCGTGCAATGGTGCGACGGCTCCGAGGAGGAGTACCGCGGGCTGGTGAGGCAAATGCTCGGCGACGGCACGCTCCACGAGCTCGATCAGGACGCGTATCCGCGCTGCTACCTTCACCGCTCCCATCCGGACGACGTGGCCCGCGTCGAGCATCTGACCTTCGTCTGCACTTCGGACAAGACCGACGCCGGTCCGAACAACAACTGGATGAATCCGGGCGAAGCGAAAGCGATGCTCGAGGAATTGTTCGCGGGATGCATGCGCGGGCGAACGATGTACGTGATCCCGTACTGCATGGGTCCGATCGACTCGCCGTACGCGCGCTGCGGCGTCGAGATCACGGACAGCCCGTACGTCGTCGCGAACATGCACATCATGACGCGCATGGGGAAACCCGCGCTCGAGCGCATCGAGCGCGAAGGCAAGTTCGTCAAGGGCCTGCACTCGGTCGGCGAGCTCGACCCGGCGCGCCGCTACATCGTCCATTTCCCCGAGGAGCTCTCGATCATGAGCTACGGCTCGGGCTACGGCGGCAACGCGCTGCTAGGGAAGAAGTGCCATGCGCTGCGCATCGCGAGCTGGCAGGCGCGCGACGAGGGCTGGCTCGCGGAGCACATGCTCATCGTCGGCGTGGAGAGCCCCGAAGGCGAGACGCACTATCTCGCGTGCGCGTTCCCGTCCGCCTGCGGCAAGACGAACCTCGCGATGCTGATTCCGCCGGAAAGCTTGAAGGGCTGGAAGGTCTGGACGCTCGGCGACGACATCGCTTGGCTGCACCTCGATCGGGACGGGCAGCTTCGGGCGATCAATCCCGAAGCCGGGTACTTCGGCGTCGTGCCGGGCACGAACCGCAAGACGAACCGCAACGCCTACGACATGATCACGCACGACACGATCTTCACGAACGTGGCCGTGACGCGCGACAACGAGCCGTGGTGGGAAGAGAAAGGCGAAGGCGAGCCCGCGATCGACTGGAAGGGACGGCCCTACACGCCCGGCAACGGACCTGCGGCGCATCCGAACTCTCGGTTCACCGTCGCCGCGTCACAAAACCCGAGCTACTCGAAGCTCGCGGAGGCGCCGGAAGGCGTGCCGATCTCGGCGCTCGTCTTCGGCGGCCGCCGCCGCGAGCTCGCGCCGCTCGTCTACGAAGCCAAGGACTGGGCGCACGGCGTCCTCGTCGGCGCGAGCGTGGCGTCGGAGACGACGGCGGCGGCCACGGGCAAGGTCGGCGTGGTTCGGCGCGATCCGATGGCCATGAAGCCGTTCTGCGGCTACAACTACGGCGACTACTGGGCGCATTGGCTCAGCTTCGAGCAGCGGACGGAGAAGCTGCCGCGGATCTACCACGTGAACTGGTTCCGCCGCGACTCGAACGGCAAGTTCCTATGGCCGGGCTACGGCGAGAACCTGCGCGTGCTGCGGTGGATGATCGACCGCTGCGAAGGCCGCATCGGCGCGGTCGAAGCACCGATCGGCTACCTGCCGCGCAAGGAAGACATCGATCTCACGGGGCTCGACGGCGTCTCGTCCGCGACGCTCGAGCAGCTCTTGGCCGTCGATCGAGCACAGTGGCGCACCGAGATGGACCACCTCGGGGAGTACCTGCACAGCTTCGGCGATCGCCTTCCCGCGAGGATCGACGCGGAGCACCGCAAGGTCGTCGCGGCCCTCCAGGGCTAAGAAATTGGGGTCAGACCCCAATTTTTCCGCGCCGAGAAAAAGGGGTCTGACCCCATTTTTTCAGTCCTCGACGACGTAGTGGACGGCGAGCGCCGTCCCCGGCTGCGCGGCGCGGCCGAGGCCGATGACGCCCTCGCCCGTGAGCTGAGTGCTGTCGCGCCGGACGAAGATCTCCTCGCCGGCATCGGTGTGAACGAACGTCCCGTTCGTGCTCTCGTCGTATAGGGTGAACTTGTCGCGGCTCGCCTCGACGCGCGCGTGGAGCCGCGAGATCAAGTTGCCCTTGACGACGACGTCGTTGTCCTCCGCGCGCCCGAGCGTCACGCTCTTTCGTCCCTCGCCGACGGTGATCTCCTTGCCTTGATATCGCAGGCTCAGGCGCTTCGGGCGGCCGGCGCGCTTCGAGAGCTGCACGGCAGGCAACATGCTCGTCGCCTCCTCGGGCTGCCACAGCACCTCGAAGAGAACGACCTCGTCGGCCTTGCCGCGCACGGTCGCAATGTCGATCTGCCGCGCCATCGACTGCCATTCCGGAGAGAGCCGCTCGACGGTCGAGAGCGTCGTGATGATCTGCTTGGCCTTCGCCTGGCTCGTCATGCGGTTCGCGATGTGGACGGCCGAGCCGAAGATGTCGCGGTGCTCCTGCACGACGGGCCCGTAGTGGCAGCCGATCCGGATCGCGACGTGGCCCTGGTCGTGGCGCAGCGCGGGCTCGCTCGAGATCTGCTCCTGCATCCGGCGCGCCGCATTCATGGCGTCGTCGGCCGTCGGGAACGTCGACATGACCTCGTCGCCCATGGTCTTGATCACCGTGCCGCGGTTCGCCTCGGTGGCCTCGCGCATGATCTCGAGGCAGCGGCCGACCATCTCGCGGGCTTTAGCGTCCCCGAGCTGCTCATAGAGCTGCGTGCTGCCCACCACATCGGCGAACAGGATCGCAACCTCGACGTCCCTACCCATGGCTTCGTTCCTGAGTGCGCGGTGCGGAGCCGAAAACGATTATACGTCGAGCCGCCTCGGCGTCACGCGATTCCTCGGCGGTGAGCCGAAAGCCTCCTTGTCGGGAGAGTTGGCCGCGAGCTATTTCTCGGCGACGATGTAGGCGACCCAGGCCGGGTCCGGAGTGCCGGTCGCCGTCTCCTCGAACTCGCCATTCGGCTCGCCGTCCTCGTCCTCGCCTTCCCAGTAAACCCTGACCTTGGAGAATCCCGCCTCCTCGAGCAACTCGCGGAGCTCGGGCAGCGTCCAGAGCCGCCATCGGTAGCTGAAGGCCTTCTTGAGCTTGGAGCCGTCCGGAAACTTGAAGTGGATGTGGCAGACGATCGTGTTCGTGACGGGCTCGAACTCGGCTTGATCCCAGACGTAGGTGAAGCCGTCGTACTTGGTCTTCTCCTTCTGCACGTCGAACGACTCGGGGCCGCCGAACGCATCGAGGAACAGCAAGCCGTCGTCCTTGAGCGCGTCGCGCACGCGCCGGAAATACGCGCGCATCGCGTCCCGCGTCATGAAGATGAAATAGCTGAAGTTGAACGCGACCACGATGTCGACCGGATCGGTCTCGACGTGCATCACGTCGTCCCTGAGCAGCTTGACGCGCGGCCGATCGGCCTCCGGCAGGCGGGCCACGCGGTGCGCGCGGCCCCATTCGAGCGTCTTCTCGTCGATGTCGACCCCGATCGCGTAGCGCCGCTTGTCCGTCCGGACCCACTGGCACGCGGCGCTCGCGGTCCCGCAGAAGTCCTCTCGAAAGCTCAGGGGCACGCGGCCGCGCAGCGACTTGAAGGTATCGACGAGGAACTCGACCTCGCCTTCGACGTTCTGCACGGACTCTTCGTAGAGCTCGTGAACGTCCGCGCGCTCCGCCATCGTGAGCTTCGTCTTCTTGTTCGTGCCCGATTTTGCCACTTAAAAACCTCGATAGATGGGTGAGAGGGATCGGCAATTGTAGCGAAGCGGCGGCCCTGTCAGGGGGCGAGCCTTCGTGCTGCGCGGCGGTGGCGGCTAGCCGCTGCTCCTCCACCGGCACGTGGGAACGCGGCGACGCGTGCGGGCAACGCGGCGACGCGTGCAGGCAACGCCGCTACGCGGCGCGCGGACGCGCCTCCGAGCCCGCGATCTCGGCGGCGAAGGCCGTCAATTCCGCGATCGCGGCCTTGGCCCGCGCGCGATCGCTCGGAAGCTCCCCGAGCAGGCGGCGCCACCGGCGGCCGCCGGGGCGCCCTGCGAACAAACCCATGAGATGGCGCGTCATGCTCTTGAGCGGCGTTCCTCGCTCCACCTCGCGGTCGAGGTACGGAACGAAGGCCTCGAGCGTGTCGAGCCGGGAGGGCGGCGCCGCCGATCCGTGGATCGCCGCGTCGAGCGCCGCGAGCAGATATGGGTCGGCATACGCAGCTCGGCCCAGCATGACGCCGTCGACGTGATCGAGCTCGGCGAGCGCGGTCCACGCGTCGACGAGGCCGCCGTTCAGCAGAATCTCGAGCGCCGGGAAGTCGCGCTTCAAGCGCCGCACGCGGCCGTAGTCGAGCGGCGGCACCTCGCGGTTCTGCTTCGGGCTGAGTCCTTTGAGCCAGGCCTTGCGCGCATGCACGATGACCGTGCGGCATCCGGCCTCGGCGACGCGGCCCACGAAGTCGCAAAGGAACTCGTAGCTGTCGAGGCCGTCGACGCCGAGTCGCGTCTTGACCGTGACCGGGATCGAGACGGCGCCGCGCATGGCCCGGACGCACGCGGCGACGCGCTCGGGCTCGCGCATGAGCGCGGCGCCGAAGCACCCGGCCTGCACGCGGTCGCTCGGGCAGCCGACGTTGAGGTTGATCTCGTCGTAGCCGGCCCCCGCGCCGAGCGCGGCCGCCGCGGCGAGATCGCCGGGCTCGCTGCCGCCGAGCTGCAGGGCCACGGGATGCTCGGCGGCAGAGAACTCGAGCAGCGCGCGGCGATCGCCGTGCAGCAGTGCCGCAGACGTGACCATCTCCGTGTAGAGCCACGCGTGCGGCGCCAGGAGGCGCAGGAAGTAGCGGCAATGCCGGTCCGTGCGCTCCATCATGGGCGCGACGGCGAGACGCCGCGGCGGCCGCCGCGCCGCGGCCGGCGTCGTCTCGCTCATGGATGCACCCGTCTCGTCATGGCGACTCGTCTCGTTCAAGGGCGCAGAGCTTACTCGATATCGCCCGCGACCTCCGCCCCGAAGACCGCGGGCGAGCCGGGCCGCGGCGCGCCCAGCGCACGGGGCGCAGCGCCGGGCCCCGCCGGAGTGCGGGCGCGGTAGAGCCTCTCGTCCTCGAGGGGGCCGCGCAGCGCCGTCGCGACTCGCTCGGCCCAGTCGCGCTGCCCGCCCTCGTCGCGGATCAGGTCCTGGCGGATCTCGATGCTGACGTGCGCGATGCCGCGCGGCTCCGCATGGTGATCGATCGTGTAGTCGGCAGGATGGCGCCCCGAGTACGGCTCGTTGTCGCCCGCGACGACGCCCGGCTGCGCACGCAGCGCGGCGAGCAGGCGCAGCGCGAGCCGCGGATCCTTGTCCCAAAGCACGCCGACGTGCCAGGGCCGCGCGACGCCGTGCATGCGCGGCGTGAAGCTGTGCACGGCGACGAGCACGGGATCTGTGTCCCGCGTGCGGGCCCGATCGAGCGCGGCGTCGACCGCCGCGTGATAGGGCTCGTATAGGGCCCGCGCCCGCTCGCCCTTCGCGGCGGCCGAAAGGCCGAGATTTCCGGGGACGAGCACGCCGCCGCTCAGCGCGGGAAATGCCGAAGCGTCGTCGAGATCGCGGTTCAAGTCGACGACGAGGCGCGAGTAGACCGCGAGCACGCCGCTCGCGTCGAACCGCTCGACGAGGGCGCGCGCGACGGCGGCCGCGCCCACGTCCCACGCGATATGATCGGCCCAGTGCCGCTCCTCGAGGCCGAGATGGTCGAGACGCCGGGGCATCCGCCGCCCCGCGTGGTCGCAGACGAAAACGATCGGCCGCGGCCGGGCGACGCCGACGGTCTCGAACGGCGCGGGCTCATCCGGCTCGAGCAGGTTCATCGCGGATCGGGTGCCTTCATCGCGTCATTCGTCGGAATGAAGGTGAATCAGCCCGTCGCCTCGATCCTGGCCGTCGTCCCCCGCCGGGCTCGGAGCAGCCGCATCGCGGTTCGACTTCGGCACGGCCTCCGTCGTGGGGCCGCCTTTGCCCGGACCCGCCGCGCCGACGCGGATAGGAACGACGACGCTTCGCGCCTGCCGGACGCCGTCGATGACGCCGTCGATCGTGATCTTGAGCTGAAGCGCTCCTTCATCGCGAGGCACGACGGTGACGGACCAGACGGCCGGTGCGCCCGCCGCCGCGCTCGGCGCCGATTGCTGCGCGTCCGCGCCGGCTACCTCGAGCGTCGAGTCGCCGACGGCCTCGAGCTCGAGCGCGCTCATCGGCACTTGCGGGCGCACGGTGATGCGCACCTCGAGCGGCACGCCCACGGCCGGCGCGGCGAGAAGCTCGTGGTCCACGGAGAACGGCGCGACGGGCTTGCCGGCGGTGCGGGCCAACCCGCCCGCTTCGCGCGCTTCGTCGTTCGCCGCAATCGCCCCGCTTCCCCGAGGCGCGGCCGCGACCTCCGTGGGCTCGGCGCAAGCCGCCGCCAAGGCCGCAACCAACGCGAGCGCGACGACGGCCGGCGCCGACGCGCGGCAGCCGGCACGCGCGCGGCGGGCAAGCGCCCGACCGAGCGCGCCGGGGCTCATTGCGGCGTGATCGCGACGTTGAAGCACGTGCGTCCTATCGGCGGGCGATCGGCGTCGCGGTCCTGCGTGTTCGTCCATTCGTAGACCTCCAGCACGTAGTCGCCCGCGGCGAGCAGGCGCGAGAAGGACTCCCGGCACCCGGCCGGGTTCGACGTCGTGCACGCCGAAGGGTCGGGCGGGCCCCAGGACTTCACGACGGTCCCGCGCTGATGCAGCACCATGTCGGGGTCGGCCGTCGCGCCGCCCGGCATCTCCGTCGTCGTCGCCGTGATGCCGTACATGGCCGGCGTCGCGACACTGAAGCGCAGGAAGGCGCGCGAGCCGAGCTTGTTGACGGAGCCGGTCGCGCCCGCAAAGTCGTCGGTGCTGCAGACTTTGACGGACGGCCCGCCGGGCGCGATGTCTCCGTAGATCGGCAGCACCTCGGCATCGGGAGCCGTCTGGGGAATACCGTCGAGGTATCCGCCGTTCGTTTGGCCGTCGCCGTAGTCGTCGCCGATCGGATCGATCGCCTCCGTGCCGACGAGCGCGTCGATTTGCGGCTTATCCTCGGGCAACAGCGTCTCGACGCCTTCGATGAACGGGAAGAGGCTCGTGAGCGCGGGCGACAGCTTGAGATGGTTCGCGAGCGCGTCGAAGAGCGGGGCGAAGCCGAGCGCGAGCGAATCCTCGCGCTTGTCCTGCGTCGAGTCGTAGAGGTCGTAAATGATCTGTTGAATCGACTCCTCGCTGAACCAGCCCGGATTCGTCGTCGCACCGGTTGCCGAGAGCGGCTTCTCCACGTCGAAGGCGAAGCCGCGGCTTTGCCCCGCGCCGAGCGTATCCGTGTAAAGGCTGTCTCCCGTGAGAATCGCCGAGAGCGCGTTGCCGAGCCCCTCGCTGAACGCCGCACGCATGTCGAGCTGGTCGCCGCGCGAATGCGGTCCGCCGATGCTGTCGGAGCGCGCGAACGAGTTTTCGAAGTAGTGGCCCCATTCGTGGGCGATGACGTGGCGGTCGTACTCGTCCGTGTCGCTGTCCGCCGTACCGAGCAGATAGATGCCCGAGGCGTTGAAGAAGCTCGTGCCGATGGCCCCCGTCGCGGGGTCGGGTCCGCCCGAAGGGCCGCTGTTCAACGAATTCTTCGCGCTCCAATGCACGACGAGCGGCGGAAAGGAAGTCACGGGCGACGTCGCCGGCGCCGCTCCCTGCACGAACTGCATCGCGTCGTAGATCACGTCGAGGATCGCGAACGGAGCCGCGGAGCGCTCGCCCGAGTACGAGGCGCCGTCCCAGCCCGAAGCCGCGTGCAGATTCCGCGTCTCGTCGGCCATGCCCGTCGACGACGCCGTTCCGTCGAGCACGTAGAGCGCGTCGGCGCTCGTGTTGTCGACGACGCGAACGTCCCAGCTCGGCGACGCGGCGCGGATCAGCTCCGCGCGCGCCCGGACCAGCACCTCGGTGTTCGCGGCGACGGACAGGGCGTAATGGCCCGCGGCGTCCGTCGTCGTCGACGCGAGCACGACAGACGTCGCGTTGCTCACCGCTTCCACCGTGACGCCGCGGGCCGGGCTCTCCATCGCTTCGGCATAGTCGAGCGCGACGCCGGTCCCGCCGACCGAAGCCGGGACGAGATCGAACGTGACCGTTCCCTGGATCGTGACGCTCGGGCTCGGATCGTCGTTCTTCGGCGGAAGCGACGACGCTCCGCTGCCGTCGCCGCCGCTGCACGCCGCGAGCAGCGACGCGAGGCCGAGCGCCGCCGGCCGAGCGAGTCGTAAACGATTCGAATTTCGGACAGGACCTACCGAACTGCGGCTCGAAAACGGCGATCTCACGTGCACCTTATCCTTGTTCGGCCGGCCCCGGATCCATGGTAGCCCCGCGCCGCTCGCATCGGTATTCTGTCGGCATGCGGCGACGCGGGAGCGAAAACACTCACGCGCCCCGAGACTTGCGAGGCCGATCGAGGCCTGCGTGGGCCGTAGCGCGGCGAATTTGCGAGCGGCGTCGCCTGCACTGTCGACGAGACCTGTTAGACTCGCCGTCCTCGATTATGTCACTTACCCAGAGAGGGGCATGGGTCAAAGCGCGATCCTCGTGACCGGCGGCGCCGGCTATATCGGCTCACACGTCGTTCGGCAGCTCGGCGAATCCGGCGAGAACGTCGTCGTTCTCGACGACTTGTCGACGGGCTTCAAGCAAGCCGTATTGCATGGGGAGCTCGTGGTCGGCAATACGGGCGATCCCGAGTGTCTCGCGCGCATCTTCTCGCGCTTCGACGTCGACACCGTCATGCACTTCGCGGCTCATACGATCGTGCCCGAGTCCGTAGCGGATCCGCTGAAGTACTACCGCAACAACACCTGCGCGAGCCGGACTCTGCTCGAGCGCTCCTTGGCCGCCGGCGTCCGGCATGTCGTGTTCTCGTCGACGGCCGCCGTCTACGGCATTCCCGAGGGGGGCATCGCGTCCGAGGAAACGGCGACGGCGCCGATCAACCCTTACGGCACGTCGAAGCTCATGACGGAGTGGATGCTGCGGGACCTCTCGGCCGTCACGCCGCTCCGGCACGTCGCGCTGCGCTACTTCAACGTCGCGGGCTCGGATCCGGAGGCGCGGATCGGACAGTCGACGCCGAAAGCGACGCTGCTCACGAAGGTCGCCTGCGAGGCCGTCGTCGGGAAACGCTCCCACGTCTCGATCTTCGGCACGGACTACGCGACGCCGGACGGCAGCGGCGTCCGCGACTACATTCACGTCGAAGACCTGGCCTCGGCGCATCTGCGGGCGCTCGAGTATCTTCGCGGCGGCGGCGCATCGACGACGCTGAACGTCGGCTACGGGCGCGGCTACAGCGTCCGCGAGGTCCTCGCCATGGTCGAGCGCGTGGCCGGCGTCACGCTCGACAAGCGCGAGGCGCCGCGCCGGGCCGGCGATCCGCCGACGCTCGTCGCGGAGGCGGCGAGAATCCGCACGCAGCTCGGCTGGGCTCCGCGCTACGACGATCTCGAGGCGATCGTGCGATCCTCGCTGAACTGGGAGCGCAAGCTCGCGGCAGGCGTTTGGGCCGGCTGAACCGAGAGCCGGCTGAACCGAGAGAATGCGACCGGAGCGGCAAGACCGAGCGGGCTGACCGGAACCCGGGGCGCACCGAAGACGTGCTCAGATTTGAAGATCGTGCCTAGATTCAAGGTGAAGGACGGAATCGATCGGTGAGACTTGGCAGGCCGAGAACGCTACTGGGGCTCCTGCTCGTCGGGCTGGCCCTGGTCACCCTTCCGCTGCTCATCGCGATCGGCAACGCCGCCTTGAAGCTCGGCCTCCTGACTCGCGAGAGCGAGGCCGTGGCCACCGAAAGCGCTACGACGTCGCTCGAGACGCAGCGCATCATCAACCTGCTCGGCGACATGGAGCGCAACGCTCGCCAGTACATTCAAGTCGTGCAGGACAAGACGCTGCTCGACCTCTACGAGACGGACCTGGCCTCTCTCAAACAGAGCGCCGCCGTGCTCGCGCCGCTGCCGCAGGCCCCGGAAGCGCGGAAGAGCCTCGATATCGTCGTCGACACGGCCGAGGACGTGCGCAAGATATTGCGCTCCGCCAAGACGGGCGATGCGTCGAAAGCCGACCCGAAGAGCGACGCCGCGAAGAGCGATGCGGCCTTGAAAGCCGTGATCTCGGGCTTCGAGTCGATGAACGCGGCGGCGCGGGACGTCGGCCAAGGCATGCGCATCGCGCGCAACGAGCAGTTGACCGCTCTGCAGGAATCCACGCGCGAGGCGCAGCGCAAGCTGATGTGGCAGTCCACGGCGCTGATTCCGCTCACGATCGTGCTGATCCTTTTCTTCCTCGGGCTCATCGGACGGCCCATGCGGCAAGTCGACCGCGCGATCCGCGAGCTCGGCAGCGGCGACTTCGGCCATGCGATCTCCGTTACCGGGCCGAAGGACCTCGAGACGCTCGGCCGCCAGCTCGAATGGCTCAGGCAGCGGCTCAAGGAACAGGGCGAGGAAAAGAACAAGTTTCTGCGGCACATGTCGCACGAGCTCAAGACGCCGCTTGCAAACATCCGCGAGGGCACGGAGCTCCTGCTCGACGGCTCCGTCGGCACGCTCGACGTGCAGCAGCAGGAGGTGACCGGCATCCTGCGCGAGAACGGCTTGAAGCTGCAGGCGCTCATCGAGAATCTGCTGAACTTCAGCGCGTGGCAAACGAAGACCGCTTCGCTCGATATCACCGAGTTCGAGCTGAAGCCGCTCGTGTTCCGTGTGCTGAGCCACCATCGGCTGCCGATCTCGAATCAAAAGATCAGGCTCCAGATCCAGGTGAGCGCGATCCGGGTCAGGGCCGACGAAGGCAAGCTGCGCCTCATGCTCGAGAATCTCGTCTCGAACGCCGTCAAGTTCCTGCCCGCGGGCGGCGTTCTGTACATCGGAGCCGAGATGCAGGGCACAGAACTCGTCATCGACGTGGCGGACACTGGACCCGGCATCGATCCCGAGGACGCCGGCCGCATCTTCGAGGCGTTCTACCAGGGCAAGCGCCCGCAGGGTGGACCGGTCGGCGGCACCGGGATTGGTCTGTCGGTCGTAGCCGAATGCGTGCAAGCGCATGGCGGCACCGTCTCGCTCGTCGACGGCAGCGACTGGCCCGGCGCGCATTTCCGCGTCGTGCTGCCGTTGCGGCGTGCGGCGGACCGGCCGGCCCTGGTTGTGAACGGATGAGCATCGTGTCGCGGAGTCGGTCGAGAAGCTGGTTTGCGGTCCCGCTCGCCGCCGGCGTGCTCATGTCGGCTTGCGCGGCGCCGGGCCTGTTCGGCCGCTCGGCGGCCGAGCGCACGGCCGATCAGGCTGCATTCGGGGCCGGAAAGGAATTCGCCGCGCAGAGCCTCTCGGTCTATCTCGAGCTCATGCGCGGCCTCGTCGAGGGCGACCCCGTGAGTCAAGCGGAGACGCTGCGCAGCGTCGAGCGCACCGCGGAGGAATCGCCGACGACGACGAACCGGCTCAAGCTCGCGCTCGCGCTCGGCACGCCCGGCCACGCCGGCAGCGACCCGGAGCGGGCCGCGCGCTTGCTCAACGACCTGCTCGCCTCCGGCGCTGCCCTGCTGCCCGAGGAAAGGGCGCTCGTCGCCGTGCATCTCAAGGAGATCGAGCAAAGGCTGGTTCTCAATGCCGAGGCCGAGCAGCTGCGCAAGGAATCGAAGGACGCGCTCGCAGCGCAGAGCACCGAGAGCCAGCGCCGCATCGACGCCGCAACGGCCGAGAACGCGAAGCTGCGCAAGCAGCTCGAAGAGGCGGAACAGAAGCTCAATGCAATCACGAACATCGAGCGATCAATAAGAGAACGCGAAAATGGTGCAAATACAAAGTAGAGTCGCCGGAGATTCGGCCAAGTCGCGCGGCAAGATCCTGCTCGTCGACGACGATCCGGGTCTGCTTCGGCTGCTCAGCATCAGGCTCCGCGCCGAAGGGTACGACGTCGAGGCCGTGGAGAGCGCCGAGGCCGCGCTCGGCGTTCTGCCGCGGTTCCGGCCGGACCTCGTCATCACGGACCTGCGCATGCAGAACATGGACGGCATCGCGCTGCTCAAGGAAGTCCAGCGCCAGTGGCCCGGCCTCTGCGTCCTGCTGCTGACGGCGCACGGCACGATCCCGGATGCCGTCGAGGCGACGCAGAGCGGCGCCTTCGGCTTCCTGACCAAGCCCGTCGACAAGCAGCAGCTCCTCGACTCCGTCGAGCGCGCGATGAAGATTTCGGGGCTCCCGCGTCCGAAGGACGAATGGAACGCCGAGATCATCACGCGCAGTCCCGCCATGCAGGAGTGTCTGCAGCAGGCGCGCATGGTAGCGGCCAGCGATGCGCGGGTGCTCATTACGGGCGAATCGGGCACGGGCAAGGAGCTCATGGCCCGCGCGATTCATCGCGCGAGCCCGCGCAAGGACCAGCCGTTCGTCGCGATCAACTGCAGCGCCATGGCCGAGAATCTGCTCGAGTCCGAGCTCTTCGGGCACGAGAAGGGCGCGTTCACGGGGGCCGTCCGCAGCCACAAGGGCCTCTTCCAAGCCGCGAGCGGCGGCACCCTGCTGCTCGACGAGATCGGCGACATGCCGATGAGGCTCCAGGTCAAGCTGCTGCGCGTGCTGCAGGAGCAGCAGGTGCGGCCGGTCGGCAGCACCGAGCCGGTGCCGATCGACACGCGCGTGATCTCCGCGACGCACCAGGACTTGAACGACCTCATGATCAAGGGCGCGTTCCGCGAGGACCTCTACTACCGCCTGAACGTCGTGAACATCCAGCTGCCGCCGCTGCGCCAGCGGCGCGAGGACGTGCCGCTGCTCGTCGAGCACTTCCTCGAGCAGATCGCGGCGGAATCGGGCAGCGAGCGCAAGGTCTACGCCCCCGAGGCCGTCGAGCTCCTCGTCGCGAGCCAGTGGCCCGGCAACATCCGGCAGCTCTACAACGTCGTGCGGCAGAACGTCGCGCTGAGCCCCGCGCGCATCATCACGGCCGAGCAGGTCCGGAACGCGCTCGGCGAGCAGGCGAACGCGCTGCCGTCGTTCTCGCAGGCGCGGGACGAGTTCACGCGGAATTACCTATCCCAGCTGCTGCAGATCACGGGCGGCAACGTGAGCCAGGCCGCGCGCCTCGCGAAGCGGAACCGCACCGACTTCTACAAGCTCCTCGCACGGCACCAGCTGAATCCGGAGCAGTTCAAGGAAGGGCGGTACTAAAAAGGATCCCCGGTCGAAAAGACCGGGGACCCTTTTTGCGTACGCGAATCGCAGCGTTTCGTTCTCGCGAATTGCGAATTACTGGGCCGACCGCTTCCGCTTCGCGAAGAATCCGAGCGCAAGGAGCCCCGCGCCGAGCAGCGCGACGGAGCTCGGCTCCGGGACCTTCAACGTGGCGTTGAACGAGGAAGCCTGGAACGGAGCCGAGTGAAGAATGTCGACCACGGCTGTCAACGAGTAGACGGCCGGCGCGGTGAGGCTCCTAGTGCTGCCGAAGCCGAACACGCCAGAACCGAATGACCCGACGTCGTTCAGGAGCGCCCCCTCGCCGAACGGGGTGTTGCTTGCGTCGATGAAGGTTTTGTAGGAGACCATGCCGTCGGTACTCCCGCCGATCGCGGCCGATGACGCGGTTTCTCCTGCAAGGTTGAAGTCCGTGTCGGTCAATTCGATCCGGAGAAGACCCGAACTTTGCGAGCTAACGTTGACGGAGTTCAAGTCCATCGAGGGCTGGAAGGCTGAACCGAGGAGCGGTTTCGACAGGCCGGTGGTGACGTTGAGAATCCAACCCCCGAGAGAGTCGTTGAACGCGACGCCGCCCGAGATCGAGCTCGCGTCCAGGAAAACCGTACTGCCTCC
>DASTSM010000240.1:0-4265 GCA_035760685.1 Gammaproteobacteria bacterium | reverse complement strand
GGGCGGTTGGCCCTGCGCGTCCTCGACGTAGACCTTGCCCGGCTCGACCTTGCGGATCCGGTACGAGGCGTTGCCGAGCTGGAAGATGTCGCCCGCCATGCTCTCGAACGCGAAGTCCTCGTTCACGGTTCCGATCGGGTGCTCGGCCGGCAGGAGCACGACGTCGTAGTCGAATTGGTCCGGGATCACGCCGCCGTTCGTGATGGCCGTGAGCCGGGCGGAACGCCGCGGCCGAAGCACGCCGTTGACGCGGTCGAAGTGCAGGTGCGCGCTGCGCCGGCCGCGCTGCGTCGTGAAGCCGTCCGCGAGCATCGTGACGACGGCATGGAACGTCTCCTTCGCGAGCCCGCGAAACGGCTCGGCCCGCCGGTAGCGGGCATAGAGCGATTCGACGGCCTGCTCGCCCATCGCGACCTCGGCCACGATCTGCTGCGCGAGCACGTCGAGCGGCGCCTCGCATGTGCGGATCGAATCGAGCTCGCCCCGCCGCGCGGCCGCAAGCAGCGCCGTGCACTCGACGAGCTCGTCGCGGGAGAGCGGAAAGAGCCGCCCCTTCGGCATGCGGCCAAGGCCGTGGCCGGAACGCCCGACGCGCTGCAGGAACGCCGCGATCGCGCGCGGGGAGCCGAGCTGACAGACGAGATCGATCTCGCCGACGTCGATGCCGAGCTCGAGCGACGAGGTCGCGACGAGCGCCTTGAGCGAGCCGGCCTTGAGGCGCTGCTCCGCGTCGAGCCGATGCTCCTTCGCGAGACTTCCATGGTGCGAGGTCACGGCGTCCTCGCCGAGCCGCTCGGCCAGGTGCCGCGCCACGCGCTCGGCCAAGCGCCGCGTGTTGACGAACACGAGCGTCGTCCTGTGCTCGCGGATCAGCGCCGCGAGCCGGTCGTAGACCTCGATCCAGACCTCGCCCGCCATGACCGCCTCGAGCGGCGACTCCGGAAGCTCGAGCGCGAGGTCGCGATTCCGCACATGCCCCTCGTCGACAATGGCGCAGCGGGCGGATTCGCCCGTGAGGAAATCCGCGACCTTCGCGATCGGCTTCGTCGTGGCCGAGACGCCGACCCGGACGGGCGGCTCCGTGCAGAGCGCCTCGAGCCGCTCGAGCGACAGGGCGAGGTGCGCGCCGCGCTTGTTGCCGGCGAGGGCGTGGATCTCGTCGACGATGACCGTCTTGACGGTCGAGAGCATGCGCCGGCCCGAGTCCGAGGTCAGCAGGATGTACAGCGACTCCGGGGTCGTGACGAGGATGTGCGGCGGCGTGCGGCGCATGCGCGCGCGCTCGCTCTGGGGCGTGTCTCCCGTTCTGACCCAGGCCCGGATCGGCGCGTCCGGCAACGCCGCGCTCAGCAACTCGCGGCGGATGCCGGCGAGCGGCGCCTGCAGGTTCTTTTGGATGTCGTTCGACAGGGCCTTGAGCGGCGACACGTAGAGCACGCGCGTCTCGTCGGGGAGGCCGCCGTCGAGCGCGAGCCTCACGAGATCGTCGATGACGGCGAGAAAGGCCGCGAGCGTCTTGCCCGAGCCCGTCGGCGCACTGATCAGCGTCGGCGCGCCTCGCTTGATGGCTTCCCAGGCCTTGAGCTGCACGGCCGTCGGGGCGGCGAACTCGCCCTCGAACCACGCGGCGACGGCGGGGTGCAGATTCTTCAGCGGCATGCGGGACAGGATACTGCAAATGTCAACAGGGGTCAGGCGTAGGCGGGCGCCAAAAATGGGGTCTGACCCCATTTTCTCGGGAACCGCCGCGCAGCCCGCGCACGGGCGGACACTCGCATATAATCGGCGCCTCTTGTCGAAGGCGGACGCAGTCGGGCGGGACCGCCGTCCGGCGGCCGTGTTGAGCTTGAGGCTCGAAGCCCATGCGAATGACCCGCGATCAGTTCATGCGCTGGCCTCATAAGGCCATCACGCTGCTCGGCATGTCGGGCGTCGGCAAGACGACGCTCGCCTACAAGCTGCCCAAGTCGAAGTGGTTTCACTATTCCGGCGACTATCGCATCGGAACCAAATACCTGGCCGAGCCGATCCTCGACAACATCAAGCGGCAGGCCATGCAGGTCGGCTTCCTCCGGGACCTGCTTCGCAGCGATTCGATCTACATTGCGAGCAACATCACCTTTCACAACCTCGAGCCCGTCTCGACCTTCCTCGGCAAGATCGGGCGGCGCGACAAAGGGGGCCTGCCCGTCGACGAATTCAAGAAGCGGCAGCGGCTGCATCGCGACGCCGAAATCGGCGCGATGCGCGACGTCGCCGAGTTCATCGTCAAGGCGCAGGAGATTTACGGATACGACCACTTCGTGAACGACGCGGGCGGCAGCGTCGTCGAGCTCGACGACGCCGAGACCGAGCGCGTCCTCGCGGACAACACGCTGATCCTATATCTCAAGCCGGACGCCGAGATGGAGCGGCAGCTCGTGCAGCGAGCGCTCGACGACCCGAAGCCGCTCTACTACCAGGAGCCGTTCCTCGACGAGAAGCTCGCCGAGTATCTCGCGACGCACGCGCTCGAGAGCGCCGACGAGATCGAGCCGGACGACTTCGTCCGCTGGATCTTCCCCGCGCTCGTCGCGCATCGGCGTCCCAAGTACGAAGCGCTCGCGAACGCGCACGGCTATACGGTCGACGCGCGGGCCGCCGAGCGCATCGCGAGCGAGCGCGACTTCCTGGCGCTCGTTGCGAGCGTGCTCGACTAGCCGCCTCGCGGCTTGGCCGCGCGCGCGGCATCAGCCCGCCGCCGACAGCCCCCAGAGCCAAGCGCCGATCAGGAGGAGCGCCGCGGCGGCGCCGCACGCGGCTTGGAGCCAACGAGAGCGCGGCGGCGGCACGCGCGACAGCAGCGCTCCGAGACCGAACCCGGCCGCAAAGCCCATGAGGTGCGCGAAGATGTCGGTGTTCTCGCCGGCCGTGCCCGTGAACGCGAGCAGCGCGACGCCCGCGGCGATCGGCGCGATCCTCGCCCGCCACGAGGTCTGCGCGATGCCTCTGCGCCATGCGTGCGCAGTCAGGAGGCCGAGCGCCGCGAAGACCGCGGTCGACGCGCCGATCGAGCGATGGTCCGCCGGCTGTATGGCCGAGTTCAGCAGGTTGCCGAGCACGCCGCCGGTGAGGATCGCAAGCCACGCGAGGCCGAAGCCGAACGAGCGGCCCGCGAAATAGCCGAAGAACGCGCCGAAGCCGAGGTTTCCCGCGAGGTGCCCGAGATCCGCGTGCAGAGTCAGCGCGGTCACGAGCCGCCACGCCTCACCGTGCAGCGCCGGCCCTGCCTCGAGCTCGCCGGCGGCGAGCCAATCGAAGCCGAGCAAGGACTGCTGCGCGCAGGCCGCGACGAGCACGAGCGCCGCGACGTAGGAGGCGACGCCGACCCACGCGTCGTGGAAGTCGGCGGCCGAGGGCGGCGGCGGCACCGGCCGGGACGTCCGCGCGCGCTCCTTGAGGTATGCCGCGATCTCGCTGGCTGCCCGATTCCGGTCGGCGGCCGGCACGGCGATCACGCGCTCCGACGCAGCGCCCAAGTAGGCGTCGTGAGGAATGCCGGCAGCCGTCAGCACGAGCGACAGCTCGGCGCATTCGGCGTCGGTCCGCCCTCGGAAGACGATAACGGGTCCCGCGGCTTCGTCGTCCCTGTCCTGCATTCTTCGGATACCGGCGCCGTGGCCGCCACTCGGCTCGGCGCCCTGCTATAGTGACCTCACGCGGCGCTGGAGAGAAACGCGCTCCCGATGGCCGAACCCCTGCACTGTTATCGCTGCGGCGGCTCGCTCGAGCGATTGACGCTGCCCCTCTCTCGGCTCGACGAGTGTCCGAGCTGCGGCGTGCAACTGCACGTCTGCCGAATGTGCGTCCACTACGCACCGAGCAAACCGAAACAGTGCGACGAGGACGATGCGCTCGAGGTGCGCGACAAGCGCACGCCCAACTTCTGCGACTACTTCACCCCGAGCGCACAGGCGTTCTCGGGAGGAGAAGCGGCCGCGGATCGGGACGCGCGCGAGCGGCTGGCGGCGCTCTTCGGCGACGCGGCTGCGAGCGCGGCGGCGAAGGACGCGCCCAAAAAGAAGCCCTCGCCGGAGGATATCGCGCGGCAGCAGGCCGAAGCGCTGTTCAAGAAGTAGTCGGTCGAGAAACAGGATGATTCGATGACGGCACCGGCGAGGCCGCCGGCCGAAAGCGGGCACAATCCCCGGCCCGGCCGAGAGCCATACCTCGACCGGGAGCAAGGCGGCGAGAAGACGCCTCTCGATCCTCGCCGCGGCGAGCGC
>DASTSM010000239.1:0-15722 GCA_035760685.1 Gammaproteobacteria bacterium | reverse complement strand
GAGCATGTTCTTGTCGTCGAAGGCGCCCATGACGTGCGTCGCGCTGCGCGTGGGCCCTTGGATCCACTTCACGTCCTTGCCGTCGCCGCCGCGGCGGATGAAGCCGAAGTAGGTCGGCAAGGTCGAGTCCCAGGACCAGTGGATGCCGCCGCGCTTCAGCTGCGCCTCGTCGTATGCGAGCGGGATCACGTAGAAGACGATGTGCTTCTGCGTGACGGCGAAGTCGTGCAGCATGCCGACGTACGGCACCTCGATCGAGGCGTTCCAGACGCGCTTGCCCTGCGGCGTGAACTCGAAGATCGAGACGACGTTGCTGCCGAAGCCCGTCGCCTCGTAGCCGAAGGCGACCATGTTGCCGGTCTCGGAGTCGATCTTCGGATGGGCCGTGAACGTCTTGCTCGGCAGCTGATCGTCGAACGTGTAGTTCGGCACGACCGTCTCGAGCGTGAGCAGGTCCATCGCCGACGGCGGGCTGTCTTCCTTGAGCGCGAGCAGGAAGTTGCGGTGATTGATGATGTGCGTGTTGGCCGTGCTGCGCGAGATGCCCTTGCCCTTGACGATCGGATCGTCGACGTCCGGGTTCCGGTACATGTGGAAGAGGCGCCGCCCGGCCTTGTCCTGCGCCTGCCAGCGGTCGTTTCGGACGAAGCGGCTCAGGTAGTCGACGCGTCCGTTCTTGATCCGGAACATGCTGACGTGGCCTTCGCCGTCGAACGGAATGTTGCCGGGATCGAGCCGATACTGCGCGTCCGGTCCGACGCGGTAGAACGCGCCGTTCAAGTCGGCCGGCACCTTGCCTTCGACCTCGCAGTTGCGGACTTCGGCCTCGACCCGATAGAGGCTCGTCGGCGTGCGCATCGAGGGACGGAGGTCTTCCTGATTCGGCTGCTTCGGCGCCGCCGTCGCCGCGGCCGCCGCACCGACCGGGCGCGCTTGCTGCGCCTCCGCGGCTCCGGCACCGAGCAACGCGCCGACGCTCGCTGCGGCGCCGACGGCCGTGGTCATGAAGGAACGACGATCGAGCGTTTCGCGCTGTTCGGTCATTATCGGTCTCCCGCCAGAATAGAGAGTCTTGGATTTCTCGTGCCGAGACTGCCGAGACTATAAACCTCGGCTCCTGCGCATGGAATCGGCGCGACGTCGGGCGCGCTCGCGGCGCGCCCGATTCGGCAGTAAAGCGCGCGCGCTTGACGCACATCTCGCTCGTGCCAGAATGCCGCTCCATGCGCAGGGGGGGGATTGCGTTCTTGTGCGGGTCGCTCGCGGCCGCGGCGCACGGCGGCGAGTTGCCGGCGACGATCGATCGAGTGCTCGCCGGCCATCATATCGGGCCTGACGAAGTCAGCATCGTCGTGCAGGCCGTCGACTCGCCCGAGCCGGTGTTGAGCTACCTGCCCGACGCGCCGCGAAACCCGGCTTCGGTCATGAAGCTCGTCACGACTTGGAGCGCCCTCGAGCTGCTGGGGCCGACGTACACCTGGCCCACGGAGGTCTACTTCCTCGGCGACTTCGACGGCCGCAAGCTCGACGGCGATCTCGCGATCAAGGGTTACGGCGACCCCTACCTCGTGCTCGAGGACTTCTGGAAGCTGCTGCGCGCGGTGCGCCGCCTCGGCCTCGAGGACATCGGCGGCGACCTCGTCATCGACGACAGCTACTTCGACGTCTCGGGCGAGCCGCCGCCCGGCGCGCTCGACGATCAGCCGTACAGGACTTACAACGTCGTTCCGAACGCGCTGCTCGTGAACTTCAAGGCCGTCGATTTCGAATTCCGCGCCGACTTAGCTCACGGCCGCGTCAACGTTTCGCTCGAGCCGCCGCTCGCGAACCTCGACGTGCAGAACCGGATCAAGCTCACCGACGGTCCCTGCGCGGGATACCAGGCCGGCATCAGCTTCGATCTCGAGGACCCCGGATTGGCCCGCGCCGTGCTCGGCGGCGCATTCTCCGCGAGATGCGGCTCCTACGGCCTCTCCCGAACCGTGCTGAAGCCCGACACCTATGCCTACGGGCTCTTCGAGACCTTATGGAAGGAAACGGGCGGCGCCTTTCACGGGCGCCTGCGCGACGCGGTCGTCGGCGCGGACGCCACGCCCGCACTGACGTGGCGATCGCCGCCGCTCGCCGAGGTCATCCGCAGCATCAATAAGTTCAGCAACAACGTCATGACGCGGCAGGTGCTCTATACGCTCGCGGCGCAGCTCCGGGGCGCGCCGGGCACGCGCGAGGCGGGCGTCGAGGTCGTACGCGAGTTCCTGTCCTCTCAAGGCCTCGACATCGGACCGCTCGTCATGGAGAACGGCGCCGGCCTTTCGCGCGGGGACCGCGTCTCCGCGCGATTCCTGGCCGACCTGCTGCGTCGCGCCTACCGGAGCCCGTTCGCCGCGGAGTTCGTCTCCTCGCTTTCGCTCGCGGGTCTCGACGGCACGACGCGGCGCTTCGCCGGCCTCGGCTCGGCGGGCGCGATGCACATCAAGACGGGCACGCTCGACAACGTCTCGGCGCTCGCGGGGTACGTGCGCGGATCCGACGGGGAGGACTACATCGTCGTCGTGCTGCTGAACGCGGCCGATGCGCATCGAGGGCCGGGTCAGGAGCTTCAGCAGGCCGTCCTCGGCTGGACGGGCACGCTCGCGCAGCGTCCCGCCATCGCGCTGCAAACCTCCGCGGAAGAAAGCGCTACACTTCCCGTCGCGGCGCGCTCGCCGAGCGCGCAGTAACCGGCTGATCAGGAGCGAGCATGGAAATCGCGACGAACAAGGTCGTGACCTTCCATTACACGGTCACGGATACGGAAGGCTCCTTCAGCGAGAGTTCCGAGGGCGGCGATCCCGTCGCTTATCTCCACGGCAGAGGCCACATCGTTCCCGGGCTCGAGAGTGAGCTCAAGGGCAAGCAGGCCGGCGACGAGGTGCACGTCAGCGTGCCGCCGGAGGAGGCCTATGGGTCTCGCGATCCGGCGGCGGTGCAGCGCGTGCCCATCAAGCACCTGGTTCGCCCGGGCCGGCTCGAGCCGGGCAAGGTCGTCGCGATCAATACCGAGCGAGGGGGCGTCCGCGGCACCGTGCTCAAGGTCGGCCGCTTCAACGTCGACGTCGACTTGAATCACCCCCTAGCCGGCAAGACCCTCGTGTTCGACGTCAAGGTCATCGATGTGCGCGACGCAACGGAAGAGGAGATGGCACACGGGCACGTCCACGGCCCCGGCGGCGCCCACGCCTGACGAAAAATGGGGTCAGACCCCGTTTTTCGGCTCGCTCCGCAGATCGGCCAAAAAATCATTCGGAGAAAAATCGGCTCCGACTCCATTTTCCCAGATCGAGAAAATTCGGGTCTGACCCCATTTTCCGAGACCCGCCTTTCGCTCAATGCTTGCGGTCGCTGGCGTTGGCTCGCGCGGCGCCGTCGCCCGAATCGGGCGTGTAGAAGCAATAGGTTCTCTTGCCCTTGCGCTTGGCCGCGTACATCGCTTGATCCGCGAGCTCGAGCAGCGCTTGCGCCGAATCGCCCTGCTCGGGGAAGACGGCGACTCCGATGCTCGTCGAGACGGGCAGCACGCGCGAGCCGAACGTGAGCTCGAAGCTCGTCGTGTCGCTCGCCTTGCGCGCGGCGGCCGCCGCGTCCTCGCGGCTCTTGAGGCCCTCGAGGATCAGAACGAACTCGTCGCCGCCGAGACGGCCGATGCTGTCCCCTACGCGCGCGACGGCCGAGAGCCGATGCGCAATGTCCTGGAGCACGGCGTCGCCGGCTTGGTGCCCGTGCGAATCGTTGATGGACTTGAAGTCGTCAACGTCGATGATCATGACCGCGCCGCGGTACACGCCGCGGTTCGCATGGCTGATCGCCTTCTCGAGCTGACGCTCGAGCTCGGCGCGGTTCATGACGCCCGTCAGCGAGTCGAAGCAGGCTTGCCGGCGCAGCGCCGCTTCCTGGCGATGCCGCTCGAGGGCCAGCTGCAGCGTCTGATGGATGCGCTGCACCGAGGTCGTTCCTTTCTGGAGAAAGTCCTGCACGCCGTGGCGAACGAGCTCGAGCGCGATGCCCTCGAAGTTCTTGCCCGTCAGCGCGACGAGCGGCAGATCGGGAGCTGCGCGGCGCAGCGCGATCGCGGCGTCGCAGCCGTCCGCGTCGGGAAGCGTGAGATCGATCAGGGCGATCTCGAGCTGCTCGTCACGGACGGCGGCTTCCGCGTCCTTGAGCTTCGTGACGCGCCGAATTTCGTAATGGGGGTTCAGATACTGCAACGCTTCGGCCAGTGATGCCGCGGCGTCCACGTTGTCCTCGAGTAACAGTAAGCGCATGATGGCCAAAGAAAAAAGCGCCGCAATCAAGCCCCGACGGCATAAGGGGAGCAAGAATCGTACCACTGGCCGCCGCACTTCGCCGGTCGCCGGCAGAGCTTCTGAATACGGGACGATCGACGCATTCCGGCGTTCCCGGGCAATACGTGCATTCGCGAAAAACGTAGCACGATAGGATAACGATAGGGTTAACTACGGCGGAGCGGCGCCCCAATGGGACCGCACCCGCTTTGACGTTCATCGGACGCTCGCTCCCGATCGTTCTCGCCGACCCCGCACTCCCGATCGTTCTCCTCGACCTCGGCGGCGGCGCCGTCGCCGGGGACGGCACTCCGAAGTCGCCGGCGCTCCGGATGGAGTGCTGCCGGACGATGGCCGCGATTTTTCGGGCCTCTACGCCGAGATCTGCCGCGGTCCGCCGAGGTACACGACCCACCCGGAAGCGCCCTTCCCCGGCCCACGGGCCGCTTCCTGCCCCCCCGTCTTTTTCCCGTTTGCCCATACCCCCCGTGGAAAGCCGCCCACCGGCTTCTCATTCGTGGAACGGATCCCAACATTTGCGATCACATGATGTTAGTATCCCGGCTGCGCTCCTGAGGCCATCGTGAGGAAGGGAGTGGTAAGTCCGCGAACCGCAAGACAAATGTCTTGACAAAGCCACGGAGGTACGAGCCAAGTGCTGGGGAGGCATAAAACTCGCAAGGTCCGTCGCCCGCTCTGCGGTGCGTTCCGTTCCCACCGGCCCATCCTGGGGTTCGCGGTGGCCGTCGCGGCGTGCCTGGGGATGACGTCCGCTCCGGGCGTGGCGGCCACCCGGCTCCCGCCCCCCGAGGTCATGCAGCTGCTCGAGGCGCCCCCTCTGCCGACCCTGGCGGAGAGTCCCACCCATCGCCAAGGCCTCCTGGTTCACGAGCGCGAGCTGCTCCCCGAGAAGAGCCTGGCCGAGCCGATGATCTGGGCGGCCGGCCTCAAGATCAACCCGCGGACGTATGGACGCCACGCTCCCCTGGCGTACTACGGCCTGACGCTGCTGGACTTTTCGACGGGCGAGCAGCGCGACCTGAATCTGCCCGCCGATTCCGTCATCGGCTATCCGATCTGGTCCCCGGACGGCGCGCACTTCGCCTTCACGCTGACCGTGGACGACGGCATCGAGCTCTGGATCGGTCAGCCCGGCTCGAGCGAGGTCCACAAGCTCGTGGGCCCGGCGCTGAATGCGACGCTGAGCACGCCTTGCGCCTGGATGCCCGACGGCCGGCGCTTGCTTTGCCGCCTCGTCGGCGACAAGCACGCCGATCTCGCCGGGACCCTCGCGGCCCAGCGGGCCGCCCAGCTTGCCGAGCCCACGCTGCTCACGGCGGGCTGGCAGGAGCCTCTCGTCGACCAATGGGTGGTCAAGCAGCTCCTCGAGGCGCAGCTCGCGCTCATCGACGTCGAGACGGGCGAGGCAACGCCGCTCGGCACGCCGGCAGCCTTCGAATCCGTAGACCCCTCGCCCGACGGCGCGTACCTGCTCGTCAGCCGCATCTCTCCGCCCTATCCGGAGATGGAAGGCCTCAGCGAGACGCATCGCAGCGTCGAGCTCTGGGACACGGCCGGACACGTGCTCCAAGTGCTCGAGTCCGACAAGGACGACTCCCCCGATCGCCGCGCGATTCAATGGGACGCGTCGTCGCCGGCGACCTTGGCCTGGGTGGAGCGCGACGACGGCCGCGATCGCGTCATGATGGAGCCCGCGCCGCTGTCCTCGGTCGAGCCCATGCAGATCTTCGACACCGCGAACCGCTACGCCGAGCTCGACTGGCTCGAGGGCGGGCAGGGCGCGCTGATCGGGGAATACGACCCCGAGCGCCGCGTGAAGCGCTTCTGGCACGTCGTTCCCGGGGACCCCGCGGAGCACCCGCGGCTCGTCGCCGTGACGAGCGTCGACTCCTCGGTTCCGACCTTCGGGCGTCCGATCTACGTGCGCAACCCCGCGGGCAAGCAGGTCGTCGAGGTCTACAACGGCGGCATCTACTTGCGCGGCGAGACCCGGAGCGAGAACAGCGTCGAATCCTATCTCGACTACATGAAGCTCGACACGCTCGAGGTCCAGCGGGTCTGGCAGGCGGATCCGACAGCGAACGAGTCCGTCTTGAGCGTGCTCGCCCGGGACGGCAGCCGAGTGCTGACTCGGCACGAGACGTCGCGCGAGCCTCCGAATTACTTCGTGCGCGGCGGGCGCGGCGAGGTCTTCTCGCAGCGTCTCACGGACTATTCCCACCCGGCGCCGGGACTGCTCGAAGCCCACCGGATCCCGTTGCGCTTCCGCCGCCCGGACGGCTATGAGCTGTCGGCGAACCTCTATGTGCCTGCCGATGCGGACCCGTCCGTGCCGCTGCCCGCGATCATGTGGGCGTACCCGCGGGAGTACGGCGCCGACACGCAGACGCTGACGCTCGAGACGGGCGAACGTTTCCCCGACTTCGAGCGTGCGTTCAAGCTCTACTTCCTGCTCGAAGGCTACGCCGTCCTCGACGACGTCTCGATGCCGATCGTCGGCTCCGGCGGCAAGGCCAACGACACGTTCATCCAGCAGATCGTCACAAACGCGAAAGTCACGATCGATGCGGCGGCCGCGACGGGCTACGTCGATCCGAATCGGATCGGCGTGGCCGGGCACAGCTACGGCGCGTTCATGGTCGCGAACTTGCTCGTGCATTCGAAGCTCTTCAGCGCGGGCGTCGCGTTGAGCGGCGCGTACAATCGCACGCTCACGCCGTTCGGCTTCCAGACCGAGAGGCGCACGCTCTGGGAGGCGACGGACACGTATCTCGCGATGTCGCCGTTCCTGTACTCGAACAGCATCCATGCGCCGCTGCTGCTCGTGCACGGCTTACAGGACCAGAACGCGGGAACCCCGGCCCTGCAGTCGATTCAGTTCTACGAGGCGATCCGGCGTACGGGCGGCGACGCGGATATCCTGCTGCTGCCTCGCGAGGGGCACTCCTACCGAGGCCGCGATGCGGTTCTGACGACGGCCGCTACGATGCTCGACTTCTTCAACAAGCACCTCAAATCGAAGCCGGCAGCGGCTCCGACGTTGCCCGAGCAGCCTTCGGCCACGGGGATCAGGACGGCCGGCAATGCGCCGGTCGAGACCGGCAAACTGCCCTGAAGGCGTGCGCCGCGCGGGGCACGGGGGCGAGCACGTCCTTGTGCTCTTTATGCTGAGTCGTCCAATCTGATCAGCGATTTCTCGGGCGAGAGCGGCCCCGCCTCGCGAGCCACCTTAGCCGCTCGGGCCGCGGGGTCCAAACTGTCGTCCGGCACCGACAAGCGCGGCGGGCCTTTTCGCCTGGGGACCGCGTTTCGCGCGGGCGGCGTCATGTGAGAGGATCGATGCGGCCGAGCACGCGGGTCTCGGGCGCTCGAGCGGGAGAAGAGGTGCAGAGCGGCTATTGGCAGGATCTCACGAGCGGCGACTTCGAGGCCCTCGACCCCGAGCGCACGGTCGCGCTGCTGCCCGTCGCGGCCGTCGAGCAGCACGGCCCTCATCTGCCCCTCGCGACCGACGCGCTGATCAATTCGGGCCTCGTCGCGGCCGCGCTCGACCGCCTCGCGGGACGCGCGACCGTGCTCGTGCTGCCCGCGCTGTCGATCGGGCACAGCCTCGAGCACGCCGATTTCCCGGGGACGTTATCCGCCGGGCTCGAGACGCTGCTCGCGCTCTGGACGGACGTGGCTCGCGGCGTCGCGCGTGCCGGCGTCCGAAAGCTCGTCGTCTTGAACACTCACGGCGGCCAGAGCGCGCTCGTCCACCTCGCGGCCGTGCGTCTTCGGGCTGAGCTCGAGCTTCTCGTCGTGCGCGCGAACTACTTCGCGTTCGGAGCGCCCGAGGGGCTGTTCGACGAGCGGGAGCTCCGCTACGGCCTGCACGGCGGCGAGGTCGAGACGTCGCTGATGCTCCACCTGCACCCCGAGCTCGTCCGGCACGAGCGTGCGAGAGATTTCGGCGGGCTGCCGGCGCGCCTCGCCGATCGCAACCGGCTGCTCGGCGTCGAGAAGCCCATCGGCATGGGCTGGCTCAGCCGCGACCTCGGCCGGGAAGGGGTCTGCGGCAACGCCGCTCGGGCGGACGCCCGGCGCGGCAAACTCTATCTCGAGCATCTCGCGGGTTGTCTCGCCGATCTGCTCGCCGAGACCGCTGGGACCCCGCTCGAGACTCTGCAGGCGGGAAGCCAGAGCTAAACGCCCGGCTCCTCGGCGAGATGGCCGGCGCGCTCGCGCTTCGTCTTGAGGTAGCGCTCGTTGTAGCTGTTCGTCTTGCCGACGAGCGGAACCCGGCCCACGACCTCGATGCCGTGCGCCTTGAGCGCGTCGATCTTCTGGGGGTTGTTGGTCATGAGCTCGATGCGGGAGATGCCGAGCTCGTGCAGCAGCGCGACGGCGACTTCATAGTTGCGCTCGTCGGCGTGGAAGCCGAGATGCCGGTCCGCGTCGATCGTGTCGAAGCCGCTGTCCTGGAGCGCGTAGGCTCGCAGCTTGTTCGCGAGGCCGATGCCGCGGCCCTCCTGATCGAGGTAGAGCAGCACGCCGCCCCCGAGCGCCGCGATGCGAGCAACGGCCGTGCGCAGCTGCTCTCCGCAGTCGCAGCGCAGGCTCCCGAGCAGATCCCCGGTCAGGCACGCCGAATGCAGCCTCACGGGCACGACGCCGTCGAAAGGCGGCTGACCGATGATCACGGCCACGTGCTCGCCGAGGCCGTGCTCGTCGCGAAACAGCGCGAGCTCGCACTCGAGCGCATCCGCGAGCGGCACTCGGGACTGGCTCATGCGCTTCAAGCTCGGGCGCGCGTAACGGGCGTTGCGACCGACGTCATCGGCCCGGATCGTCAGCAGCGACGCGTCCGGGAGGCCGGCCGACTCGATTCCGACGAGGGCCGGCAGCAGCCGTCCGGCTTTCGCGAGCTGGAAGCCGGCCGTCGCGCAGGGCCCGAACGCCGGCCGACCGTCGATGCGCAGCGTCTGGCGCTCCTCGGTGCGCACGGGGCTCACGGACGCCAGCGCGCGAAGCACCTCGAGGGGAGCGCCGGGCGGCACATACAGGGCGACGGGCCCCGAAACGGCGGCCGTGAGCTCCGCGGCGTGCGCGCGCTCGGCCGTGAGCAGGACGAACAGCTCTCGCCCCATCGCCTCGAGCCGCCGCAGGAGGGGCGTCTGCGCGGCCTCGACCGCCGCGACGATGATGTCGCTCGCCGCCTCGCCGCCCACGATGCGGATCGCCCGCCCGCGGCGCAGCTCGCCGACGGCGCGATCGAGCGCGAGGGCCGCCATTTCGCCGTTGACGCCGATCGTCCCGCCGGCCGCTGTACGTGGGGATCCGTCCATGGGGGTGCTAGGATACCAACAGTGCGGCCTCATTGGCCCCTCATGGGAGCTAGTCAACTGTCCGTTAGTCGTCCACTGGCGACCGAAGGGTTCAATCCGTCCGCCGGAGCCGGCAGCTACGAGCGAGCCTGGCGCGCCCTGCTGGCCGCACGAGCGGCCCCCGGCGCCGCGGAAGGCGTCTGCATCGACGGGGGCGGCCGGCTAGGGGCCGACAGCCAAGGCTGCCTGCTCGTGCGGGAGGCGTCGGGGTGGGCCGTCGGACCCGGCGCGACCGAGCCCGAGGTCGCCCTGGTCGATCTCTATCTGCCCGTCGTCAACGCCTCCGCGGCGCGCCCCCTCACGGTGGCGCACCTCGGCCAGAGCCTGGACGGCTATATCGCGACCGACTCCGGCGATTCGTACTACGTGACCGGCCCGGAAAACGTCGCTCACCTGCACCGCATGCGCGCGCTTTGCGGCGCCATCGTCGTCGGTGCCGAGACGATCTCGCTCGACAATCCTCGCCTGACCGTGCGCCGCGTCGCGGGTCCGAATCCGATGCGCGTGATCCTCGATCCGAGGCGCCGGCTCGGCCCGGACTTCCGCGTGTTTTCGGACGCGGACACGCCGACCTTGCTGATCTCGGCCGACGATCGCTGCGAGCCCGAGGTCACGCGCCACGGGTGCGCCGAGATCGTCCGCATTCCGGCGCCGGCCGGGCGCCTCGCGCTCGACCGGCTGCTCGCGGAGCTGCACGGGCGCGGCGTCTTCACGATCTTCGTCGAAGGGGGCGGCGCGACCGTGTCCCACTTCCTGCAGGCCGATTTGCTCGACCGGCTCCAGATCGCCGTCGCGCCGCTCGTGACGGGCCACGGCCGCCCCGGCATCCGCCTCGTAGCGCGCCACCACTTGAGCGAATGCCTGCGGCCGGGGCACCGGCTGTTCCGCATGGGCGGCGACATGCTGTTCGATTGCGACCTGCGCTCTCCCGCATCCGACTCCGACGCCGAATCCGGGCTCGCGCGCGTCTACTGAGCCTCGGGCGCGCTCGCGGCCGGGCGCGCTCGCTCCCCGCGCAGCGAGCCGAGCAGGTCGACGTGGCCGACCACGAGGCGCGAGACGCCGGCCGCGACGTGCGCCGCGCGCCGGCCGTGCCAGCGCTCGAGCCTCGCGGTGTCGTTGGGCGCCGTCTCGGCCGCCGCATCGCGCCACCCGTCGAGCAGCGCGCGCTGCAAGGGGCGGTGCCGCTCGTCGAGCCGCCAGTCGCTCCGCGCAGTCTCGACCTCGTAGCCCGCGGTCTCGAAGAGCCGGGCGGCGGCGCTCGCCGCCGTCGGCCCCAGCGCGGGACCGAAGCCCTTGTCGCGGCGCTGGTGCGCGTTCACGAGCCCGCGCACCCAATCGTCGTCGGGCTCCTCCGGCGCGAAGGCCATTCGGCCGTCGTAGGTCAGCGCGAAGAGGACGTCCGCCGCCGCGGCGCGCGTCCGGCCGCACAGCGCTTCGAGCCATTCGGCCGAGACGAGATCGAGAAGCGCCGAGGCCGTGACGAGCCCGCGCGGAGGCCAGGGCACGGCGTCGAGGGATGCCGCGAGATCGATGCGAGCGCAGCGCGCGGAGACGCTTCCCGCGCCGGCGTGCGCCGCCGGCGCGCCCGCGTGCTCGAGCAGCACGGTGTCGTCGTCGACGAGCAGCCAGTCCTGCGGGCCGCCGAGCCGCGGCGCGAGGTAGCGCAGGTTGGCGCCGGTGCCGCTGCCGAGGTCGACGATGCGCCACGAGCGGCCTCGAGGACCGCGCCCGCGCAGCCGCTCGACGAGATCCTGGGACCTCGCGGCGGCGTCCGCGGGCTCCCGCAGCGCGAGCCAATCGGCCGAGAAGCCGGTCATGCGGCGAGCTCGTCGATCGCCGCGGCGAACCGGGCCGCGGCCTCCTGCCAGGTCGGCAGCAGCGAGCGGGCCGCGCGGCTGCCGTCCTCGAGCCGGCGCCTGAGCCCGGGCTCGTCGAAGAGGCGCGCGAGCGCCGCCGAAAGGGCGGCGCCGTCGCCGGGTGGGACGAGCAGGCTCCCGGCCGCCGGGACGGTGTCCGGGATCGCCCCGGCCGTCGTGCTCACGATCGGCAGGCCATGCGCCACGGCCTCCGCGAGCGCCATGCCGTATCCCTCGAGGTCGGACGCGAGCACGAAGGCGTCTGCGCCCCGGTAGTACTCGGCGACGGCAGCCGGGTCGAGCTCGCCGCGCAGGTGCACGCGCCCCTCCAGGCCGTGCCTTTCGATGAGCCCGCGAAGCGCCGCGGCCGCCGCCGGATCGCGGGCGGTGCTGCCGACACAGTCGAGCACCCAAGACCGGTCGCGCAGCGGCGCGAGCGCCTCGACGAGCAGCGCATGGCGCTTGCGCGGCGTGAGCGTGCCGACGCAAAGGAGCCGCCAGGGCGTCCCGAAGCGGGGCAGCCGCGGCGGCGCAGGATCGGTGCCGGGCTCGACCACGCGGATCCGCTCCGCCGGGACGCCTGCGCCCGCGAGCGTGCGCGCCGTCCAGCGGCTCGTGACGATGACGCCGGCGGCATGCCCGATCGCCGCCGCCTCGGCCGCGGCGATCGTCTCGCGCTCGGCGGGCGGGAGGCCCGTCTCGAGCGCGACGGGATGATGGACCAGCGCGACGATGCGGAGCCGCGGCGCCTCCGCGGCGAGAGCCACGTCGAGGCCCGGCAGCGCGAGCCCGTCCACGACGACGGCGCGCCCGGCCGGAATGTCGGCCAAGGTCTTGGCCGCGTCCGCCACGGCCGCCGCCGTGGGCCGCGGAAACGATGCGTCGAGGCGATGCACGCGCGTTTGCCAGCCGCGGGCGGCGAGCGCCTCGAGGATGCGGCGATCGTAGATGTAGCCGCCCGTCCGCGTGGCCGGATCGCCGGGCACGACGAGGTCCAGGGCCGGCATGCGAGTCAGGGTCGGCGGATGCGCGGCAGCTCTCCCTCGTACGCCGCGGAAGCGACGTGCGACTCGTGCAGCGTCACGCGCAGCGCGCGCAGCGATTCGGCCCCGGGCCCGAGCTCGCCGGCCGCCGCCTTCGCGGCGAGACGCTCGAAGATCGTGTAGGCCAGGAACTCGGTCGTGGTGTTGCGCCCGGCGAGCTCCGGCACCTCGTCGAGATTGCGGTAGTTGAGCTCGCCGAGGACCGCGCGCAGCGCGGCCGCCGCTCGGCCGATGTCGACCACGATGCCGTCGGCATCGAGCGTCGGCCTCCGGAACTCCGCGTCGACGACGTACGTCGCGCCGTGCAGCGCTTGCGCCGGCCCGAAGACCTCGCCCTTGAAACTATGCGCGATCATGAAGTGATCGCGAACCGTGACGCTGAACATGCCTCGTCTCCATCAAATTCCGGACGATGCTACGGCGAACCCGCAAGTCTCGCCGGCGCGCGTACCTCACGCCGGCCGCGAATCGCCCGCCGACGCTCGAATCTCCCGCGACGCTAGTACCTCACGCGATGGCAAACCACGCCGCGCGCGGCCGCGAGCTTCGGCAGCAGCGCCGGCAGCTCCTCGAAGCGGCTCTCCCCGCTGATCAACACGTCGAGCTCGGGCGCGGCGAGCAAGCGCAGCGCGAGCTCCAGGCGGCGGCGGCTCGACCAGCGGGCGCGCCGATCGGCAGGGACGCTTCCGACCTGCGAGGACTTCAGTATGAGGCGGCGGCTGTGAAAGCCTTCGCCGAGACGCGCCGCGATCTCGCGGTCGCCGTACCAGCTGAGCTCGAGCACGGTCGCTTCGAATGCGGCGAGCGCGAGCGCCGTCGCGAGACCCTCGGCGCTCGCGCTCGCATGAACGACGAGGTCGGCGCCGCCCGACGCCGCGTCGGGTGCGCGAAACGCGACGCCGAGCGCGGCCGCGACGTCCGCCTTGGCCGGGTCGACGTCGACGAGCTCGACGCTCGTCCCCGGGACGCGCGCCGCGAGCCATGCCACGAGACAGCCGACGGCGCCGGCGCCGACGACGGCGATCGCGTCGCCGACGCGCGGCGGCGCGTCCCACAGCGCGTTCACCGCGGTCTCGAGGTTCGCCGCGAGCACGGCGCGCTCGGGAGGGACGCCGGGCGGCAGCGCGTACACGGCGTCGGCCGGCACGACGTACCGCGTCTGATGGGGATAAAGACAAAACGCGGCCCGGCCCCTTAGCGCGTCGGGGCCGCGCACGACGCGGCCGACGCTGCTGTAGCCGTATTTCACGGGCGCCGGGAACCGGCCCGCCTGAAACGGAGCGCGCATGCGCTCGTGCTCGCTCTGCGGCACGCGTCCCTCGAAGACGAGGGTCTCGGTGCCGCGGCTGATGCCGCTGAACAGCGTCTCGACGAGCGCCTCGTCCTCGCCGGGCTCGCGCAGCGTTTCGGCGCGAATCTCGCCGCGGCCGGGGGCCGCGATCCAGAAGGCGCGCACATCGGGCGGAGGATCGGGCGGAGGGGTGCTCATCGAACGCGAACGGCGAGTGCTTGCAACGAGAGCGCAAACATGCAAGCGTTTTCCGCGATGCGCAAGGCCGGCGACTCGAACCAAGGATGGGGCAACCTCTTGCGGCACGTCGATTTAGCTCTCGTACCGATTGTGCTCGGCGTCGCGTTTGCGGCGCTCGCGGCCGAGCGCGCGCTCGCGATCGAGGGGCCGTACGCCGCTGGCGTCTCGATCGCGTTCATCGCGGGAGCGGCCGCGGTGCTGCGCGTCGCATCGCGGCATCTCAACGGCGCGCCGCTCGGCGCCGCGAACCGAATCACGCTCGTGCGCGGGGCGCTGGCCGCTCTTGCCGCGGGGCTGTTGCTCGCGGAGCCGCGGCCGGAGCGCGCGTGGTTCGCCGTCGGCGTCATCGCGCTCGCGCTCGCGCTCGACGGCGTCGACGGCGCGCTCGCTCGGCGCTTTCGCCTGGAGACCGCGTTCGGCGCGCGCTTCGACATGGAGACGGACGCTTTGACGATACTGATTCTTTGCGCGCTCGCTTGGCGGTTCGGCCGGGCAGGCGTCTGGGTGCTGCTCGGCGGCCTGCTGCGGTATGCGTTCGTCGCCGCGGGAAGCCTCTGGCCTTGGCTCAAGCGGCCGTTGCCGCCGAGCCGGCGCCGCCAAACCGCGTGCGTCCTGCAGATCGTCGCGCTCGTCGCTTGCCTCGCGCCCGTCGCCCCGGCCCGGCTCGCCGCCTCGATCGCCGCGCTCGGCCTCGCCGCGATCGCCGCCTCGTTCGCGGCGGACGTCCTCTGGCTCCGGCGCGCGCCGCGGACGATCGCCTCGTGACCCCCGAAAACGTTCCCGCGCCCGGCGAAGGCGCAAACGCGGAAGCGCCCCCGGCTCGGCCGGGCGCGAAGGCCATGCTGCGCTGGGTCGGCCTCGCGGCCGCGCTCTGGGTCCTGAACTTCGCGTTGACGTTCCACAACCTCTGGCCGACGTTCTGGATCACGACCCACCATGAGCTCTCGATCGAGATCGCGTGCTTCCTGCTTGCGCTCTTCGTGCTCGGCGAGGCGAGGCAGCGGCGGGGCGCGACGGCGCGTCTCCCGCGCGTCGCCGTGACGCTGCTCGCGGTCGTGCTGCTCTTGATGACGATCGGACGCTACGCCGAGGTCACGGCCCCGGCGCTCTACGGCCGGCGCATCAATCTCTATTGGGACGGGCGGTATCTGCCGAACGTCGCGGCCATGATGGTGGACGTCGTGCCGATCTGGCTCCTCGCGCTCGGAACCGCGGCTTTCGTGGCTCTCTTCGCCGCCATTTTTTTCACGCTGAGGCTCGCGCTCGCCCGCGTCTCGCGCGCGCTCGCCGTGCCCGCCGAGCGGCGCATCGTCGGGGCGATCGCGGGCGTGCTCGTCGCGCTCTATGCGATCGGAAGCGTGCGGGCGCCCGCGGTCGGGCTGCCGCTCCCGACGCGCCGGCTGTTCTCGCTGCCGGTCACGGGCACCTACACCGAGCAATTCCGCTTCATCGCGCAGGCCGTCGCGGCCTCGCACGGCGGCGGTCAGCTGCCCGCGCCCGTCGACTTCGGCAACGCGCCGCTCACGCGTCTTAAGGGTGCCGACGTCGTGCTCGTCTTCATGGAGTCGTACGGCGCGACG
>DASTSM010000238.1:0-9991 GCA_035760685.1 Gammaproteobacteria bacterium | reverse complement strand
TCTCGTCCGGGTACACGCCGGCGGTGACGAACGCGAGAATGCCCGCGGTCTGCGCCAGCGCTTCCAGGATGATGACGCCCGGCAGCACCGGACGATGCGGGAAGTGGCCCGGGAAGAACGACTCGTTGACCGTCACGTTCTTGAGCGCGACGATCGCGCGGTCCGGCACGATCTCGAGCACACGATCGACGAGCAGGAACGGGAAGCGGTGCGGCAGCCGCCCCATGATCTCTTCGACGTACATTTTCGGCTTGCGGTCGTCGCGCTCGTTGTCCACTGATCGATTCTCGTCTTCGTCCCTACTTGCGGCTCGATGGCGGCCGCCCGCCTTCGCCCGGCCCGGGAGTGGGCTCCGACCCCATTCTTCTCTCGAGCGCGCGCAGGCGGGCCGCGTACTCGTCGAGATGCTTGAAGCGGGAGGCATTTCGCCGCCAGCGCGAGGCCTCCTCGGCCGGCAGGCTGCCGGAGTATACGCCAGGCGTCGAGACCGAGTGCGTCACGAGGCTCCGCACGAGGAAGACCGCGTCGTCGCAGATCTCGATATGGCCGATGACGCCGACGCCGCCCGCAAGCACGCAGCGGCGCCCGATCTTCGCGCTGCCCGCGATCGCGGACGTGCCGCAGATCACGCTGTGCGCGCCGATGCGGACGTTGTGCCCGATCTGCACGAGGTTGTCGATCTTGACGCCGTCCTCGATGACCGTGTTTTCGATGGCGCCGCGATCGATCGCTGTATTCGCGCCGATCTCGACGTCGTCGCCGACGATCACCGTGCCGAGCTGCGGCACCTTGACGCGCATGCCGGCGTCCTCGGCGAAGCCGAAACCGTCTGCGCCGACGACGACGCCCGGATGGACGATGCAGCGCCGGCCGATCTCGACCCCGTCGAGCAGCGTGACGCGCGCGGCGAGCCGAGTGCCCGCCCCTATCGAGACGTTCGCGCCGACGACGCAGCCCGGGCCGACGACGGCGGACGCGCCGATCGTGCTGCCCGGGCCGACGACGGCCTGGGCCGCGACCTCGGCGGCCGGATCGACGACCGCATCGGGGGCCACCACGGCCGATGCGTGCACGCCCGGCGTCGGAGCCGGCGGCGGATGCAGCCACGCGGCCATCCTCGCGTACGCTGCGTAAGGATTCGCGCAGACCAGCGCCGGTACCGGACACTCGCCGAGGTACTGCTCCTCGAGCACGACGGCGCCGGCCCGTGTGGACCTCAGCTGCGGGCGATAGTGAGGGTTCGCGAGAAAGGTCAGCGCGTCGGGGCCGGCGCCCGCGAGCGTCGCGACGCGATCGACCCGGCCGTCGCCCGGGCCGTGCAAAACGCACCCGAAACGTTCCGCCAGCTCGCGAAGAGTCGCGGACATCGGTCAGGCGAGCAACGACGCCGGGCGCGCTTCGACGACGGCTGCGCCGAGCGCGTCTTCGGCTCGCTCGAAAATCGGCTCTAGCCCCGCGGCCGCGAGGAAACCCGAGGGGCTATTTCTTGTCCTTCGAGCTGCTCTCCTTGGAACCGCTCTTGCTGCTCGCGGGCGCGTGGTCCTTGAGGACGCCGAGCACCTCCTGGGTGATGTCGACCCCGGGGCTCGCGTAAACGACGCTCGTGAGCACGATGTCGTAGCCCTTGGACTTCGCATAGTCCCCGACCTCCTGGACCAGCATATGCGAGAGCTTCTGCATCTCCTCGTTGCGCCGCGCGTTGAAGTCCTCGCGCAGCGCATCGTTCGCGCGCTGGAGGTCCCGCTCGCCGTCCCGGATCTGGCGCTCGAGGTCGGCGCGCTCCGACTCGCCCATGACCGGCGCATCGCGCTTGTAAGTGTCCTGCTTCTTCTGCAGCTCCTGCTGCATGTTCAAGAGCTCACGCTGCCGCGGCGCGAACTCGGCCTGCAAGGCATCCGCCATCGTTTGTGTCTGGGGCGCCTGCTGAAGCAGCGTCGCCTCGTCGATCACACCGATCTTGAGGGCCCCGCTCGAGCCGCGCTGCGCGAGCGCGGGCTCTGCAACGAGCGCCGCAAGGCTCACGGCCGCGAGGATGCCGAGCGGGTATGCGAAGGTGCGCCGCGCCCGAAGTTTCTTCGGTGTCCTGATCATTGACAAAATCCTCGACTCCTAGAATGCCTGTCCGACGTTGAACTGGAAGCGTTCGACGTCGTCGCCGTAGAAGCGATCCGTTTCCTTATCTTCGTTTAGCGGGACCGCATAACTGAAACTGAGCAGGCCGAGCGGCGCGAGCCACTCGACCGAGACGCCGACCGATCGCTTGAGCCGATTATAGTCGAAGCCATAATCGACTGGGTCGCCGAGCTTATCATAGAACTGAACCCCGCCCGTCGAGAACACGTTGCCGATGTCGTAGAACAGCGAGAGGCGCGCCGAGTTCTGGAACTTGGCCGGCGTCGGCATGAGGATCTCGAACTGGCTCGTCACGAGCAGGTTGCCGCCGTACGGGTTGTTGAGCGAGTCGAGAGGGCCGAGCTTGCTCTGCTTGAAGCCGCGCACGGATCCCGGCCCGCCCGCGTAGAAGTTCCGGAAGGGGGGCAGCGCCGTCGTGTCGCCGAGCGCTTCGCCGTAGGCGAGCTCGCTGTTGATCCTGAATCTCCACCGGCCCGGCATCTTGAAGTATTTCGTCGCGTCGAGCGACGCCACGTAGTACTCGACCTCGCTGCCCGGGACCGTCGAGTTCAGGCTGAACCGCAGACGCGACCCCGCGTCCGGGAACAGCGTTCGATTGCGGCTGTCGAGGAGCCAGCCGACCGCGAGCTCGAGGGTCTTGACGTCGGTGCCGAAGACGCTCGACGTGTCGGGAACCGAGAACGGATGGCCGTTGTTCCGCACCCAATCGACGGCCTGCTGCGAGCTGAACGCGCTCGTCAAGAGCTCCGCGCTCTGATACTGGAAGCCGAAGTTGAAGTACTGGGTCTCGGAGATCGGGTACGACCAGTTGATGCCGCCCCCGAGCGTCGTCGTCGAGAAATCCGACGTATACGACGTGAACTGCGTGATGTCCTGGTACGTCAGCGAGATCGAGCGCGACAGCTCGTTGATCGTCCGGTACGGGTTCGTGAAGTTCACGTCGTAGATCTTCTGATAGGCGCCACCGCTCAAATTGACGGCCACCCGATTGCCCGTGCCGAGGAAGTTCGAGTGCGCGAACTGACCGCCTAGGATGATGCCCTGGGCCTGGGAGTAGCCGATGCTGCCGCCGAACTGACCCGGCAGGCCTTCCTCGATCTTGTAGTTCACGTCGACCTGGTCGGGGCTGCCCGAGACGGGCACGGTCTCGTAGTCGACGTTCTTCACGTAGGGCAAGCGCTGGATGCGGACCTTCGAGCGGTCGAGCAGATCGTTCGAGAGATAGCCGCCCTCCATCTGGCGCATCTCGCGTCTGAAGACCTCGTCCTCGACGCTGTCCGAGCCCGTGAAGTTGATGCGCCGGACGTAGACGCGGTTCTGGGGGTCGACGAAGAACGTGACGTCGACGGTCTTGGTGTCCTCGTGGATGTCCGGCACGGACTGTACCTTCGAGAACGCGTAGCCGTCCTCGCCGAGCCGCAAATTCATGGCTTTCTCGGTGACGGTCAGCAGCTGCTGCGAGAACGTCGCCCCCTTCCTCGCGAGAATCAGCGCTCTCAGGTCCTGCTCGGGGACGACCATCTCGCCTGCAAGCTTGACGTCGCCGAAGGTATATCGATCGCCCTCGGTGATGCCGATCGTGATGAAGATGTCCCGCTTGTCCGGCGAGATCGCGACCTGCGTGTCGTCGATCCGAAAATCGGCGAAACCGCGGTCCATGTAGTAGGAGCGCAGCTTCTCGAGGTCGCCTTCGAGGGATTCCTTCGAGTACCGATCGTCGTTCTTGATAAACGAGAGGAAATGACCCGTCTTGAGCTCGAACTGATCGAGGATGTCCTTGTCCGGGTAAGTCTTGTTGCCGACGATGTTGATCTCGCGGATCTTCGCCCTCTGCCCTTCCTCGATCTTGATCGAGACGCGCACTCGGTTGTCGGGCAGGTTCTCGACGGTCGGCGTGATCTTCGCGGCGTACTTGCCGCGGCTGTAGTACTCCTCCGTCAAGGAGCGCGTCAGCTCCTCGAGCACGGACCGGTCGAAGGTCTTGCCCTTCGTGAGGCCGGCCTGCTTCAGCACCTTCTGGAGGTCGTCGTCCTTGATGTCCTTGTTGCCGTCGAACGTGAACTCCTCGATCGAGGGGCGCTCGAGCACGGCGATCACGAGCGTCGAGCCGTCCCCGCGCAGCTCGACGTCCTGGAAGAACCCGGTGCCGTAGAGCGCGCGGACCGCTTCGGCCACGCGCTGCTCGGTCACGGTGTCGCCGATGTTGATCGGCAGATAGTTGTAGATCGTGCCTTCCGAGATTCGCTGTGCGCCTTCGACGCGGAAATCGCGCACGACGAAGGGATAGGGGTTGCCGGCCGGGAGCTCCTGCGCCTGCGTGGCCGGCGCGAAGCCCGCTGCCGCGAGCACGAGCGCGACGAGCGCCCCCCGAGAGCGGATCGAAAAAGCGAATCGCATCAGCTGAACACTCGCGTCAAATCGTTATAGAAAACGAACCCCATGAGCACGATGAGGAGCCAGAGGCCGATCTGCTGGCCGACGATCAAGGTCCGCTCGGATAGAGGCTCGCCTTTCACCCACTCGACGACCTGGTAGACGATCTGCCCGCCGTCGAGAATCGGCACGGGCAGCAGATTCAAAAGACCCAGGCTCACGCTGATGAGGGCGAGAAAGCTCAGGAACGCGCCTATGCCTGCTTGCGCGCTGTCGCCGGCGTAAGTCGCGATCGCGATGGGGCCCGAAAGGTTACGGACCGAAACCTCTCCGATGACCATCCTGCCGAGCATGCGCACCGTCAGCGCGGAGACCTCCCAGGTTTTCTGCGCGCCGTGCACCAAGGCCTGCCCGACTCCGTAGCGCTGCTCGGTCAGGAGCCGAGTCGCGAGACTGCGCAGCTCCCGGCTCGCCTCCTCGCTGGCGCCGACGCCGATGCCCGGATAGGTGCGGCCCTCCTGCTCGATCGTTCGGACCTGCACGGGAATGTCGAGCTCCGCGCCGCCGCGCTCCACGCGCAACGTGACCGTCTCGTTCGGATGCTGCTTGATGAGGCGGCTCAGGACGTCGAAGCTGCCGACGCGCTCGCCGTTCAGCGCGACGACCCGGTCTCCGACCTCGAGCCCCGCCTCCGCGGCCGGGCCGCCGGGCAGGAGCGTGCCGATGACGGGCGGCATCACCGGGCCGAGCTCGAGCCCGAGGCCGGGAAAGAGCGCGTCCGGCTCGCTGAGCTCGCCGACCTTCCCCCGCGCGTCGAGCTCGACGCGCCGCGTCTCGCCGTTGCGACCGACGACGGTCATCGGGATGCGGCCGTCGTCGAGCAGCTCGTCGAGAATCGCGAGCGTCGCGTCCTCGAGCGTCTCCGTTTCGACGCCGCCGACCTTCCGGATCTCGTCTCCGGCCGCGAGGCCGCCTTCGGCGGCGATCGACCCCGGCACGACGTCGCCGATGTACGGCTTCAGCGACGGCACACCGACGATGAACATGAGCCAGTACGCGAGGATCGCGAAGACGAAGTTGAAACCGGGCCCCGCGAAGAGCACGGCGATGCGGTGCAGCGGCGGGCGATTGTTGAACGCGCGCGACCGCTCGGCATCGGGCACGGGCGCCTCGCGCTCGTCGAGCAACTTCACGTAGCCGCCGAGAGGGATCGCGGACAACCAGTACTCGGTGTTGTCCGGAGCACGCCCGCGCAGCTTCGCGAGCGGCTTTCCGAAGCCGATCGAGAAGCGCAGAACTTTCATGCCGAGGCGGCGCGCCACCCAGAAGTGGCCGAACTCGTGAAACGCGACGAGCACGCCGATGGCGACAATGAAGGCCAAAATGGAAGACAGGATATCCATGAATATTTTGCTGTCTCGGCCGGCCTCCCGCTGCCGGACTCGTGGTTACGGCGTCCATTCTAACGAACGGATGGCGCGGCAGGGCCCCTGACCTAAAGACCCTCGGCCGCGCCGCCGGTTCCGCACGTGCACGCGGAGGCCGGCAGGCCGGTGCCGGCGCGCGAAAGCGGCGTCAGGCCAGCATGCCGGCGGACGCCATGGCCAGCAGGAACATCGGCGCGGCCGCGGAGAGGCTGTCGATGCGATCCATGACGCCGCCATGCCCGGGCAAAAGCCGGCCGCTGTCCTTGACCCCGACGTTGCGCTTGCAAACGCTCACGGTGAGATCGCCGAGCACGGAGACGAGAGCCGTGGCCACGCCGATCAGCACGAGCGCGCCGATGCGCGTCTCCAGCAAGTAACCGGCGACCGCCGCGACGGCCGCGGCGAGCGCGAGCCCTCCGCACACGCCCTCCCAGGTCTTGCCCGGGCTCACGTTCGGCGCGAGCTTTACGCGGCCGAACGCCCGCCCCGTGAAGTAGGCGCCGACGTCGGCGGCCCAGACGACGGCGAGCACGGTCATCGTGAGGCCCGGACCTTTCGGCGAGCTGCCGTGCAGGTACGTGAGCGAGGCCCACGCCGGCAGAAGCGCCGCGAAGCCCGCGACGCCGACCGCCGCGAGCGGAAGCTTGCGCGGAAACGTCAGCACGACCGCGAGCGCGACGAGCCACCAGAGCACGGCAACGCCGACGGCCGCGGCCATGACGTCGCTGCGGAGCACCCACCATGGCCCCGACAGCATGAGCGCCAAGAACAGCAAGACGTAGAGCACGCGCAGCGCGTCGTGGAGCCGCGCGAGGCCGGCCCATTCCCAGGCGCCCGCGAGGAAGATCACGCCGAGAATCAGACCCGCGAACCAGGTCGGCAGCCACAGCACGGCGGCCGTGACGGCGCTGCCGAGGACCAGCGCCGTGATGATTCGCTGGATCAGCAACGAACGGCCTCGATCTGCTCGCCCGTGCGGCCGAAGCGGCGCTGCCGCTTCGCATAGAACTCGAAGGCCCGGTCGAGCTCGGCGCTCGTAAAGTCCGGCCACAGGAGGTCCGAGAAACAGACTTCGCTGTAGGCAATATCCCAGAGCAGAAAATTGCTGATGCGCTTCTCGCCGCCCGTGCGGATCAAGAGGTCGACGCTCGGCAGATCGGCCGTCTGAAGCGCCGCGCCGAATCGCGCCTCGTCGATTTGCTCGGGGTCCAGCCGCCCCGCCGCCGCCTCGCGCGCGAGGCGCTTCGCCGCCTGCGCGATGTCCCAGCGGCCGCCGTACGCGACGGCCACGACGAGCGTCATGCGGGTATTCTCTCGCGTGCGGAGCTCCCCGGCGCGAACCGCGTCGCGCAGGCGCGGATTCAGCGAGCCCAGGTCGCCGATGAACTTGAGGCGGATGCCGTTCGCGTCGAGCTCGGCGACCTCGCGCTCGAGCGCATCGACGAACAGCGACATGAGGCCGCGGACCTCGTCGCGCGGTCTCTTCCAGTTCTCGCTCGAGAAGGCGAACAGCGTGAGCACCTCGACGCCGTGCTGCGTGCAGTACTCGACGGTCGCGCGCACCGGCTTGATGCCGGCGCGGTGGCCGGCCTGCCGGGGCAGCGCCCGGCGCCTCGCCCAGCGCCCGTTGCCGTCCATGATGACGGCGACGTGTCTCGGAGATTTCGCGTTTTCTTTCGGCTCCGCCGCGCGTGCAACCATGCCGGCTAGAATTCCATGATCTCCGCTTCCTTTTCCTTCAGAAGCGCGTCGACCTGGGCCACGTAGCGGTCGGTGAGTTTTTGGATTTCGTCGTGGGCGCGGCGGTCTTCGTCCTCGGTCACGAGCTTTTCCTTGAGCAGCTCCTTGACGCCGCTCAAGGCGTCGCGGCGGACGTTTCGGATCGCGACGCGCGCGTTCTCGGCCTCGTGCCGCACGACGCGGACGAGGTCCTTGCGCCGCTCCTCGGTCATCGGCGGCAGGGGCACGCGGATCACGGTGCCGGCGGACACGGGCGTGAGGCCCAGGTCGGAAGTCAGGATGGCTTTCTCGATGGCGGAGACCATGGACTTTTCCCAAGGGCTCACGGTCAGCGTGCGCGAGTCCTCGACCGAGACCGTCGCGGCTCGCGGGATGGGGACCTGCGAGCCGTAATACTCGACCATGATGTGCTCGAGGAGGCCCGTGTGCGCGCGACCCGTGCGCAGCCGCCGCATCTCGTCCTTGAGCGTATCGATCGTCTTCTGCATGCGGTGCTCGGCGTCTTTCTTGATGTCCGCGATCATACGTTCGTCCCCGTCCGCGGCAGCTGATTGCCGACCTGCGTGCCGAGCGGCTCGCCGCGGACGATGCGCACGAGGTCGCCGGCATTGTGGAGGTTGAAAACGACGAGCGGAAGGTTGTTGTCGCGGCACATCACGATGGCCGTCGCGTCCATGACCTTGAGCCTCTCGGTCAAGACCTGATCGTAGGACAAGCTGCCGTAGCGCTTCGCGTTCGGATCCGTCATCGGGTCCGCGGAGTAGACCCCGTCGACCTTCGTCGCCTTGATGAGCACGTCGGCGCCGATCTCGATGGCACGGAGGCTCGCGGCCGTATCCGTCGTGAAGAAGGGGTTGCCCGTGCCGGCGGCGAAGATGACGATGCGGCCCTTCTCGAGGTGGCGGATGGCCCGGCGGCGGATGTAGTCCTCGCAGACCTCGTGGATCTGGAGCGCGGACATCACGCGCGCGACCGCGCCCTTGCCCTCGAGCGCGTCCTGGAGCGCGAGCGCGTTGATGACGGTCGCGAGCATGCCCATGTGGTCGGCCGTGACCCGGTCCATGCCGGCTTCGGCGAGGCCGGCGCCCCGGAAGATGTTGCCGCCCCCGATGACGAGGCCGACCTCGACGCCGAGCGACAGCACTTCCGCGAGCTCTGAGGCGACGCGTTGGATGACGGCCGGATCGATGCCGTACTGCTGGCGGCCGAGCAAAGCCTCGCCGCTCAGCTTCAGGAGTATTCGCTTATAGGCAGGCGATCGTTCCGCCATACCCCCTCAGTCCCTGGAGAATCGGACGGCCGGGGCTGCAACGCCGCCCGGCCGTCGGCGTGGGAGACTAGATTAACGCGGGGCCGAGAGGCTGGCTACTTCCTTCGCGAAGTCGACCTGCTGCTTCTCGACGCCCTCGCCGACCTCGAAGCGCAGGAAGCGCACGACGCGCGCCTTGCTCGCCTTCAGGAGATCGCGGACCCGCTGATCGGGGTCCTTGACGAACGGCTGGCCGAGCAGCGTGACCTCGTCGACGAACTTCCTGAGCCGCCCCTCGACCATCTTCTCGACGATCTGCGGCGGCTTGCCCTCCTGCGACGCCTGGGCGCGGAAGATCTCGCGCTCCTTCTCGAGCGCCTCCTTCGGGATCTCGTCCGGGGTGACGTAGCGCGGCGACGCGGCCGCGACCTGCATCGCGAGGTCGCGCGCGAGGGACTCGTCGCCGCCCTCGAGCTCGACGAGCACGCCGATGCGGCCCATGTGCACGTAGCTGCCGACCGTGTTAGCGCTCTCGAGCACCTCGAAGCGCCGCACGCCGATGTTCTCGCCGACCTTCGTCACGAGCTCGAGGCGGCTGTCCTCGAGCGTGCCCTTGTCGGCGGGCGAGCGCAGGAGGCTCACGGCGTCGGCCGGCGAATGGGCCAGGATCGAATCCGCGACGCGCTCCGCGAAGCGGCGGAAGTTGGCGTCTTTCGCGACGAAGTCCGTCTCGGAGTTGACCTCGACGATCGCGTGGCGGCTTCCTTCGCTCTTGACGACCACGGTGCCCTCGGCGGCGACGCGGGCGGCCTTCTTGTCCGCCTTCGCCTGGCCCGACTTGCGCAGCACCTCGACGGCCTGCTCCATGTCGCCGTTCGCGTCGACGAGCGCCTTCTTGCAGTCCATCATGCCCGCGCCCGTGCGCTCGCGCAGCTCCTTGACCAGTGCCGGCTTAATTTCCATATCGGTCCTCTCGGAAAATCGGGAAAATGGGGTCAGACCCCATTTTCCGTGGGATCAAGACGAAAGCCTCGTGCGCCGGAAAATGGGGTCTGACCCCATTTTTCCT
>DASTSM010000237.1:0-3697 GCA_035760685.1 Gammaproteobacteria bacterium | reverse complement strand
GCCGCTCTTGAGCGAGCGGACTATCCCGACGAGATCCTCGGCCGACCGAATCTTCTGCCGGTTGACTTCCTCGATGATGTCGCCGCGCTGAAGCCCCGCCTCCTCGGCGGCGCTGCCGGGCTGCACGCTCGCGACGACGGCGCCCTGGGTCTGCTGCACCCCGAGCTGCTGCGCGAGCTCGGGCGTCAGGTCCTCGACGGCGAGGCCGAGCCGCGCCGGGTTTTCCGGCCCGCCTTGCTCTCCGGGCGCCGCCGACGACGCCTGGGCCTCCTGCGGCTGCTCGCCGAGCGTGACCTCGAGCGTCTGGTGGCGGCCGTTGCGCTCGACGCCGATCTGCGCCTTCGTGCCGGGCGTCAGCGCCGCGACCATGTTCCTGAGCTCGGTCACCTCCGTGACGGGCTTGCCGTTGAACTCCGTGACGACGTCGCCGCGCTGCACGCCGCCTCGCTCGGCCGGGCTCCCTTCCGCCACGTCGCCGATGAGCACGCCCATCGCGCTCTTAAGCCCCAACGCCTTCTGCAGCTCCGGCGTGAGGGGCTGCAGCACGACGCCGAGGTAGCCCCGCACGACCTTGCCGTGCTCCTTGAGCTGCTGCATGACGTTCATCGCCATGTTGATCGGGATCGCGAAGCCGAGGCCGACGTTGCCGCCCGTCGGCGTGCTGATCGCCGAGTTGATGCCGATCACGCGGCCGTCGAGGTCCGCGAGCGCGCCGCCGCTGTTGCCCGGGTTGATCGCCGCGTCCGTCTGGATGAAGTCCTCGTAGTTGGTGATGCCGACCGAAGAGCGCCCCTTGGCGCTGATGATGCCGGCCGTCGTCGTGTGCAGCAGCTCGAACGGGTTGCCGACCGCGATGACCCATTGCCCGACCTTGACCTCGTCGGAATCGCCGAAGGTCGCCGCCGGAAGGTTTTCCGCGTCGACCTTGATGAGCGCGAGATCGGACTGCGGATCGTTACCGATGGTCTTCGCCTGCTTCCGGCTGCCGTCGGGCAGGACGACCGTCAGCATCGTGGCATTCTCGACGACGTGATTGTTCGTGAGAATGTAACCGTCCGAAGAAGCGATGACGCCGGAGCCGAGAGCGTGAACCGTGCGCTCTCCGCCGCCTTCGTCGCCGAAGAAGCGCTGGAAGAACTGATCGCCGAAGAATTGGCGCAGCGGATCGTTGGAGTCGCCGAAGGGACTCTGAACCGCTACTTTCGCTTCGCTGAAGATCGGAACGACGGCAGGATTGACCGTGGCCGCGGCCTGCTCGAACGCCGCGCTGACCTGGTCGAGGACCTTGCGGCCCTGCTGGGTCTGGGAAGGTTGCGACGCCTCGTCGGCGCCGCCGGCGACCCGCACTTGCGCGAGGGCCCCGTGGGAGAAGCCGGCCGCCGCCATGAAGGCGGCGAGCGAGAGCGCCGAAGCGCTCTTCATGAATCTTTTCGCTGTCTCGGACATGTCACGCTCCGTCTTGCCAAGGGCCCACGGCGTAGGCCGGCCGTTTCCTCGCTTGACGCTAACACCCGCGCGAAGCCGGGACGATAGGTGCCTATTCCGACCTTGCCCGCGGCGGCCGCGGCTCGCCGCACGGCTCCAAGCGTCACAGATGCGCCGCGCGAGACGTCACATGTTCGAACCTCAAGGATTATCATGCGTTGCGTGAGGCGCAGACTCATTTTTCTCGCCGTGATCCTGCTCGCCGCGGGCGCCGGCGCCGCGTGGTGGCTCACCCATCGCCCGCCGGTGCGCGACGAGCTGACGCTCTACGGCAACGTGGACCTGCGGCAGGTCTCCCTCGCCTTCAACGGCAGCGAGCGCATCGCGGCCGTGCTCGCGCAGGAAGGCGATCACGTCCGCCAAGGGGACGTGGTCGCGAAGCTCGACACGAGCCGGCTCGAGCCGCGGGTCGACCAGGCCAAGGCCGAGGTCGAGGCGCAGCGCGCGGTCGTCGAGCGCATGCACAACGGCAGCCGGCCCGAGGAGATCGCGCAGGCCCGGGCGAACGTCGCATCGGCGCAGGCCGATGCCGTCAACGCGCGGCTTCAATATCGGCGCCTCGCGGCGCTCGTGTCGCGCAAGCTCGCGAGCCAGCAGGAGGTCGATTCGGCGAAGGCGGAGATGGACGCCGCCGCGGCGCGCGCCGTCGCCGCGCAGAAGGCGCTCGATCTGCTGGTCGCGGGCCCGCGCCGCGAAGACGTCGCGCAGGCCGAGGCGCAGCTCCGCGCGAGCGAGGCGCAGCTCGCCCTGTTCGAGCGGCAGCTCGCGGACGCCGTGCTCGTCGCGCCGCTCGCCGCGGTCGTGCGCACGCGCTTGCTCGAGCCGGGCGACATGGCGTCGCCGCAGACGCCCGTGCTGTCGCTCGCGATCGTCGATCCGAAGTGGGTGCGCGCGTACGTGTCGGAGGCCGATCTCGGCCGGGTCCGACCCGGGCTCGCCGCTTGGATCGAGGTCGACTCGTTTCCGGGCCGGCGTTTCGAGGGCCGCATCGGCTTCGTCTCGCCCGTCGCCGAGTTCACGCCAAAAACGGTGCAGACCCAGGAGCTGCGTACGAGCCTCGTCTACGAGGTCCGCGTGTTCGTCGACGACGCAAGCGACGAGCTTCGGCTCGGCATGCCCGCGACCGTCCACGTGCGTTTCAATCAGTCCGTGCCGGCGGGCGCGCCGCGCGGCGAGTCGTCGTTGTCCTCGTCGAACGGGGCGTGACGCGTCGATGCAGGACGTCCCGCTCGTCGCGCGTGAGGTCTCGAAGGCGTTCGAGCGCAAGACCGGCGAGCGCGTCGCCGCGCTCGATCGCGTCTCGCTCGAGGCCCGCGCGGGCACGTTGACGGCGCTCGTCGGTCCCGACGGCGCCGGCAAGACCACGCTGATCCGGCTCGCGGCCGGGCTGCTCGCGCCCGACGCCGGGCGCGTCGAAGTGCTCGGGCTCGACGCGGCGGCCGAGCCGCAAGCCGTGCAGGAGCGCATCGGCTACATGCCGCAGAAGTTCGGGCTCTACGAGGACTTGAGCGTCCAGGAGAACCTCGATCTCTACGCCGACCTCCACGGCGTCGGCGCCGCCGAGCGGCGGCGCCGCTACCCGGAGCTCATGGAAATGACGGCGCTCGGGCCGTTCCGAAAGCGTCTCGCGGGCCGGCTTTCGGGCGGCATGAAGCAGAAGCTCGGTCTCGCCTGCACGCTCGTGCGCGCGCCCGAGCTGCTGCTGCTCGACGAGCCGACGGTCGGCGTCGATCCGCTCTCGCGGCGCGAGCTCTGGGCCATCGTGCTGCGCCTCGTTCGGTCGGAGGGACTCACGGTGCTGCTCAGCACCTCGTACCTCGACGAAGCCGAGCGCTGCGACCACGCGCTCGTCATGCATTTGGGCCGCGCGCTGGCCGACGGCCGGCCGCAGGAGATCACGGCGCGAGCCGCGGGCCGCACGTTCGTCGCCACGCCGCGAGCGGGCGAAACCGCGCGCGAGCTCCAGGCCCGCCTGCTCGCGGCGCCCGGTATCGTCGACGCCGTGCCCGCGGCGGGCCGCGTGCGCTTCGTCGCCGCCGAGGCCGGCGGCGTCCCCGCCGGCGCCGAGGCCGCGCTTGCCGGCGCGCACGTCGACCCCGCCGACCCGCTCTTCGAGAGCGGCTTCATGACGCTGCTGCACGAAAATTGGGGTCAGACCCCAATTTCGGACGCGGCCGGCGACGGATCGGAAAATCGCTCGATTTCCGAAGAA
>DASTSM010000236.1:0-17190 GCA_035760685.1 Gammaproteobacteria bacterium | reverse complement strand
GCCCCTCTCTTCGTGCCGTGCTTCGGGCCGTGGGGTATTCTCGAGAAGAGACGGATGCGACGAGGCACATGCGGGGCTTGCGCTACATCGCGGGCAAGGCCAAGGCCACCTGGTCGGTGCTCGCGTCGTCGGGCGCCGCGTTCTATCGCGACGAGCCGTTCAGGCTCGCGGCCTCGCTCGCGTATTACACGCTGCTCTCGATGGCTCCGCTGCTGCTCATCGTGATCGCGACGGCCGGGGCCTTCTTCGGAAAGGGCGCCGTCCGCGGCGAGGTCGTGGACCAAATCGGCGCGCTCGCGGGGCCCGACGGCGCCCGAGTCGCGGAGACGCTGATCGAGAACGCGAGCAAGATCGGCGGCAGCGTCGGCTCGATCCTGCTCGGCGGCGGTCTCATGCTGTTCGGCGCGACGACCGTTTTCGCCGAGCTGCAGAGCGCGCTGAACCATGTCTGGCACGTGAAGGCCGAGCCGACGAATGCGCTGTGGGGATTCCTGCGCCATCGCCTGCTCTCGTTCGCGCTGATCCTCAGCATCGGCTTTCTGCTCGCGGTCTCGCTGATCATCAGCGCGCTGCTCGCCGCGCTCGAGGTGTACCTCACCGGCTTCGGGCTCGCGGAGGTCGCCGTTTGGCGCGGGCTGAACGCGGCCGCGTCGTTCGCAGTCTTCACGGTGCTGATCGCCATGATCTTCAAATACCTTCCCGACGCGATCATCGCCTGGAGGGACGTCTGGTTCGGCGCCGTCATCACCTCCGTGCTGTTCGTGGCCGGCAAGTATCTCATCGGCCTTTATCTCGGCCAGGCCGGCATCGGATCCGTGTTCGGAGCCGCGGGATCGGTAGTGGTTTTCATGGTCTGGGTCTACTACGCCGGGCTCATATTCTTCTTCGGCGCCGAGATCACGCGAGCCGTCGCGAGGCAACGCGGAAGCGCCGTTCGGCCGAGCGAGCATGCCCGGGAAGCCGCCGACTGACTCCGCCGCGTTTGCTCCGTCCTACGGGCTTCGGCAATATCACGGGCCATGATCCGCACGCATCGCTCGTCTCTGCTCGCGCTCGGCGCGGCCGCGTCCCTCGTCTGGGTGTCGCGGGCGCCCGCTCAGGAGCAGGAAGCCAAGGGCCTCCTCGAGATGAGCATCGAGGAGCTCGGCCGAGTGCCGGTCACGAGCGTCTCGCGGCGCGAGGAGAGCCTCAAAGACGCTGCGGCCGCCGCCTTCGTGATCACGGGCGACGAGATTCGCCGCTCCGGCGTCACGACGCTCGCGGACGCGCTGCGGCTCGCCCCCGGCGTCGAGGTCGCGCGCAACGGCTCGCACTCGTGGACGATCTCGATCCGGGGGTTCAACAGCAACCTCTCGGACAAGCTCCTCGTCCTCGTCGACGGGCGCAGCGTCTATTCGCCTTTGTATGCAGGCGTTTTCTGGGACGTCCAGGACACGCTGCTCGACGACATCGATCGCATCGAGGTCATCGCCGGACCCGGCGGCACGCTGTGGGGCGCGAACGCCGTCAACGGCGTGATCAACATCATCACGCGGTCGGCGTGGGAGACTCGGGGCGGGTACCTCAAGCTCGCCGGCGGCGGCGAAGAGCGGGGCACGGCGGGGCTTCGCTACGGCACGACACTCGGAGATTCGGGCGCGATCCGCGGCTTCGTGAAGTACTTCGATCGGGACGCGTCGGTGCGCGCCTCGGGCGCGGACGATGGTTGGCACATGGCGCGCGGCGGATTTCGCGCGGACTTCGACGCGTCCGACACGGACACCGTCACGCTCGAAGGGGAAGTCTATTCCGGCAAGGAGTCGGACCTGCTGCGCGGCGATTTCACGCTCGGCACGCTGCCCACGTTCGCCGAAGGCACCATCGACGTCGGCGGCAGCTACGTGCTCGGCCGCTGGCACCGCCGGCTGCACCTCGGTGCGGAAATGGCGCTTCAGGTTTACTACGATCATACCGAGAGAGACATCCCGGGGAGCTTCGAGGAGCGCCGCGACACCCTGAACGCCGATTTCCAGCACAACTTGAAGCTCATCGGCCGGCACAATTTGATCTGGGGCGCCGGCATCCGGTCGACCGGGGACGACATCGGCAACACCTTCTTCTCTACGTTCGAGCCCGCTTCGCGCACGGACCAGACCTACAGTGCGTTCCTTCAAGACAAAATCGAGCTTGCGCCGCGGAAGCTCTTTTTGATCCTCGGCACCAAGCTCGAGCACAACGACTACACGGGGTTCGAGAATCAACCGAGCGTGCGCATGGCTTGGCTCCGTACGCAGCGCCAGACGCTTTGGGCCGCGGTGTCCCGCGCCGTGCGGATTCCGGCGCGCATCGAGCACGACCTTCGGCTCACGTCGCCCGTCGACTTGCCGAATCTTCCGCTGCCGCTTTACGTCGAGGTGTCGGGGAACCCCGATTTTTTGGCCGAGAAGGTCCTGGCCTACGAGATCGGCTACCGCATCGCGGTCGGCGAGCAGCTGTCGTTCGACGTGAGCGTTTTCGACAACGACTACGACAGGCTGCTCACGAACGATGCGCTCGCTCCGACCGTCGTGCCGGCGGCTCCAGAGCCGTATATCGTGCTGCCGATCGTGCTCGCGAACGGCGGCCAAGGACGAACTTGGGGAAGTACGTTCGCGGCGCGTTGGCGTCCCTTGGATGCGGTCTCGCTCCAGTTCCAGTACTCGCGCCTCGAGTTCGACCTGCACAACAAGCCGGGGCATTCCGGCCGGGATATGACCACGATCTCCGGAAACAGCCCGGAGGACCAGGCGGCGGTCTATTCTTTCGTGGACCTGACGCATCGCCTGAGCTTCTACGGCGGGCTGCGTTATGTCGGCGAGCTTCCGGCGCAAGGAGTACCGAGCTACACCGCCTTCGACGCGAGCCTCGCGTGGCGTCCGAATTCCCGGATTCGCGCCGCGCTGACCGTGCAGAATCTGAATGACGACCAGCACGCCGAGTTCGGCGACGGCGGGCAGATCGAGCGGAGCGCCTACGCCGAGGTCGACTGGACGTTCTGAGGAACGGGATCGCGGTCGCGAGCCGAAGGACGGAAGGCGCGGACGAAGTGTGACGCGCGCACGCGCGCCGCTCGCCGGCTGTAACTTAATCTGGCGCCCGGAGTTCTGGAGGAAGACTCTCATGAGAAGGATCAGCCTGCTGCCGCTCCTGTTCGCCCCCGCAATCGCGTTCGCGCAACCGGAGTCGAGCTCTGAGCAAAGCAGATACCACTACCTGTCCGTGGGCCTCACCGACGTGCGCCATGACGTCCCGGGCCCGGACCTCAAGGGCAACGGGCTCGCGATCGACTTCTCGGTGGTCGCCCGCAAGCACGTGCATCTCTTCGGCGGCTACGAGGCGTTCGATTTCGACAACGTGCCCGATGCGGACGGCGAGCGCCGCACCTTCGGCGTCGGGACGCATTTCGGCTTGACCGACAGGCTCAGCGTCTACGGCCGCTTCGGGTACATCGACACGGATCTCAATCTCGGCGCGGGCAGCGTGGACGACGACGGCGGGATTGTCGCGGCGGGGCTTCGCTACACGATCGGAAATGGATGGGAGATCCGCGGGGGCGGGGAGTACACGAACCTCGACCAGGCGGGCAGCTCCTCGTCCTTCTCGCTCGGCGGCGACATGTTCATCACCGACGCCGTGACCGTGAGTCTCGACGCGACGGATCGCGACGACTCGAGCCTCCTCGTCCTCGGGCTCCGGTTCTACTTCGACAAGCAAGTGCTGCGCGGCCGGCGACACTGAGCGCTTGCGGGCCGGCCACGCGAGCCGCGCGCCGGCTCGCGACCGGAGAGGCGCGGTGTGTTACACGGCGTGCCGGCCCGAGTCTTCCGCGAGCTGCCTCGGCGGCCCGGCGGTGTCGCGGCATTGGTCGTAGCAGCCCGAGGTCTCGACCTTGATAGCGGCCGCGAGCAGCCGTGAGCTCAAGTCGAGCCCTGCGGCGCGTGCATGGCTCAACGAGATCTCGAACCGGACGCGCTGATCCAGCACCTGAAAATTGATCATGGCGCCGGCCGCGAGACCGCCCTGCGCGTCCGTGACGATGAGTATCGGCTTCTTGCCGACGGCCTCGATGATCCGATCGAGCCGCGGATTTTCGTCCGAGCCGATAAAGAGGATCTGATCGTCGGCGAGAGCCTCGATCGTGCGGATGCGGCGCACCCGGACGCTGCGGCCTTCGATTTTCCGCCCAGCCGCGAAGCTCTCGAGCTCGGCCGCGATTTCCGGATCGTCGAGCACGTCGATGGTGATCGAGTCGTCGGGAGTTGCGAGCGTCGGCCACCGTACGTAGCTGCCGAAGCGGTACAGGAACGCGGCCTTGACCTGCGCCTGAGAATACGAGGCATCGGCTAACGGGGCGGCACGCGGCGCCTGCGCCAGGGTCGCCCGCGTGGCGGCCCACGCGAAGGCGAGCGCGAGCAGCGCGGGCGCAACCGCCCGCGTGAGCTCGAAGAATCTTCGTATCGCTTGCGTCATTGCAGTACCGCGCGGCGCGGGCTCGACGGCCCGCAAAGCGCGGCGACGCGGCCGCGCGACCGCGGAAACGAACTTCTCGACGTACGCCCCCCCCGAGGCCCGAACCTCGACTCCACCATAATCAGGCCTCCGTTGCCAGCGTCTCGAGGACGGCCAGGAGCTGGTGAAACTCCACGGGCTTGACGAGATGCCGCACGAAGCCGGCCTTTTTCGAACGTACCCGGTCCTGCGGCTGACCCCAGCCGCTCAGCGCCACGAGGACGGTATCGGCGCCGGCGGGCGACTCGCGCAAGCGCGCCGCGAGCTCGTAGCCGCTCACGCCGGGCAGACCGAGGTCGAGAAAGGCGATCTCGGGATGCAGCTCCGCCGCGGCTTGGAGGGCGGCCGCGGCGTCGTGCGCGACGCGCACCTCGTGTCCCGACTCCTCGAGCAGCAGCGCGAGGCTCGTGACGAAGTCGACGTTGTCGTCGACGAGCAGGATGCGCAGGGCATGCGCACGTTTAGCGGGTCCTGCGAGCGACTCAGGCTCCTCCGCCTCGACGGGCGCCGGGATGGTGGGAATTCGCAGCACGAACGTCGCGCCTTTGCCCGGGCCTTCGCTCCGCGCGTGGATCGTGCCGCCGTGAAGCTCGATGAGCCGCTTCGACAAGGCGAGACCTACGCCGAGTCCGCCCTGGGCGCGCTCCATCGAGCCGTCGCCCTGCGTGAACATCTGGAAAATCGTGGGCAGAGTTTCCGGGGGAATTCCGATACCGTCGTCCGCGACCGTGATCTCGACGCGATCGTCGTGCGGCTTCGCCCCAAGCCGCACGTGGCCTCCCGGCTCCGTGTATTTCGCGGAATTGTTGAGCAGGTTCGAAAGCACCTGCGACAGGCGCAGCGCGTCCGCATGCAAATAAATCGGCTCGTCGGGCAGCTCGACCGCGAGCTCGTGCCGTCTCGATTCGATGATCGGCGCCACCGTGTCCACGGCGCTCGCGACGATCGCATGCAGCTCGACGGGCTTGAGATTCAGAGCGAGCTTGCCGCGCGTGATGCGCGAGACGTCGAGGAGGTCGTCCACGAGCCGCACGAGATGCTTGAGCTGACGTCCGAGGATTTCCTCGGCCCTGCGCCGCGTCGAGCCGGTCGGGTCGTCCGCGTGCAGCATGGAGAGCGCGTTGACCATAGGTGCGAGCGGATTGCGCAGCTCGTGCGCGAGCGTCGCGAGGAACTCGTCCTTGCGCCGATCGGCGAGGCGCAGCGCCCCCTCGGCAGCGCGCCGCTCCTCCGTTTCTTTCTGGAGGCGCCGATTCGTCGCCTTGAGGGCCTCCGTCGTCTGGCCCACCTCGCTCAGCATCGCGTTGAACGAGTCCACGAGGACGCCGATCTCGTCGTCGGTAGTTTTTTGCGCACGCAGAGTGAAGTCGCGGTCCTCGATAACCTTGCGGGCGACCGCGCTGACCGCAAGCACCGGCGCGGAGATGCCGCGCTGCAGCCGAAACGAGATCACGGCGGCGATGAGCAGGCTGCCGAGCATGACGGTCGCGAGGATCAGCACGTACCCTCTTAGGCGGCCGGGCAGATCGTTCGTCGCGAGAAGGAAGACGGTGCCGATCAGCTGCTCGTCGTGGATGATCGGATGGAAGAGGCGCAGCGTGTCGCCCACGATCTGCGTGCCGGGAGCGGGGATTAGGGACGGGAAGTCGACCTTTCGTCCTTTACGCACGTACTTCGCGAACAGCGTTCCGTCGCTCGTGTAGATCGCCGCCGCGATCACGCTCGCGCGCGTGTCGAGCAGCGACAGATTCGCGGCTGCCGCCTCGGGATCGTTGAACTCGAGCGCGGGCACGCTCGTGGTCGCGATGATGTCGGCCTGCGTCGTCGCGTCGCTGATGAGAAATTGACGAAAGCTTCTCGCCTCGTACGTCAGCAGCGCGACGGTCGAGACGAGCAGCGCGGCGAGCGTGGTCGCGAGTATGACCGCCACGATCTTGTAGCGGACAGACCGGTTTATGGAGGCAAACATCTAGTACGCGCTGGCCGTGTATCGGTTCCTGTGGGCCGCCCTGCGGCCGCGCGCTCGAGTCTTTACGCTTGCCGTCGGCGCCGCGGGAAAGGATAGCGCATCACGGCCGGCGGCGCCCGCGGCGCCGCCCGCTCGGGCGCGAAGCGAGCGGGGATGTGCGCGAAGCCGTTGGGAGGTATGCTGCCGTCCCGCGCAAGAGCCGGCTGCTTTCGAGCCGGCCGAGAGGAAAAAACGATGTTTCGCCGCAGCGGCCGCCACTTCCTTCAGATCCCCGGTCCCACGAACGTTCCGGAGCGCGTTCTCCGTGCGATGAGCCGCCCTACGATCGACCATCGGGGGCCGGAGTTTCAGTCGCTTGCGCTCGAGGTGCAATCCGAGATTCGCAAAATCTTCAAAACCGAGCAGCCGGTCGTGATCTATCCCGCATCGGGGACCGGCGCGTGGGAAGCGGCGCTCGTCAACGCATTGTCGCCGGGCGACAAGATCCTCATGTGCGAGACGGGGCATTTCGCCGCGCTGTGGCAGCAGATGGCGCAGCGGCTCGGGTTCGAGATCGAGCTCATCTCGACCGATTGGCGGCACGGAGCGCCGCCCGGCGCCGTCGAGAGCCGTCTCGCCGACGATCGCGGCCGGGAGATCAAGGCCGTCTGCGTCGTCCACAACGAGACATCGACGGGCGTCGTAAGCCGCATCGGCGACATCCGCAAGGCCATCGACGCCGCCGGGCATCCGGCGCTGCTCATGGTCGATACGATCTCGTCGCTCGCGTCGATCGATTACCGAATGGACGAGTGGGGCGTCGACGTGACGGTCGCGGGCTCGCAAAAGGGCTTCATGCTTCCGCCCGGCCTGTCGTTCAATGCCGTTTCGGGCAAAGCGCTCGCGGCGAGCAAGCAGGCTCGCAGCGCGCGCTCGTACTGGGATTGGGGCGACATGCTCGCCGCTAACCGCAAAGGCTTCTTCCCGTATACGCCCGCAACCAATCTCCTCTACGGCTTGCGCGAAGCGATCGGCATGCTGCTCGAGGAGGGGCTGCCCGCCGTGTTCGCCCGGCATCTGCGGCACGCCGAGGCGACCCGCCGCGCGGTGCGCGCATGGGGACTCGAAGTCCTATGCGCAGACCCCGAAGAGTACAGCGCTTCGCTGACGGCCGTGCTCGTGCCCGAAGGCAGCGACGCCGACGAGCTTCGGCGCATCATTCTCGATGCGTTCGATCTCTCGCTCGGCACCGGGCTCGGACGGCTTGCGGGGAAGGTTTTTCGCATCGGTCATCTCGGCGACTTCAACGATTTGATGCTCGCCGGCACGCTTTCCGGAGTCGAGATGGGCCTCAAGCTCGCGGGCGTGCCGCATCGGCCCGGAGGAACGCAGGCCGCGCTCGACTATCTCGGCGATCGCGGCGGGAAGGAGTAGGCGAGGCGCGCCGCGCGCCGCGATGCGCGCATCAAGCGGCCTGGCCCGCGTGCCGGCCTTCGCGAAACTCCTCGATGGCTTTGGCGCAGAACGCGTCGAGATCCGCGGGCTTGCGGCTCGTCACGAGGCCGCGCTCGACGTGGACCTCCTCGTCGACCCAACGCCCGCCGGCGTTGCGCACGTCCGTCCGCAGGCTCGGCCACGACGTCAGCGTTCGATCGCGCACCACGTCGGCTTCGACGAGCATCCACGGTGCGTGGCAAATCGCGGCGACGGGCTTCCCTTGCTCGAAAAATCGACGCACGAATCCCACCGCCTCGGGGCTCATGCGCAGAGCGTCGGGATTCATCGCGCCGCCGGGCAGCACGAGGCCGTCGTAGTCGGCGACGTCGGCGTCGGCGACGCTGCCGTCGACCTCGAACTTCTCGGCCTTGTCCATGTGATTCATCGCTTGAATCTCGCCGCTCTTGTTCGAGAGCAGCTCGACGTCGGCGCCTGCGCCTTTGATGGCGTCCCAGGGCTTCGTGAGCTCGACCTGCTCGACTCCGTCCGTCGCGAGGAATGCAATGCGTTTTCCGCGCAAATCGTTGGCCATCTCCGATCTCCTCGTCCTTGTCGTCGGTTGAATGAGCGCACGCTACGCTGCAACTCCTATGCCGCTCGAACGCGGCTGCGGGCGTAGGCGGGATGCGCTACAACCGTTGGACGCAAAGCGTCACTCGACGCGCCCCCGTCTCCGGAGCCGGCGGGCGATCGTCCAGCACGCGAACGCCCATGCGGCACCCGCAGTCCACCCCGCGAGCACGTCGGTCGGCCAGTGCACGCCGAGATAAACGCGCGAGACGCCGACCGACACGGTGAGGAGGACCGCGAGCGAGATCAGATAGACCTTGAGCCGGCGGTTCGGCTGCGCCGCTGCGAGCAATGCGCCGAGCGTGAGGTACACGATGGCCGACATCATGGAGTGGCCGCTCGGGAAGCTGCTCGAGTAGACGGCTTGGCCGTGCGGCACGAGCTCGGGGCGCGGGCGGTCGAACCCCAGTTTGAGCAGGCTCGCCACGAGCATGCCGCTCCCCGTGCAAGCGAGCAGATAGACGGCAAGACGCGGGCGTCCCTGCAGAGCGACGAATCCCGCGGACGCGAGCGTGATGAAGGTCAGGAGGCCGACGCCGCCGAGCGCCGTCACGTCGCGGCCGAGCTCCTCGGCCCACGGCGGGCCGATAGGATCGGCCGGATCCCCAGCCGTCCTGAGCAGCAACAGAAGGCGGACGTCGACGGCTCGCGTAGCGCCTTCCGAGACCTCGTCCGCGAGCTCGGCGAAGGCCCACGCGGCTCCGGCCAACAACAGCAGGGCCAGCAGCGGCCGCCGCTCGCGCCCAAGGAGCCAGCTGAGCACGCGCCGACCTCGGTGCGGCCGGCCCTGCGACCGACCGCCGAGGTCAGGAGACCGCAAGCGCTACTGCTGCGGGCGGGCGCCGCCGCTCGACTCGGGAGCGGCCGGGGGCGGCGTCGGCTCCGCGCCCGGGCTGGCTCCGGCGCCTGGGCTCGGCTGGCCGCCCAGATTGTCGTTCGGCGGCGGAGCGGCTTCGTTCGGCGCACCGGCTCCGCCATTGGGAGACTCGTTCGGGGCGGGCTGCTGAACGTCCGGCGGCTGATTTCCAGGTGCCGCGTTCGGATTGCCGTTCTGATCCTGTCCCGGTTGGTTATTGGCGTTGCAGCCCGCGATGAGCCCCAAAAGGGTCAACGACGCGAGCGTGCCGCCTCGCCGCAGCCATTTGTTGTTCAGCACCATCCTTCTCCTCAAAATTTCCGTGGCGAAAGGGCGCGATGCAAGGAGCATGCCACGCGCGGTCCATCAACAACGCGTTCCGCTCTGCTGCACGCATCCGTTTAACGAGACTGGCTCATTGCCGGAATGGTTTTTCGTCCGGAATGGGCCCGTTGTAGTCGAACCATTCCACGCAGCCGTAAGTCGGGCCGAAACGCTCGCTCGTCTGCACCGCATACGGCGGCGTGCGCGCGGGCGTCGTCCTTTCCGCGGGCACTCGGCTCTCGACCGCACGCGGGACGTTTCTCGTCGCCCGTCGCTGCTCCGCTGATCGCTGCATGCTCACTCTCACTCTCCTTCGGTCGAGACCGACCGATGCGATGTCTATTGAATCAACACGTACGCGGGACGCCCGTCGCGCTCGACGCGCAGAGCAACGGTATCGCCGGCGTCCGCGATCGCCGCGGCGAGCTCCTCGACCGAGCTCACCGACTTGCGGTTGACGGCGGTGACGACGTCGTTCGCCTTGAGCCCGATGCGCTCGGCGGCGCTGCCCGGCTGAACCGCCGTGACGCGCGCTCCTTGCGCGGCTCCTGCGCGCGTGTCTTCTCCGGGCGAGACGTCCGCGAACTCGGCCCCCGGAATCTGCTCGATCTCAAGTCCCGAGAGCTGGGGCTGCGGCTCGCCGATGCGCACCTCTTGAGTCCGCGTCTGTCCGTTCCGCAGCAGCGTGAGCTCGACCGTCGCGCCGAGCGGCATGAGGCCGATGCTGTTGCGCAGCTCCGTCGCCGTCTCGACGCGTTTGCCGTCGACCGCCGTCACGACGTCGCCGACCTCGATGCGGGCCGTCGCCGCGGAAGAGCCGGGCTCGATCTCGGTGACGAGCGCGCCTCGGTCGGCGCCGAGCTCGAGGGCCTCCGCGAGACCCGGCGTCACGTCTTGGATGAATACCCCGAGACGTCCGCGGCGCACTTCGCCGTGCTCGACGAGCTGCGTCACGACGCTTTGAACCATCTCGGCCGGAATCGCGAAGCCGATCCCGACGTTGCCGCCGCCGGGCGAGACGATGGCCGTGTTCATTCCCATGAGGCGGCCGTCGAGATCGAGCAGCGCGCCGCCGGAGTTGCCGGGGTTTATCGAGGCGTCCGTCTGGATGAAATCTTCGTAACCTTCGATGTCGAGTCCTCGACCGAGCGCGCTGACGATTCCGAGGGTCGCCGTCTGACCGAGGCCGAACGGATTCCCGATCGCGACGACGAAGTCTCCGACTTCGAGCTTCGTCGAGTCGCCGTAGCGGACGGCCGTCAGGCTCGGCGCGTCCACGCTGAGCACGGCGATGTCGGTCGCCTCGTCGCTGCCGACGAGCGTGCCCTTGAGACGCCGACGATCGGCCAAGGTCACGACGATATCGGGGCCTTGGCTCACGACGTGGGCGTTGGTCACGATGAGTCCCCGGCGCGCATCGACGATGACGCCGGAGCCGACGCTCTGCTGCGGACCCTGTTCGGGCACATCCAAGAAGGGGTGTTGCCTCTCATCGGGCTGCGGCGTCCCGCCCTCGGGCGCTGCGGGCGCGGCGGGGCTCGCGACGGAGATGTTGACGACGGCAGGCGTCACGGCGCGCAGCAGCGGGGCCAACGTCGGATGAGGTCCGAGAAACGGATTGGCCGCGCTCTCGCGGTCGGCACCGTGCTCCTGATGCGCGCCGTTCTCGCGTGCCGCGCCGGACTGCGCATCCTGCGCGGCCGGCGCTCGCGCGCCTGCGGCCGGCGTTTGCCCGAACGCCGGCGCAGCCGCGACGGCGGCGGCGAGCACGGACGCGGCCCACAGAGGCTCGAGCCTCCTCCTGATTCGATTCATCCTTGCCGATTCCCCATGCGCGAGCGCGTACGCGATCGGCTAGGCGAGCAAGATGCATGCCACGGGATCTCCACGGCGTACGCGCCGGATACGCGCGGCGTCGCTTCACCGCTCTCCGGCAGAGAAGCGGCCGCCGCCTGCAAGATCTACACTCGAGTGTCTAAAGTTTGGGATGTAGGGTTCGATAGGAGGTCTCGTATGGGACTCGCGGACAATGCGTGTGTGCCGTGCCGCGGCGGAGTGCCGCCGATGCCGCGTTCGGAAGCGGAGAAGATGCTGCGGCAACTCGACGCGGGCTGGCGCTTGAACGAGGCCGGGCATCTCGAGAGGACGTTCGAGTTCAAGAACTTTGCGGAGGCGCTGGCCTTTGCGAATCGCGTCGGCGAAATCGCGGAGGCCGAGAAGCATCATCCCGATCTCCATGTCGCGTGGGGCGAATGCCGCGTGGAGATCTGGACGCACAAGATTCAGGGCTTGACCGAAAGCGACTTCTACCTCGCGGCGAAAGCCGATCGAGCGTTTAAATCGCACACGTCTTGAAAGCGGTCGGGCTGCGAATGCGCGAGCGTCTCGACAGGTGGGCGCGCGCCGACTCGTGCCGGCCGCTGCGCCCGTCTCTAACGGCGCGTCACTCCCGCCTTCATGCCGGCTCGTCGCGATGCGACGAGCGGGCGAGCTTGTCGACGACGGCCATGACGTGATCCAGCGGGCCGTCGGCGACGAGCCGGCCGCGCGCGTTCCTCGCGATGAACTTGTCGTGCTGTCGATCGCGGGAAATCGAAACGAAGAGCCGCTCTTCGGACCCGCCGCGGAACACGTCGAACGCGACGTCGATGCCGCCCTCTCGATTCCAGTGCCAGCGCGTAGCGCAACCGTGCGCGATCAGGTGCCCGCCGAAGCTCTCGAGCCGTTGCTCGTCGTCTTTGCCGATGAAGTTGGCTGGCAGGTTGACGATGTCCGGCATGGCGTGAGTCTCTCGGATGAGGCGGGCGTCGGTCAGGCGCTCGCGCGCCCTCACGCGCTATTGAGCACCATTTCGCGTACGGTTCCAACTGAGCCGAACGACCAACGAACGCCCTTTGTCGCTCTGAGGGAGCAGGAGGGGGCGTTCGGTTCCGCGCATGCCACTGGCACGCATCTTGCTGGCGAAAAAGCGCCGTTCGCTGCGAGCCTACGCGCCGGGACGGCGCCACCAGCGCGAATCCAACAAGGACGAACGACCGAGGTTCAGAGCAGCCGTGCCCAACGTGAGCCCGCGTGCGTCGCAGCTTCCCGAGGACGTCGGCATGCATGTCGACGAGCTTCGCAAAGCCTGTCCCGGCATCGATCAGGTCTGGCTCATGCGCCATCGAACGGACGAGCATCCGGCTTGGGACCTTTTGGCCTTCGCGGATCGACGCTGCCTCGAGAAGCTGCGAATCGAGCCGACCTTGCGGCGGCCCGATGTCCATCTGCTCGTCGTCGTCGACGGCAATCGCTTCGAGGCCGCGTCGGGAGAGGCGTCCGCGGGGACCCTGAGCGACATCGACTGGCGGCTCGACGATGCCGCGTCTGCCACCTTCGTCGACGGCGGCCCGCTCGCGGGCGGCGAAGCGCGAAAGCCCGACGGCGGCAACACGGAGCGATCGACGGCGGTGAGAGTGCGCTGACCTCGCGCGCAATCGAAGACGAGAGATGACAAGAGACGCTTGCGCGCCTCCCCGGAGACTTGGAAAATAGATTAATGATAAGGCGTAAGCCATTGGATGGCATTAAATCGTCGCGGCAGATCGATCGGCGAGACTCGCTCGGTCGCGCAGCGGCGCGCGACCGCACGCCTCGGATCCTCGTCGTCGAGGACGAGGACGATGCGCGCGAAGGATTGCGCATGCTGCTAGAGGCCTCCGGCTTCGACGTCGAGACCGCGGCGGACGGCGTCGACGGCCTCGCGAAGCTCATGACGCGGCGGCACGACGCGGCGGTTCTCGACATCGATCTTCCCGGGATGAACGGATACGAGATCGCACGGCGCGCGCGCGCGACACCGGCGCTGCGCGGCATTCGTCTCATTGCGCTGACGGGTTTTGGACGCGACAAGGATCGGCGCGCGGCAGAGAGAGCGGGCTTCAATCGTCACCTGACGAAGCCCGTCGCCTTCTCGATTCTTCGCCGCGCGATCGAAGGCGCCGAGGCGCCGGCGGGAGCGTGATCTCCGCATTTGCGCTGGCGCGCTTCTTGCCTCGCATCGGCTCATGAGCTCTACGACGGACTCCGGGCGTGCGGCGAGGCGATGCACTTCCTGATGCAGTCCTAGCCCTCGCAACGGATCGCCGATGTACTTCCTAGCCCTGGCGACGGACTACGACGAGACGCTCGCGCACGGCGGCATCGTCGACGAGGCGCCGCGCGCCGCGCTCGCGCGCGTCAAAAGCAGCGGCCGCCGCTTGTTTCTCGTGACGGGACGTCAGCTGCCCGACCTAGAGAGCGTCTTCGGAGACCTCTCGCTGTTCGACCGCGTCGTGGCGGAGAACGGCGCGCTGCTCTACAACCCCGCGACGCGCGAGGAGCGGCTGCTCGCGGAGCCGCCGCCTGCGCTGTTCATCGAGCGTCTCAAGGAGCGGCGCGTCGAGCCGCTATCCGTCGGGCGGTGCATCGTCGCGACGCTCGAGCCGGAGGAAAGCGCCGTGCTCGAGGAAATCCACGACCTCGGGCTGGAGCTTCAGATCATCTTCAACAAGGGCTCCGTCATGGTGCTGCCTTCCGGCGTCAACAAGGCGACGGGCCTGCTCGCGGCGCTCGCCGACGTCGGACTGTCCGCGCACAACGTCGTGGCCGTCGGCGACGCCGAGAACGACCACGCGCTGCTTCGCGCCTGCGGTTGCGGGGCCGCCGTCGCGAACGCGTTATCGATGCTCCGCGGCGCTGCCGACATCGTGCTCGACGGCCATTGCGGTGCCGGCGTCGTCGAGCTCGTCGAGCGCCTGCTCCGGGACGAGGCGGCGCTGATCCCGAGGCGGCAGAGTGTGCGCATCGGCGGCGACGCGCAGGGCCGCGAGGCGCTGCTCGAGCCGACGGGCGGAAGCGTCCTTGTCGCGGGACAGTCCGGCATCGGCAAGTCGACGCTCGCGATCGCGTTCATCGAGAAGATCGCAGAGGCGGGCTTCGAGTTTTGCGTGCTCGATCCGGAAGGCGACTACGACGCGCTCGAGCCCGCCGTAGCGGTCGGAGAAGCGACGTCGCCGCCGCACACCGAAGAGGTGCTGACGCTCGTCGAGCGGCTCGGCGCGAACGTCGTCGTGAACACCCAGGCGCTGACGGCGGCTGAACGTCCCGCATACTTCGCGCAGCTGCTGCCGCGCATCGCATCGATTCGAGCGCGAACGGGACGCCCTCACTGGCTCGTCGTCGACGAAGCGCACCACCTCCTTCCGGCCGGCCGCGGCGACGTCAAGAGCGTGCTGCCCGAGGAGCTGCCGTCCGTCATTCTGATCACCGTGCATCCGAAAGCGCTTTCGGAAGCCGTATTGCGCACGGTCCGGACCTTCATCGCGGTCGGCCCCCACGCCGGCGAGTTCGTCGCGGAGTTCTGCGGAGCCGCCGGGCTCGGGAGCCCGCCTCCCGCGCCGCGCCCGAGCGACGATCAGATTCTGTTCTGGGCGGTCGGCCTCGGCGCCCCGTACGTTCTGCGCGCGCCCGAGCCCGTTCATTCGCACCAGCGCCACACGCGCAAGTACGCCGAAGGGAATCTCGGCGAGGACAGGAGCTTCTACTTTCGGGGGCCATCGGGGAAGCTCAAGCTCCGAGCTCACAACCTCATGCAGTTCCTCGAGATGGCGGCCGGCGTCGACGACGCCACGTGGGATCACCACCGACAGAAGCGCGACTACTCCGAGTGGTTTCGGCGGAACATCAAGGACGAGGAGCTCGCGCGCGAGGCCGAGGCCATCGAGGGCGACGAGCGGCTCGACGCGCGGCAGAGCCGCACGCGTATCGCCGAAGCCGTGCGGCGGCGCTACACGGCGCCGTCCGCCGGCGACTCGATCTGATCCTTGGCGCTTGGCACGCGCCTTGCTGAAGCCGCGCGTGCTCTCGGCGAGAAGAATCGAAATGCGCGCGCTCGACGAGGCCGCGCGCCGCGAGGCGCTCGCGCGCGAATGGCTCGTGACGAACGGCCTCGGGGGCTACGCCTCGGGCACGATCTCGGGCGCCGCGACTCGCCGCTACCACGGCCTCCTCATCGCCGCGCTGCCGGCGCCGCTCGGGCGGCGCATGCTCCTGTCGCACCTCGTCGAGCGGCTGCGTTTGCCGGACGGCACGCTTTGCCGGCTCGGACCCGCGCCCGCCGCGAGCGGCTCGGGCCGAGCGAGCGAGCGCGCCGGCGCAGAGCGCATCGAAGAAGAGGACACGCTACGCGCGCCGGACAAGGAAGCCGCGCTCGTCGAGTTTCGGCTCGAGCTCGGATTGCCCGTGTGGCGCTACGAGATCGGCGAAATCGCCGTCGAGAAGCGCGTCGTGCTGACGCACGAGCAGAATACCGTTCACGTGCTGTATCGCCAGATCGAGGGCCCTTCGCCGTCGCGCCTCAAGCTTAGGGTCTGCGTGCAGAACCGCTCTCACGATGCCGAGGTCGACGAGCCGCCGTCCGGCGGCTTCCGCATTGTCGAGGCGGACGGCCGCTTCGAGATCGGCCGCGACGGACTGCCGCCGCTGCGCCTCATGCTCGAGGGCCGGCGCGCGGCGTTCACGATCGAGCGTCGAGTGCTCCAGGTCGAGTATGCGCGCGAGGCGGAGCGCGGCTATGCGCACGAGGGCGCGGTTTGGTCGCCCGGATATTTCCGCGTCGACTTGAGCGCCGAAGGCGCGGCCGCGCTCGTGGCGACGACCGAGGCGTGGGATGCGGCAGCCGCGCTCGCGCCCGCCGACGCATTGAAGGCCGAGCGCGCGCGCCGCGCACGGCTTCTCGAGACGGCGCCTCCCGAAGCGCGCGACGGCATCGCGGCCGAGCTCGTGCTGGCCGCGGATCAGTTCCTCGTGAGGCCGGTCGGGCGGACCGAGGACACGGCCCGGGCGCGCGCCGAAGGCGACGAGGTCCGCACGGTCATTGCGGGCTACCACTGGTTCACGGATTGGGGCCGCGACACGATGATCAGCCTAGAAGGGCTCGCGCTCGCGACCGGGCGCGACGCCGAAGCGGGCTACATCCTGCGGATGTTCGCGCACTACATTCGCGACGGCCTGCTGCCGAACCTGTTTCCCGAGGGCGAGAAGACCGGCGTCTACCACACGGCGGACGCGACGCTTTGGTTCTTTCACGCGCTCCATCGCTACGTCGTGCGCACGGGAGACGAGTCGACGCTGCGCCGGCTCGTGCCGCGGCTGCTCGACGTCGCTCGTTGTCACGTCGAAGGCACGCGCTTCGGCATCGGCGTCGACCCGGCCGACGGGCTGCTGCGACAGGGCGAGGCCGGCTATCAGCTCACGTGGATGGACGCGAAGGTCGGCGACTGGGTGGTGACGCCGCGCCGCGGGAAGGCCGTCGAGATCAACGCGCTCTGGTACAACGCGCTGTCGCTCCTCGCCGGCTGGCTCGCCGCGCGGGGGCGCGCCGACGACGCCGCGCGCTGGCGTGACGAGGCGGCGCGCGTCCGCACGTCCTTCGAAGCGCGCTTCTGGA
>DASTSM010000235.1:0-29402 GCA_035760685.1 Gammaproteobacteria bacterium | reverse complement strand
GGAAGTCGCCGCCGAATACCGACTTGTAAAAGTTGAACGCCTCCTCGGCGTTGCCTTTGAAGTTTAGATAGGGATGCGCTGCTTTCATGTTCTCTCTCCGTCCTTCGATCTGTCGTCGAGACGAGCCACGCCGGCTCATGTCATCGACGATCGAGCCGAATCCAAATCGACAAGCCACTGCAGCGAAACTTTCCGCGCCCGACGACGGTCCGAAACGACGTGCCTCGGCACGCTTTCCCTGGGATCGCGCGGGGATTTCCCCTATGCGCGAGACGTGGACTACTCAATCACGGAGGGCGTCATGACAAGAACCTTGAAGAAGATGCACGACCGGGCCGGACAGGCGTTCGCCGCCGCCCTGATATCGCTGGTCGGGGCGAGCTTCGCGCAAAGCGCGCTCGCCGCCGGCGAGACGAGCACGAACGCGAACGATCAGTACACCTGGTCGGCCGAGCTCGTCTCGTTCGATCAGGCGTCGAAGATGGCCACGGTCAAGGTCCGCATGGACAACCCGAGCGGCAACAAGGTCGTCGGCGATCTCATGAAGGGCGACCCGATCACGGTCGTATGGACCGGGATCACGTGGGGTGCCGGCGTTCGCGACGTCGTGCGCGGCTATCAGAGCAACTTGCCGGCCGACGCGCTCTCGCTGCCGGCCCAGTTCGTCGCGGTCGACGACAAGGACAACTACATCAGCTTCGAGGTCCTCGTGCCCGACACGTCGGCGGCGAAGATCCAGGCGCTGAAGGCAGGCGACTGGGTGACGGGCACGTCGTCGAAGCATGCTGCCGACCCGAAGCAGGCCGTCGCCGCGATCCGCGGGTATAACGACGTGAGCTGAAGCCGCGCGGCCGCAGCCGGACGAAGTCTCGAGCTCGCGAGACTTCGTCCGAGCCGCGACCGGCTGCGGCGACTACAGCGTGACCGTAAGACCGAGGAAGAACTGCCGGCCGACCTGATCGTAAGCGGGCGACGTGCTGCCGACCGCGTTGTTCGTCGTGGTCCTTCCGACCCACTCGGGATCCGCGTTGAGCAGATTGTCGATGCCTCCGCGGAGCTGGTAGCGCTCGCCGAACGACCAGCTTCCGTAGAGATCGAACTGATCGTGCGAATCGACGCCGAGCGCGTTCCCGGCGGCGTCGGGCGCCGGATCCAGCTCCGGCAGATGCTGCCACCGCAGACCCACGACCATCGCGTTTCTCGAGTACGTGAAGTTCGAGAGCGTGACGAGGTCGTACGAGGAGTTCGTCGTCGTCCCCGTGTAGTCGATGAAAGCGGCGCCAGGGAACGGAGAGGTCGCGTACTTGTCGAGGAAGTTCGCCTGGATGTTCATGTTGAAATTCCCGGCGTCGCCGATGCCCGTGCCCCAGTCGACTTGCAGGTCGTAGCCCTGCGTCTCGATGCCGCCCTGGTTGATGTAGCGCGCGCTGTACTTGCGGTCCGCGCCGAGATTGCCGGGCGTGCCGGGAGGTCCGCCCACGAATTCGCGTTGAATCAGGGCACAGAACGGATTGCCGGCCGCAAGCTCCGGGCCCGTATGCGAGCCCGGCGCGTCGCCGATCAGCGGGTTGTATTGCGCGTCCATGCACTGCTGGTAGACCGCATCGTGCGTCGGAATGCCGATCGCGTTCTTGAGCTTGATTTGATACCAGTCGAGGGACAACGTGAGGCGCTCGACGGGATTCAGCACGACGCCCCACGTGTACGTATTGGCCTCCTCGGAGTCGAGGTCCGGGTTGCCCTCGGTAATGCCGATTGTGAACGGGAAAGCCGTCGTGCCGCCGAAAACGTTGAAGTTGTAGTTGTCCGCACTGGGCTGTCCGGGCTCGTAGATCGACGCCGGCGCGCCCTCCCGCGTCATCAGGTATTGGCACAACACCTGAAGGTTGAGGCGATTCGGATTCTCGGGGCGATTGCCCCACGTCGGCGTGAGTGCATTGCCCGTCGGATAGTACGCGCAGGCATCGTTGCCGCCCCCGAGCTGGCTTCCGCCCTTCGGCGTGAAGAGCTCGGTCACGTTCGGCGCGCGGTTCGCGAACTGGTGGCCCCCGCGGAAGCGGATCTTGTCGTTGACGCGCCAGTCCGCCATGACTTTGTAGGTATTGACCGAGCCCACGGTGTCGTAGTCGGAGTAGCGGATACCGGGGTCGATCTCGAACGACTGCACGAACTTCTTGTCTTTGACGAGCGGAATCGACAGCTCGCCGTAGACCTCCGTCACGCTCGTCTCGCCGTCGACCGCAACGGGCAGAATGACGTTCTGCACGACGTTCGGGAAATCCTGGTTCGCGTTGTAGCCCGAGTCGGGATCGAACGTGAAATGCTCGCGCCGGTAGTTTGCGCCGAATGCGAAAGACAGCGTCCCCCCCGGCAGATTCGCGAGACCGCCCGTTACCGTGCCCTCGACGATATCCTGCTGGAGACCGTAGATGTTGTTCATTCGGAGGACGACGTAGTCCGCGCAGTCCTGCGAGACCGTGGGCGTATCGTTCACACTGCCGTCTGCATTGAAGATCGGCAATCCCGAGGTGCAGTGCCCCGTCACGGCGACCGGAGAGAAGCCCGGCAAGCCCGAGATGTCGAAATTCTGGCCGTACATGTCGGCGTTAAACAGGTTTTGCAGCCTTTCGAGCGAGGGGAAGCCCTCCGGCTGTCGCGCGTTTACCGTCGTGTTGCCATGCGAGGCGTAGAAGGTCCAGTTCCAGTCCCTGTCCCTGACCGTAAAGTCGCTCTCCAATCCGCCGATGACTTGGTAGACGTTGCTCGTCGTCTCGGTCGTGAAATTCGGCAGGTAGTCGAGACCGCCCACATAGGTCCACGGTGCGTCGGGGAACGGGCGAGAATTCAGCAGCGCGGCGAGCGTCGCGGGCACGGGATGCCGCGTAATCGGCGCCTCGCCGGGGTTCGGCGGCGGGGGCTGCCCGAACGTCGGAGAGTTCGGATCGTCGTACAAGTGGTTGTACGGGATAGTAGGCGACCAAACGTTGAAGACGCCGGAGACGAACCCGCTGGAGGTCGCGAACGTCTGCGAATAGTGCAACTCCGAAAAGACGTCGATCTTGTCCGTCAACTTGATGCGGCCGGAGCCGAAGACCGCGTAGCGCTCGAGCGGCAGCTGCAGGTAGCTGTGCGCAGGATCGAAGTAGCCGAGCGTGCGGTCGGGGTTGATCTTGAAGGTCGAGTCGCCGCCGAGGGGCCCCGTATACGGATGCGCCGGATTCAACGGCTCCTGGGCGTCGAAAATGTTGCCGTTCTGATCGATGATGTAGGGCCGCGTCACGGCCGGCGGAAAAAAGCCGGCTGCAGGACGGTTCGGCACGAAGACGGATGGCTGGCCGCAATCCTGGAACTGTTGTGCCGGAACAGGTTGCCCGGGCTGCGGAGCTTTGGCGCAGAAAGAAGCGCGCGCCGGATCGTATTGCGAGAGGTTCGAGCTACCGATGCCGCCGGCGGAGGTGCCGGGATCGTGCCATCCCCTGACGACCCAATCACGGTCCCTGGAGAAGATGATGTCTCGCTTGGTGTAATCCGCGCCGAGCATCACGGAGCCGCGATCGTCATCGAACGCGGCCCCCAAAATCCCGCTGAACGACGTCTGCTTGCCGTCGCCCTCCTGGCTGATGCCCGACTGCGCCCGGAGCTCGAGACCCTCGAAGTCCCGCTTCGTGATGACGTTGATGACGCCCGAGATAGCATCGGCGCCGTAAACGGCGGCCGCGCCGCCCGTGATGGCTTCGACGCGATCGACGGCCACGGAGGGAATCGTGTTGAGGTCGACCACGAGCAGGCCGTTGATCGGCTGCGCGCGGCGGCCGTTGATGAGCACGAGGTTGCGGTTCGTGCCGAGCCCGCGGAAATTCACGGTCGCCGCCCCCGGGGCGGAGCCGGCCTGCGGGAAGGGCGTGGACGCGGCGCTGTTGGCGGCCTGCGATCCGGCGCCGACGGTCGAGAACTGCGGCAACTGATTCAACGCAGCCTCGAGGCCGATGCTCGTGCGTTGATCGAATGCCGCGGAGTCGACCGTCACGATCGGGCTCTGCGAGACGTAGTCCCGCCGAGCGATGCGCGTGCCGGTGACGGTGATTTCTTCGAGTCCCTGCTGCCCGCCCGCGGGTTGCTGCTGAGCGAATAGCTTCGATTCGGTGGTCGTGCCGAGCGCGAGCAGCACGGCGAGCGACAGCGCAGTTCTACGGCCGAGGCAAACCGTCTTCATGAACGTATCCCCCTTTGTAAAGACATCCCCCGACGCCGACGCGTCTTCGTTGCGTAGCAGAAAAACAACGAGCGCAGAAAAAGCCTGCTTTAGCCTTTGGTTTGTCGCATAGTTTTTACGATAATCCAAGCGCCGGTCGCACCCATGAGCCGCTCCTACTTCCGAACGCACAAAGTCCGAAAACACGAGTGCGAGCGAAAGATGGGCAGCCTAGTGACGGACGCGCCGGCCTCCGGTGCGTTTCGACGCGATAGACGCGATACGATGGTGCAGTACCGTATCGAGTCGAAGGACGCAGCCGCGGTGCGGACGCGTCCGATCGGCCCGAACGACGATTTCCCCGCGGTCGCAGCTCGGCGGCCGCAGATTCGGCAACAATTAGGAGAACAACGATGCGAACGAAAGTGACGTGGTTGGCGATGGCGTGTGCGGCGGCATTGGCGGCGGGCAGCGCCGGCGCGCAAGACAATCAGGGCGAGCAGACGTTTACCGGCTGCGTCGAAGCCGGCAAGGCGGCCGGAAGCTACGTGCTCACGCACGTCATGGCGGGCGACGCGGCCGCCGCGGGCTCCGAAGCCAAGGACGCCAAGGCCCCGGCCTCGCTCGACCTCGCGAGCGCGTCGGTCAAGATCGCTCCGCACAACGGCCACAAGGTGACCGTCAGCGGCAAGACCATGCAGCACGAAAAGATGACGATGCTGATGGTCGACTCGCTCAAGATGGTGTCGAAGACCTGCCCGTAGGACGCTTGAAGGCGGGGCGGAGTCCCGAAACTCCGCCCCCGCTCGGCAACCTTCCGGACCCAAGCCTCGCGCTCGACTTCGCTTCGGGACCGACCCTCTGATCGACTTCGCTTCGCGACGGGCCCTCTGATCGATTTCGCTTCGCGACGGCCCTCCGCTCGGCGCAGCTTTTTTCGCGAGCCAGCCTTACGCTCGGCGCAGCTTCGCGACGAGCGAGCTCAAGAAAGCCAGGCTGTCGAGCAGCAGCTTCACGCAATAAAGCGCGGCGACCTGCACTTGTGCGGGCAGGCTCAAGCTCAAGAAGGCGTCGCTCCGATCGAGGTGCCTGCGCATGCCGCGATGCCTCCTGAGCCGCGCGTCGAGCCAGGGGGAAAGCCGCGCGCAGATGAGCACCGCGACAGCGAGAAATACCACGCCCGGGATGATCGGAAGAATGAGCCCTGCGATGCCGATCGCAACGCAGGCGACGACGGCGGCACACGCGATGATCTTCGTCGGCAGGCTCATCGAGGTCTTGGCTTTCTTCATGGTCAGGCTCGTCCGTCCTCTCGTTTAGTCGTATCGATAAAAGTCGCGTCGATAGGAGCGGGAGGCGGCATGGCGCCACGGGTCCGGCTTCTTGATCGGCGCGAGCAGGAAATAGAAGATCCACGCGAACCAGGACAAGAAAACGATTGCGAGGATCCAGGCCAGCTTCTCCGCGCCCGTCGTCCGGTCCGAGCACGCGATGATGAGGATCGGCAGGAGCCAAATGACGAATCCGCCGAGCGGAATCGCCACGGCCATCACGAAACCGACGACCGGTCCGAGGATCAGGACCAGGACGACCAGAACGATCAAGGCGGTCAGGACTCTCATGGCGGCTCCAGGCGGTGTTCGAGGTTGTTATTCCGCGGCCCTATTGCCAAGACCATGCCATTCCGGGACTTTTATGCGAATCATCGACTTACATCTATCTAGCCTCTGCTTCAGCCGCCCGCAATGAGGGTCGTCGCCAATCTTTGGCGAATTTAGCTAGCCGCCGACGCGACCATCCGGCGCCCGCCCCGGGGCCTCCGCGGCACCGCCCGATTGCGCTGCGACGCGCATCGCATGCGCGGACGCCTCGAGATCCGTAAGCTGTTGCCGCTTTTCGCGGCCGCGACTGCACTGAATGGCCATGACCCAAGCACAATTCGAGAGCCTCGTCGCGCGACTCGAGAAGGAAGCGGAGCGCCGTCCGACCCTCTACAAGCTCAGGCTCGCCGCCTTTGCATTGCTCGGCTACGTATACGTTCTCGGCGTGCTGCTTCTGCTCGTCGCCGTCGCAGCAGGGCTCGTCACCGCGCTGATCGCGACGAAAGGCCTCGTCCTGCTCGTGAAGAAGGCGCTCGTGCCGGTCTTCGTGCTCATGGGCGCCGTGCTGAGGTCGCTCTGGGTCAAGCTCCAAGCGCCGGAAGGCATGACGATGACCCGCCGCGAGCATCCCGCGCTCTTCGCGGCCATCGCCGAGGTGCGGCGCGCGACGAAGGCGCCGCGCACGCACGCCGTGCTGCTCACGAACGACCTCAATGCGGCCATCGTGCAGATCCCGCGGCTCGGCATGCTCGGTTGGCAGAAGAACTACTTGATGCTCGGCCTGCCGCTCATGCAGCTGCTCGCGCCGAAGGAGCTCAAGGCCGTGCTCGCCCATGAGCTCGGCCATTTGTCCGGCGCCCACGGGCGGTTCGGCGCGTGGATCTACCGCGTGCGCGCGGGGTGGGCGCGGCTCAACGAGACCTTGCAGCAGCAGCGGCATTGGGGCAGCTTCATGTTCGTGCCGTTCTTCGGCTGGTTCGCGCCGAAGTTCGCCGCGTATTCCTTCGTGCAGGCACGCCGACAGGAGTACGAGGCGGATCGGCTCGCCGCGGACGCCGTCGGCGCAAAGCCGCTCGGCAACGCGCTCGTGCGGCTCGATCTCAAGGCCGAGGAGCTCTCCCGCACCTACTGGCCGGCCGTGTACGCGGCCGCGGATCGGACTCCGGTGCCCGCCGTCGATCCCTTTCTCGGGCTGCTCGCGCCGGAGCGGCGCGGCTTCCTGCCCGAGGCATCCGAGCAGCTGGAGCAGGCCCTCGCGCGCCGGACGAGCACGGCCGACACCCATCCTTCTCTCCGCGACCGCATCCAGGCGCTCGGCGTCCCGGCCGCCGTGCCGCCGCCGCTCGACAAGAGCGCGGCCGAGGTTCTGCTCGGACCGCGGCTCGCAGAGCTCGTCGCGCGCTTCGATCAAGATTGGCGGACGGGCGTCGCCGAATGGTGGCGCCGCCGGCACGAGCACGTGCGCGCGGTCCGCGAGAAGCTCGCGGGCTACGAGTCGCGGCCACCCGCGGAGCTCGGCGACGACGAGCTCTTCGAGCGAGCGCAGCTCACCGAGGAGCTCGAAACCGCAGAGAAGGCGTTCGACCTCTATCGCATGCTCGAGAATCGCGCGCCCGAGCACCTCGGCGCGAAGTTCGCGTGCGGCCGCCTGCTGCTCGGCCGAGGCGACGACGCGGGAATCCCTCGGATTCAGGAAGTCATGAACGCCGACGCGGCGTCGGTGATGCCCGGCTGCGAGCTCGTCGTAGGATATCTGCGCTCGCGCGGGCGGGAGAGCGAGGCGGAACCCTACGTTCGCCGCTATCTCGAGAAGCGGGAGAGCGACGAGCGGGCGATGCGCAAGCGTCAAACCTTGCGGCCCAAGGACGTCTGGCTGCCGCACGCGTTCTCTCCTGCCGGGCTCGAGAGTCTCGGGCAAGCGCTCGCGCGGCATCCGCAGGTCGAGGCCGCCTATCTCGTGAGGAAGGAGACCCCGCCGGACACGCCGCCGCTCCACGTCGTCGGCGTCGTGCGCAAGTCGAATCCCTTCAAGCTCGAATCGAGCGCCGCTGGCCGGCGGCTCATCGACGAGCTCGCACGCACCGTGCCCGTCGAGGGAGAGGTGCTGTTCATGACGCTCGACCGCGAGCGGAAGGCGTTCCTCAAGCGATTCAACAAGGTGCAGGGCGCGCGGATCCGCTAGTAAGGGGCCCGCGTCGTTGCCCGTGCCTGCTCCGCAATCGCGCGTTTCCTCATGGCTCGCGGTCGGAAACCCTTGTGCTAGAGTTGCCGCAAGACGTCGAGCGGAGGCGCAAACGCCATGGCAACTCTAAGAAGCGTCGTTCTCCTCGCAGCCCTGCTTCTCGCGGCCGCGGCGCAGGCTCAAGACCGCGGCTGCGAGCCGAGCGGCGGGCTCGAGTTCGTGTGCGGTCCGAAGAATGCCGAGGATCTCGTCCGCGTGCCGGGCACGAAGTGGATCATCGCGAGCGGCATGGCCGAAGGCGCGGGCGGTCTGACCTTGATCGACTCGAATGCGCACACCTGGAGCGCCCTCTATCCCGGCGAGAATCCCAAGACGGCCCACGACGCGAAGTATCCGGACTGCACGACGCCGCCCGACCCCGCGAAGCTGCAGACGCACGGTCTCGCTCTGCGCTCCGGCAGCAACGGACACTCGACCGTCTACGCGGTCGCGCACGGCTCCCGCGAATCGATCGAGGTCTTCGACGTCGACGCGAGCGGCCCGAAGCCGACCGCGACGTGGACGGGCTGCGTCCCGATGCCGGACGACCTCGCGGCCAACAGCGTCGCCTCGTTCGCGGACGGCTCGCTCGTGGCGACGGTGCTGATCCTGCCGGGCAAGACGTTCGCCGATTCGATCGCGAAGCGCCCGACCGGTGCCGTGTACGAATGGTCGCCCGGCAAGCGCGGCTTCGAGCAGGTGCAAGGCACGGAGCTGCCGGGCAACAACGGCATCGAGGTCTCGGCGGACGGTCAAGAGATGTACGTGGTTTCGTCGGGCTTGCAGACGATCGTCGCGTTCTCGCACACGAACCCCGCCAAGCAACTGCGCTCGACGGAGCCGCTGCCCTTCACGCCCGACAACGTTCACATGGGCCCCGACGGACGGCTCCTCACGGCCGGCATGAAGAACGACGAGCCCGCCTGCGGGGGCACGCCCGGCCCGCAGCACACGCTCGAGAAGCTCTCGACGTGCCCGCGCGGCACGATCGGCATGGCCATCGACCCGAAGACGATGAAGGACACCGTGCTCGTCGCAACGGATGCGAATCCGAGCTTCAGCAACGCGACGATGATTCTGCCGGTCGGCAACGCGGTCTGGATCGGATCGTTCTCGGGCGACCGCGTCGCGTATACGGCGCTGCGCTGAAGAGCGTCGCGCCGAAATTGGGGTCAGACCCCATTTTCCGTGGCCCGCCCGCGGCGCGCTTAACTTGGCGAAATTGGGGTCTGACCCCAATTTTCGTCGCCTGCCCGTGGCGCGCCCGCCTAGTCGAGCCCGGCCGCCCTCGCCTGCTCGCGCCCGAGCACGGCCTGATCGCGCTCGCCGTCGCCGTGCGCGACGGCGCCGATCAGGCGATCGCGGTAGACGTTGTGGCTCGGCATCGGCACGCAAGCAATGTCCGCGGCCGCCGCGATGAGGTTCGCGTCCTTGAGGCCGACGAGGATCGGCGAGCCGACCTGATCGAAGCTCTCGTCGACCATCTTCTGCCCGTAAATCTTGTACGCCGGCGCCGAGAAGAGACCCTCGGTCATGACGTCCTGGAACACTTGCGGCGCGACGCCGTACTTGCGCACCAGCGAGAAGCCTTCGGCCATCGCGACCATCGCGCACCCGAGCACGGCGTTGTTCGCGAGCTTGATCGCGGTCGCGGATTCCGGCTTCGCGCCGGCGACGAAGATGCGCCGGCCGAGGACCTTCAAGAGCTCGGTGCAGCGGCCGACGGCCTCTTCCGGCCCCGCGACGACGATGCCGAGCTGACCCGAGGCCGCAAGGTCCGGCCGGCCGAGCACGGGCGCCGCGACGAGCGTTTGACCCGCCTCGCGGTGCCGGCTCTCGAGCTCGCGGACGGCCGCGACGCCGTGCGTGCCCATGACGAGATGAATCGCGCCCTTCGGCAACGCCTCGCAGAGCCCCCCGGGCCCGAGCGCGGTCCGGCTCACGATCGCGTCCTCGACGAGCATCGTGACGACGACGTCGCGCCCCGCCGCGACTTCCTCGATGGACGATGCCGCCCGCGCGCCCGCCGAGACGAGCGGCGCCGCTTGGCTCGCGACGACGTCGAATACGGCGAGATCGTGCCCCGCATCGAGAAGGCGGCGGGCCATGCCCTGGCCCATGCGGCCCAAGCCGACGAAACCTACTTTCATGTCGATCCTCGAATTTTTCCGCGGCGACCGCGCCGCCTTTCGTGCCCGACGCCGCAAGCGTGCGCTTCCTGCGGGGCGATGACAGCGGGACTATAGTTCAAGCCGCCGCCGCTTGGCAGCTTCGGCCGTCGACCGTGCTCGAGCGCCGCCGCTTGGCAGCTTCGGCCGCCGACGATGCTCACTCCTCGGCCGAGGCGGGCGCTTGGAATCCGGGAGGCGCTTCGCTGAAGGACCAGCCGGCGGAATGGGTATGCGTTGCGCCGCCGCTCGGGGTCGAAGCACGCGAGTCCCGGCCGCGCTCGGCGGGGTCCTCGCCGAGCGCGCCGTCGAGCAAGCGCACGCTGCGCTTCGCGCGTTCCGCGACCGCGGGGTCGCGCGTGACCATGACGATCGTCGTGCCCGCGGCGTTGATCTCCGCGAGCAGATCGAGCACGGCGCGCGCCGTCGAGATATCGAGGCGGCCCGTCGGCTCGTCGGCCAGCAAGACACGGGGCTCGCCGGCGAGGGCGCGCGCGATGCCCACGCGCTGCTGCTGTCCGTCGGACAGCTGCGGGGGCAAATGCTTCGCCGAGCCGGCGAGCCCGACACGTTGCAAGGCCGCCTCGATCCGCTCGCGCCGCTCGGCGCGCGAGAAGCCTCGATCGCGCAGCGGCACATCTACGTTGTCGAACACGCTGATGTCCGGACTCAGATTCAAGGTCTGGAAGACGAACCCGATCTTCTCGGCGCGGAGCCGCGCCCGCTCGCGGTCCGACAGCGCCGCGACGTCGCTGCCCTCGAGCGTGTAGACGCCGCCGTCGAAGGACTCCAGCAGGCCCGCAATGTTGAGGAAGGTCGTCTTGCCCGAGTCCGCCGGCCCCATGACCGCGACGAAGTCGCCCTCGCGAACGTCGAGCGAGAAGCTCCTGAGCGCGTGCGTGCGCAGCGTGCCGGTGCCGTACGTCTTGGAGATTTCCTTCATCGTCAACATATCCGCGCCCGCTTTCGTTTGCTTGGTTGCCGCCGACACTCGCGCATGGCGCGAGAGCCGGCCGGTTCTCTCGAAACCGCGAGCGCGGATCGACAGCACATCGGCGCGCGCGGTCTCGAAACGAATCCGCGTTGTTCGTTCTTGTCAATGAGATGCTGGAAACGCGCGGACGGTTGCACGGGACGTGCCATGGGCAGCGCCCGGTGCTAGCGCTTTGAATTTTCAGGCGATAACGTGACCCGGAAGCGTCACGGGACCCGAGAGGAACGAGCGGCGCCGCTCATTCCGTAGCCGATATCGCCGCTTTTTGGCGGGAGTGCGACCGCCGCCGCGCGGCGGCGGTCTTCAGGCCGCGCGGCCGACGACGCCTCGGCGGCGCACGAAGTCTCCGAAGGGCTCGCCCGCGAGGCGATCCCGAGCGAAGTCGGCGAACAGCTCGTCGAGCGTGCTCAGAATCTCCTGCTCGCCGAGGTTCTGCGCGTACAGCTCGTTGAGGCGCTGACCCGTGAGGCCGCCGCCGAGAAACAGGTTGTAGCGGCCCGGCGCCTTGCCGACGAGCGCGATCTCCGCGAGATACGGCCGCGCGCACCCGTTCGGGCAGCCCGTCATGCGCAGCGAGATCTCCTGATCCTCGAGCCCGTGCTTTTCGAGCAGCGGCTCGATCTTGTCGAGCAGATCCGGCATGTAGCGCTCGGCCTCCGCCATCGCGAGGCCGCACGTCGGCAGCGCGACGCAGGTCATGGCGTTGCGGCGCAGCGGGCGGAGCCGCGCGTAGAGATCGAGACCGTGCGCTTCGACGAGCGCGTCGATCGCGGTGACGTCCTCCTCGAGCACGCCGCACACGATGAGATTCGCGTTGCCCGTGAGACGGAACTCGCCCTTGTGGATTTTCGCGATCTCGTTGATGCCCGTTCGAAAGCGATGCGCCTCCGAGTCCTTGATTCGACCCGCGGGGACGTAGAGCGTAAGGTGACGGCGTCCGTCTTTGCCGCGTACCCAACCGAGCGTGTCGCCGCTGCCCACGAAGCGGACGGGCGCGGCGGGACCCAGCTCGAAGCCGAGCCTGCGCTCGAGCTCCTGCTTGATCCAATCGACGCCGCGATCGTCGACCGTGTACTTGAAGCGCGCATGGTGGCGGTCGTGCCGGTCGCCGTAATCGCGCTGAATGCCGACCACGTGCTCGGATACCGCGAGCACCTGCTCCGGCAGGCACGAGCCGATCTCGGTCGCAAGCCGCGGATACGTCTTCGGATCGCCGTGCGTGGCCCCGAGGCCGCCGCCGACGGCCACGTTGAAGCGCGCGAGGCGGCCGCGCTTCTGGACCGCGATGAAGGCGAGGTCCTGCGCGTAGATGTCGACGTCGTTCTGCGGCGGGACGGCGAAGCCGATCTTGAACTTGCGCGGCAGATACGCCGCGCCGTAGAGCGGCTCCTCGTTCTCGGGCAGATCGGCCGGCCGCTCGCCCATCCAGATCTCGCGATACGCCGCCGTCTTCGGCTTCAGATGCTCGTTCACGGCGAGCACGTGCTCGTGGACGGCCGCGTGCAGCGCCGACTGCTCCGGCAGCGACGTGCACGCGATCGTGCGGTTCACGTCGCCGCAGGCCGCGATCGTCGTCAGCAACGCCTCGTTGATGCCGCGAATCGTCTTCCTGAGGTCGCGCTTCAGCACGCCGTGCAGCTGGATCGACTGACGCGTCGTGAGGCGCTGCGCGCCGTTGCCGTAGGCCTGGCAAATCTCGTCGATCGCGAGCCACTGCGCCGGAGTCAGCCGCCCGCCCGGGATCCGAACGCGGATCATGAACATGTAGGCCGGCTCGAGCTTCTGCGCAGCGCGCTCGGCCCTGATGTCCCGATCGTCCTGCTGATAGATGCCGTGAAACTTCGTGAGCTTCGTGTCCGCATAGCTCACGGCGCCCGTCGTGCCGTCCTCGAGGCTGATCTCTAGGGTGCCGCGCAAAAAGCGGCTGCGGCGCTTGATGTCCTCCGTTTCGCCCGGAGCGCGTTCGGTCGTCACCTCTTCCCCTTGCGGGCGCCTCTAGTAGACGTCCCGCTGATACCGCTTCTCGGCCTTGAGACGCTGCAAGTATTCTTCGGCCTGCTCGGCGGACTTGCCGCCGATCTTCTCGACGGCACGAGCGAGCGCGGCGTGCACGGCCGGCGCCATGTTCTCGGCCTCGCCGCAGACGTAGACGTGCGCGCCGCGCTCGAGCCAGTCGTAGAGCTCGGCCGCGTGCTCCGCGATGCGGTCCTGCACGTAGACCTTGTGCGCTTGATCGCGCGAGAACGCGACCGTGAGGCGCTTCAGCGCGCCCTCCTTGAGGTGGCGCAGCCACTCGATCTGATAGAGAAAGTCCGAGCGCATCGTGCGGTCGCCGAAGATGAGCCAGTCGCCGCCGCTCGCGCCTTCGAGCTTGCGGTGCTGGACGAACGCCCGATAAGGCGCGACGCCCGTTCCCGCGCCGATCATGACGACGGGCGCCGCGCCGTCCACGGGCAGCCGGAAATGATCGTTCGCCTCGACGTAGACGGGCACCTTGCGCGTATCGCTCGCGAGGAACGCGGACGCGGCGCCCGCATGTCCGCGGCCGAATCGCTCGTAGCTCACGACGCCGACGGTCAAGTGGGCCTCGTCGGGATTCGCCTCGAGGCTCGAGGCGACCGAGTAGAGGCGCGGCGTCAGCTTGCGCAGCGCCTCTGCGAGCTGCTGCGGCGCGATGGCGCCGGGATGCTCCGCGACGACGTCGATGATCTGGCGCGGCGCGAGGTATTCGCGAGAGGCTTCGCTCGAGGCGAGCAGCTTCTTGAGCTCCTCCGACTTCGTCGCGTCGGCGTAGGCCTGGACGAATCCGCGGCTGAGCTTCGTGATCTCGAGGCGCTTGAGCAACGCGTCGCGCAAGCTCGAGGATTCGCCGCCGACCTTGACCTCGGCTTCGCCCTCGAGCTTCAGGAGCTTCAGCAGCGCGTCGGCGAGCGCGGGCGGATTCTCCGGCCAGACGCCGATCGCGTCGCCCGGCGCGTAGACGAGCTCCGACCCTTCGAGCGAAAGCTCGATGTGGCGCACGTCCTTGCTCGAATCCCGGCCCGTGATCTTCTGATTGACGAGGACCTCGGCCGCAAAGGGATTCGCACGCGTGAACGCCCCATGCTTCGAGTCGGCGGCCGCGCCGTGCGCATGGAGGGTGGCGACCGTGAGGCGCGGCTCCTTGGGCGCCGACTCCTTGATGGCGCGCACGACGCCCTCGCGCCACGCGTTCGCGGTATCGTCGAAATCGACGTCGCAGTCGGCCCGGTCGTGGATGCGTTTCGCGCCGAGCGCCTCGAGACGCTCGTCGAGCTCGCGGCCGATCGCGCAGAACTCCTCGTAGCTCGAGTCGCCGAGGGCGAGGACGGAGTAGCGCAGCTGCTCGAGGCGCGGCGCGCGATCGCCCATGAGAAATTCGAAGAAGGCTTCCGTTCCCTCGGGCGGATCGCCGAGCCCGTGCGTCGCGACGACGAAGGTCGCCTGGCGCGCGCGCCTCAAGGCCTTCGCGTCGTAGTCGCGAAGATCGGCAAGCTGCGTGGCGACGCCTGCGCCGCGCAGCTGCTCGTCGAGCGACTGTGCGATGCGCCGGCAGTTGCCCGTCTCCGTCGCATAAAGAATGAGCCAGGGCGACGTTTCGGCGGCAAGTGCCGCCGCCGGATGCGCGGCCGCCGATCCCGCGTGCGTCGCGAGGGCGGCAAGCGGCCGATCGCCGGCGCCGCGCGCGGCGGCCAGCCCGGCCAGGTACCCGCTCGACCAGATCAGCTGATCCCGATCGAGGTTCCGAGCGAGCGTGTCGAGCCTTTCGAGCGTGTCGCGATCGATGAACGAGGGCGCGTCTTTCGCCCGCACGGCCGACATATCGAGCTCCATCTCGTTTGCAAAGGCGGCCATACTAAATTCATCTCGAGCCGATATGAACGGACAAAGAGGCATCGGGGTATAGCCAAAGCGAATGTCGGAAGCCGCCGCAACGGGCGGCGAGGAATGCTCTTAGGTCCCGATGCGCTGGACGGGTTATCGAGCGCCGGGTTATCGAGCGCCGTTATCGAGCGCCGGCGCGCCGCGGCGCGCGAGCGTCCGATTCCGGCGGCGGCGAGCTCGCTGCCGGCGCGCGAGCGGCCGATTCCGCCGGCTGCGAGCTCGCGGCCGGTGCGCGGCTCGCGAGGAAGGCCGCGAGCGCGGCCGCCGTGTGCGAGCCTCGCCTCCGCCCGGCGACCGCCTCGGGCGCGCCCTGCGCGACGATGCGGCCGCCGCCCTCGCCGCCCTCGGGGCCGAGATCGACGATCCAGTCGGCCTCGGCCATGACGTCGAGGTTGTGCTCGATGAGCACGACGCTGTTGCCCGCGTCCACGAGCCGATGCAGGACTCGAGTGAGCTTCTCGACGTCGGCGATGTGCAGGCCGATGGTCGGCTCGTCGAGCACGTAGAGCACGTGCTCGGCGCCGGCGCGGCGGAGCGCCGCGGGCCGTGCCTTCGCGAGCTCCGTCACGAGCTTGACGCGCTGGGCCTCGCCGCCCGAGAGCGTCGGGCTCGGCTGGCCGAGGGTCAGATAGCCGAGGCCGACGTCCGCGAGCAGCGCCAGGCAGTGCCGGATTCGCGGATGCGCGTCGAAGAACTCGCGCGCCTCCTCGACGGTCATCGCGAGCACGTCCCCGATGCTCTTGCCCTTGTAGGCGACCTCGAGCGTCTCGCGGTTGAAGCGCGCGCCGCCGCAGCTCTCGCACGGCACGCGCACGTCCGGCAAGAAGCTCATCTCGATCTTCTTGAGCCCCTGCCCCTCGCACGCCTCGCACCGTCCGCCCGGCACGTTGAACGAGAAGCGGCCCGCGCCGTAGCCGCGTATGCCGGCCTCGGTCGCCTGAGCATAGAGCTTGCGGATATCGGCCCAGAATCCGACGTAGGTCGCGGGACACGAGCGCGGCGTCTTGCCGATCGGCGTCTGATCCACCTCGAGCACGCGATCGACGGACTCCCAGCCCTCGACGGCGTCGCAGCCGACGAGCTTCGGCGCGCGCCGCCGCCGCCGGCCGGGCTTCGCCTGCACGAGCCGGTGCAAATTGTCGCGCAGGACGTCGCGCACGAGCGTGCTCTTGCCGCTGCCGCTGACCCCGGTCACGCAGACGAGCCGGTGGAGCGGCAAAGCGAGATCGATGCGCTTCAAGTTGTGGCGCGATGCGCCGAGGACGCGGAGCACGTCGCTCGCGCGCGGGCCGATCGAGGTCGGCCGGCGCGGCATGAGCGGATGCTTCGGCGGATCGGCCAGCACGCGGCCCGTGATCGAGCGCGGTGATTGCATGAGCGCGCGCAGATCGCCGCTGAACACGACCTCGCCGCCCTGCGTGCCCGCGCCGGGCCCCAAGTCGACGATATGCTCCGCCCGGCGGATCGTCTCCTCGTCGTGCTCGACGACGACGACGGTGTTGCCCTTGCGCGCGAGCTCCTCGACCGTGTCGAGCAAGAGCCCGTTGTCGCGCGGATGCAGGCCGATGGTCGGCTCGTCGAGGATGTAGCAGACGCCGCGGAGGTTCGAACCGAGCTGCGACGCGAGCCGGATGCGCTGCGCCTCGCCGCCCGACAGCGTCGGCGCCGCGCGATCGAGGGTCACGTAGCCGAGGCCGACGAGCTTGAGAAACCGGAGCCGGCTCACGAGCTCGGGCAGCACGTCGCGCGCGATCTGCTCCTCGCGGCGCTTGAGCTTCAGACGCTCGAAGTAAGCGAGCGCGCGCTCGATCGAGAGGGCGCCGAAGTCGGCGATCGAGCGATCGCGGAAGTAGACCGCGTTCGCCTCGGGGCGAAGGCGAGTGCCTTCGCATTCGGGGCAAGCCGCGGCCTCGCCGTCCGCGCCGTTCTCGGCCTCGGCCGCGCGCTCGCCGGGCTCGAGCCACGCCTCTTCCTCGCCCGTCGCGAGCGCGTCGAAGCCCTCGAGCTCGAGGCCCGTGCCGTAGCAGGCCGGGCACCAGCCGTAGCGGGAGTTGTACGAGAACAGCCTCGGATCGAGCGGCTCGAAGCTCCGGCTGCAGGAGGGGCACGCGCGCTCGGCGGAGTAGAGCTCGGCCCGCGCGTCGCTCGCCGCGGCGCGCGATCGGCGCACGCCGCCGGAGCCTCGGTCTTTGGGCTCCGGCAAGACGCGCAGCATATTGCGTCCGAGGCGGAGCGCGCGATCGACGAGCTCCGCGAGCTCGCGGTCGGCCTCGGGGCGCACGACGAGCTCGCCGACGGGCAGCTCGATGTCGTGCTCCTTGAAGCGGTCGAGGCGCGGCCAGCTCGCGGTCGGCGTCGGCACGCCGTCGACGCGCAGCGTCTCATAGCCCTTGCCTCGCGCCCAGTCGGCGAGATCGGTGTAGTAGCCCTTGCGGCCGAGCACGAGCGGCGCGAGCACCGCAATCTTGCGGCCGCGGTACTTCGTCGCGAGCTTCGCGACGATGGCCTCGCGGCTCTGCGCGAGGATCTCGACGCCGCAATCGGGGCAATGCTGCACGCCGAGCTTCACGAACAGGAGGCGCAGGAAGTGATGAATCTCGGTCAGCGTCGCCACCGTGCTCTTGCGCCCGCCGCGGCTCGTGCGTTGCTCGATCGCGACCGTCGGCGGGATGCCGTAGACCGCATCGACGTCGGGACGGCTCGCCGGCTCCACGAATTGCCGGGCATACGCGTTGAGCGACTCGAGATAACGCCGCTGGCCCTCGGCGAACAGGATGTCGAACGCGACGGTGCTCTTGCCGCTGCCGCTGACCCCCGTGACGACCGTGAACTTCTCGCGCGGCAGCGACAAGCTCACGTTGCGCAAGTTGTGCTCGCGCGCGTGCACGATGTCGATGCTCCCGGAAATTGGGGTCAGACCCGAATTTTTCGCGCCGCGCGAAATTGGGGTCAGAGCCGATTTTTCGGCGGCGCGCGCGCTTGCGAAGGACGCGGCCGCGGCCGCGTCTCCCGCGCCGCTGTCGGCGACGGCGTCCGCACCGGCGTCGGAAATTGGGGTCTGACCCCAATTTCGCTTGCGCAGCGCTTCGCCGGTCCGGCTCTCGGGCACGGCCTTGACGTCGTCCGGCGTGCCGGCGGCGACGATGCGGCCGCCGGCGTCGCCGCCCTCGGGCCCCAGGTCGATGATCCAGTCCGCGACCTCGATGACGTCGAGATTGTGCTCGATGACGACGACGGAGTGGCCGTCGGCGAGCAGCTGCTCGAGCGCCGCGAGCAGCTTCGCGATGTCCGCGAAATGCAGGCCGGTCGTCGGCTCGTCGAACAGGAAGAGCTTGCGCGCCTGCGGCCCGCGCCTGGCCTTGCCCGCGTCGACGAGGTGGCTCGCGAGCTTGAGCCGCTGTGCCTCGCCGCCCGAAAGCGTCGGCACGGGCTGCCCGAGCGTGAGGTAGTCGAGACCGACCGCGACGAGCGGCGTGAGCGCGGCCAGCACGTCCTTCTCTTCCCGGAAGAACTCGACCGCGTCGGCGACGGTCGTGTCGAGCACGTCGGCGATGGACTTCGGCGCCGAGCCCGCGGCGCCCGCGAGCTCGACCTCGAGCACCTCGGGCCGGTACCGCCGGCCGTTGCACTCGGCGCAGCGCAGGTAGACGTCGCTCAGGAACTGCATCTCGACGTGCTCGAAGCCGTTGCCCGAGCACGCCGGGCAGCGTCCGTTGCCGGAATTGAAGCTGAAGGTGCCGGCCGTGTAGCCGCGCTCGCGCGCGAGCGGCTCCTTCGCGAAGAGCTTCCGGATCGGCTCGAAGGCGCCGACGAAGCTCGCGGGGTTCGAGCGCGTCGTCTTGCCGATCGGCGACTGGTCGACGAGCACGACGTCGTCGATCGCCTCGGCGCCGACGATGCGCCGATGGCGGCCCGGCGTCTCCTTCGGCCGGCCCTGGAGCTTCATGAGCCCGTTGTAGAGCACGTCCTCGACGAGCGTGGATTTGCCGGAGCCGCTCACGCCCGTGATGCAGACGAGCCGCTCGAGCGGAATGCGCACGTCTATGTCTTTCAGGTTGTGCTCGGCCGCGCCTTCGACGACGAGCCAGCCCGCGTCGTCCGAGGGCCTGCGCGGCTTCCGCGCCTCGCCGACCCGGCGCGCGCCGCGCAGATACTCCGCCGTCGAGGTCTCGGCGCCGCCGAGCAGCTCGGCCGGCGTGCCGTTGAAGACGACCCGGCCGCCGCGCGTGCCCGGGCCGGGCCCTAAGTCGAGGATGCGGTCCGCGGCGAGCATGACCTCGGGATCGTGCTCGACGACGAGCAGCGTGTTGCCCGCGTCGCGCAGCTTCTCGAGGACGCCGATGACGCGGCCCATGTCGCGCGAGTGCAGCCCGATGCTCGTCTCGTCGAGCACGATCAGCGTGTTGACGAGCGAGGTGCCGAGCGCCGTCGTCAAGTTGATGCGCTGCACCTCGCCGCCCGAGAGCGTCCGCGATTGGCGATCGAGCGAGAGATAGCCGAGGCCGACGTCGTTGAGGTACCGCAGTCGCGTCAGGATCTCGTCGAGCACGAGCTTCGTCGCCTCGTCCGCGGGACGGGCGGAGAGCGACTCGAAGAAGCGCAGGGTGCGCTCGATCGGCAGCATCATGACGTCGTGGATCGAGAGCCCGGGCAAGGCCGCGAACGTCTTCGCGTCGACTTCGAGGGTCGCCGGCCTGAACCGCGCCGCGGGATCGACGACGGCGCGCGCCGCCTCGAGCGAGCCCAAGCGCCAGAGCAGGGACTCGGGCTTGAGCCGCGCGCCGCGGCACGCGGGGCAAAGATCGTAGGAGCGGTACTTCGAGAGCAGCACGCGGATGTGCATGCGGTAGGCGCGGTGCTCGAGCCAGGCGAAGAAGCGCTTGACGCCGTACCACTTCCGCTCGCTCCACGAGCCTTCGCCCTCGATGACCCAGTTGCGCTCCTTTTCGGTCAGCTCCGACCAGGGCACGTCGATTCGGATGCCGCGCTTCTTCGCATGGCGGATCAGGTCGTCCTGGCACTCGCCGTAGCTCTTGCTCTGAAACGGCCGGACGGCGCCCGCCGCGAGGCTCTTGCTGGGATCGGGCACCGCGAGGCCGTAGTCGATGCCCATCGTGCGGCCGAAGCCGCGGCACGTCTCGCAGGCGCCGACGGGCGAGTTGAACGAGAAGCCGCTCGGCGACGGGTCCGAGTAGACGCGGTCGCATTCGGCGCAGTGAAGGCCCGACGAGAAGCGGGCGACCGAATTCGTACCGTCAGCGGGCCGGACGGCATCAGTAACATCCGCGAGCCGGACGGCGACGTGTCCTCCGCCGTACTTGAGCGCGGCCTCGAGGTCTTCGACGACGCGCGCGCGGTTCTCGGGCGTAAGCTTAAGCCGGTCCTGGACGACCTCGACGCGGTTTCCGGAGCGGGCGTGGATGCGCGTGTAGCCGCGCTGCGCGAGGAAGCCTTCGATCTCGGCCTGCGTGAAGCGCGGCGGCACCTCGACGGGAAAGGTGATGAGGACGCGCGGTGCGTCGCCGGCGCCCCTCCGCGGCATGAGCCGCGTCTCGAGCTCCGCGTAGATCGTCTCGGGCGTGTCCCGCCTGACGGGGCGCCCGCAGCACTCGCAATAGAGCGCCGCCGCGCGCGCGAAGATGAGCTTCAGATGATCGTTGAGCTCGGTCATCGTGCCGACGGTCGAGCGCGAGGTCCGCACGGGATTCGTCTGGTCGATGGCGATCGCGGGCGGGATGCCGTCGATGCGGTCCGCCTGCGGCTTGTCCATGCGATCGAGGAACTGACGCGCGTAGGGCGAGAACGTCTCGACGTAGCGCCGCTGGCCCTCCGAGTAGATCGTGTCGAACGCGAGCGAGGACTTCCCGGAGCCGCTCACGCCCGTAACGACGATGAGCTCGTGAAGCGGCAAGTCGAGATCGAGATTCTTGAGGTTGTTCTGCCGGGCTCCGCGAATGCGGATCGTGTCATCGGTCATGCTGTCGGGAGGCCGCGCGGCCGTCTGATGCGATAGCGGCCGGGCCGCGGGCGGTCATTATACGCGCGGCGAGGGCCGCCGGGCGGCACGGCGGCGGCCGGCCGCGGCGATCGGGCCGCGGCGATCGTCGTCCCAGGCGGTCGAAGCCTCGGCCGCGCGGGCTCTAAGCCGCCTGCCGGCCCGCGACCTCGGACGGACGCGCGTCGAGCACGACCGCGACCGCGTGGACGACGGCCGCGATACGAACCGCGCTCTGCACACCCTCGGCGCTGACTCCGCCCTTGCGCACGACGCGCTCGTGCGAGGCCATGCAGGCGCCGCAGCCGTTCACGGCCGACACGGCCAGCGAATAGAGCTCGAAGTCGGTCTTCGGGACCCCGGGGTGTCCGATGACGTTCATGCGCAGCTTCGTCGGCAGATTCGCATACTCGTCGTTGCCGACGAGGTGAGTGAACCGGTAGTAAATGTTGTTCATGCCCATGATTGCGGCGGCGGCCTTGGCGGCGTTGATCTGGGCGCGATCGAGATGCTCGGCGGCGAGCGCCTCGATCTCATGCAGCAACGTTGGATTGCGTGCCGCGACGCTCGATGCGAGCGCCGTCGCGAGAATCTGCTGCGCCGAGAGACCGGGCGCCCCTTCGGGCGTCAGCACGCTCGAGAGGTTGAGCCGCAAATCCTTCGCGTAGTCGGGAATGAGGTTCTTGATCGGGGAAAGGTCCATATAGCCTCCTGGGGGCCGGAACCCGCCCGCTGCCGCCGCACCGATGTGCGGCGGCTCGCGGGCCCGGGCCGCCGCGAGCATTGATCCGCGAGCATTGATCGCTCTCGGATCGCTCCAAGATCGTTTTCAGACGCTCCTAAGCCGCTCTTACGCGGCCTGCAGCGTCTCCTGCCCCTTCGTCCAGTTGCAGGGGCAGAGCTCGTCCGTCTGCAGCGCATCGAGCACGCGCAACACTTCGTTCACGTTGCGGCCGACGTTCATGTCGGTCACGTAAGCGAAGCGAATGATGCCCTGCGGATCGACGAGGAACGTCGCGCGCTTCGCCACGCCCTCCTCGTCGAGGATGCCGAGCGCGGTCGACAGATCCTTGCGCAGGTCCGACATCATCGGGAACGGCAGGCCCTTGAGGTCCGGGTGGATCTTACGCCACGCGAGGTGGACGAACTCGCTGTCGACGGAGCAGCCGAGGACCTGAGCGTCGCGCTCGGCGAAGTCCTCGAACTTTCTGCCGAACTCGGCGATCTCAGTCGGACAGACGAACGTGAAGTCCTTCGGCCAGAAGAACAGCACGAGCCACTTGCCTTCATAGGACGCGTTCGTGACGGTCTCGAAAGCCGTGTCGAGGTTCTCGGACACGGTGGCTTTCAGGGCGAACTCGGGTAAGCGGTCACCGACGGTCAACATTTGCTTTCTCCTCCTTGATGGAGCACGCATTTGGGGGAGCGGAGCGTGCAATGTCCGTACCCGTATAGTGGGGATGCCTGAGCGTTAGTTCAAATGCATCGTTTTTATCTCAATGATGCATTTATCAGAACATTGGCAGGCGTCGGCGTGCGAGGCGCTCGGAGTATTGTCGTCGGCGCTTCGATCTATGAGTGGCCACGGCGCCGCTTTTCAGAGCCCAGCATGTCGGCTACCCTCAGTGTCAGCCGCCCGACAAGAAGACCTCACTGTCTGTCCAGCCATGAACGCGCCTCGCCAAGCCGTTGCGACCTTCACGAATGAGCAGTTCGAACGTCTCGTGCGCTCCGGCGGCCTCGGCGACATGCGAGTCGAGCTGCGACGAGGATTGATCGTCAAGATGAGCCCTCAGTACGTCGCGCACGCGACGGTCAAGCGCCTCATGGCGAAGGCGATAGAAGCGGCGCTCGGTAAAGCCGGCCTAGATTGGATAGTCGATCAAGAGCTATCCGTGTCGTTCGCGAACGCCTTCGAGCCGATGCCTGACATCGTCGTGTGGGACGCGACGAGCGCGCCCGTCGACCTGAAAGGACCGGTCCCCGCATCGGCCGTGCGGCTCATTGTGGAGGTCGCCGACTTTACTCTGGCGGACGATCTTGGCGAGAAGCTCGAAGACTACGCGGCAGGGGGCCTTGCCGAGTATTGGGTGGCCGACGTTCAGGGCCGCCTCGTGCTGCGTCACTCGGGGCCTCAAGCGGCCACCTACGCGAAGCGCGAGCCGGCACGCTTCGGCGAAACCATTGCAGCGCTCACCATACCCGCGCTTGAAGTCGATACGAGCGCGCTACTGATCGAGCCCTTTCATAGCGCGGGCTAATGCGCAATCGGAGTCTCCCGGACGCCGCCGACTCAATTGAAGTTGGCGCCCTCCTGAATCCACCGTTTGATGATCTTGTAGCTGTTCGAACCCGATGGCAGCGCCTGTCCGCCGTCGTGAGGCGTTCCGGCGGGTTGCAGTATCGGCGAATTCGGGCAACTGTCCGTGTTCACCGGCGATGATGGATAGCAAAGAATGATGCTGCTGTCCGGGGCGGACAAAAGTACCTTGACTCGGGACGGGCTGCCCGCGGCGCCCGCAGTTCCGTTGACGAGCTCGTTATAGATAAACGACACGTTGCTCAAGTCGATGAGATTGAACACGTCGGCGGCGTCCAGCGTTGCGGAATTTCCGTCGCCGGCGAATCCATGGCAGCTCGTGCAATCGATCTTGCCCGTGTTGCCGCTGTCGTTGTCCGCAAAACCGTCGGCCGTCCACTGCGCCATGACGGCGCCGATTTGGCCCGGCAGCAGTCCGCCCGGAGGCACGCGGAACGGCGCCTGCGGCAGAACGGTGAAATTGAACGTCCCGGCGTGGCTCGCCGAAGCGGAATCGGTCACCGTAAACGTGATGCTTTCTGCACCCGTCGCGAACGCATTCGAAACGTAGGTGAAGCTCGGCGACGTGTCCGTCTGGAACGAGCTGCCGGCCGCCATCGCCGTGCCGTTATGGCTCACGACTCCGCGCGCCGGCGCTCCGGTCAGCTTCACGGTGTATCGCTGACCGGGGTTCCCGAGCGCGCCGCCGCTGATCGACAGATTCAGCGTAGCCTGCTTCTCCGAGACGGGATTCGATACGCCGTTCGCCGTGACGACGAGCCCCGCCGTCACGTTGACCGTGATGATGCCGCTGCCCGACACCTCGCCGTCGGCGTCCGTCAACGTGTAAGCGAGGTTGTCGAAGTACGAATCGCCGCCCCCATTCGGGGTATACGTCAGCGTATCGTCCGCGCAGCCCGCCGGCGTCTCCGGCGCGCACGGTTCGCCCGGATCCAGCGTGAAGGTGCCCGAGTGCGGCGTCGTGAGCTGGCCGTTCTGGCCGAAGCTTTCCGAGAACATGTACGTCACGGGCACGTCGGGACTGTTCGCGACGGCCAGGAGATCGGCGTCGCCGCACACCGCGCCCGAGCCGGATACCTCAAAGCGATCGTTCTTGAGGAACTCGATCACGACGGCCGATCCGCCCGGCGTCGTCGACGCCGAGTCGTTGCAGGCGAGCGGCGTGAAATTCTGCACGTCGACGCTTCTCGAGGCCGTGAGCTCCGCGGGCGGCGCCGCGGGATCCGCGCCGTTGATGACGAGGCTCGCGGTATACGTGCCCGGCTTCTCCGGCACGAACGCGATCTCGGGCGTGCCGTTGCCGATGAGCTCGGGCGCATAGCCCGCGACGCCCGCCGAGCCCGCAAGCTCGGCCGGCGGCTCGTAGCCGATCTGCCATGCATACGCGGTCGCGAAATTGCTCTCGTACGCCGAAAGGCGCACGGTGCCGCGGCGAGTCACGGTCGCCGACGGCGGCTGCCCGATCTGCGCCTCCGGCGCCGGCGGCACGGCCACGTCGTCCGGAATCGCGAGATGCGCGGCCAGCGCGTGCGCGGGCACGGGGCTTCCGTCTTGCGGCGCCCAGAGCCGGTCCATCGTGAGCCGCGCCAACGGCATCACGCCGTCCTTGAACACGCGATCCTGGATCAGCGACTTCTGCGCCGCGAGCTTCTGATACGTGTCGAAGCGCAGCGTCGGGTCGAAGATGTTCGTGTGGCACATGCGGCAGTGCTGCGCGTAGACGTCGTGATAGAGGCCCTCGGCGTCGTCGGGATTCGTGACGGTCGCGCCCGCGTTCGCGGGATCCGGCACCGTCTCGCCGTTTTTCCATCCCTCCACGGCCGTCGAGTCGTCGAACTTCGCTGCGACGAGCGCGCCGTTCCGGTCGACGCCGCCGTACCAGTGCTCGACGAGTCGGCGGGCCGCGTCGGTAATGCAGTCCGGGACTTGCGCGGCGTTGCAGTACGTCGCGTGCGCGGCCTCGTTGACCTTCTTGATCTCGGGCTCCTGCGCCGCGCGCGTGAAATCGCCGTAGTCCCTCTTGAGGCGGTCGAGCAGCGAGATGCCGTCGAAGCGCACGGGCGCGTTCGTGATGGCGGGATCGGTGTCCGCGAACAGCAGCGCATTCGCGTCCCACGGCAGGAAGGTCGCGTGCAGGTTGCCGTTCGCGATTTCGACGCCGTCGCGGTTCGTCGTGGGCCACGTGTAGCAGAAGGCGTCGTCGGTATTGCCGCACGCGGCGTCGAATACGAGCTCCGACGCGCCCGGCGGCTTCGCGCCGCCGTGGCAGGCAAGGCAATTCCCGGGCGTGAAGATCTCGCCGCGGCCGTCGAAGTTCATGCTCGTGACGCGCCGCGCGTTGCCCGCGCCGTCGTCGATATACGTGAAGAACTTGACGAACTTCTCGGTCGGATCGGAGGCCGCGTTGAGCGGGCTGTACTCCATGACGACGGTCGCGATCGGCGAGCTTTTTCGGATCGCGCCCTCGAGCGTCGAATAGTTGCCGACGAACGCGAAGACGTTCCCGAATTCGTCGGTCCTCGTGTACATGTCCCGGCCGAAGCCGAGATCGTAGTTATTGAGGTAGACGACGTGCGCGAACTCGCCCGTGCCCTCGCGGACGCCGGGCTTCAGGGTCCCGGCGGCGTCGGACGCGAAGCCGGCTTGCAGCAGCCAGTCGTTCAAGGTGAAGCGCGTGAACTGCGGGTCGACGGTCTGGTAATACACCTCCGCCGTGAGCGCGGACTCTCGTCCCACGATGCCGCCGAGCACTCGCTCGAGCGGCAGCACGGCCCTCGTCGGCAGGCCCGCACCCGAGTTGTCGACGACCTTGGCCTCGCCCTGCACGTGCTTCGGCGATCCGGTCGGCGGCTCCGTGATCGGCGCGCTCTCGACGTCGTTGACGATGAGCGTCGCGTCCTGCTGGTTCTCGGGGGCCGCGAGCTCGAAGATCAGCGCGATGTGCGTCTTTGCCGTGTTGAAGAGGTCGAGCATGCGGCTGCGGTCACCGCTGTCGACGAACTGCTGATTGAAATCCGCGACGTCGAGCCGCGGAATCTCCAGCGTGTAGTGCGGATTCCACCACTCGGCCTTGAGCTGGTCGGCCGTGAGGCCGGAGGGCCGCACGACCTTCGGCACGTTCGCGGGCCATTCGCCTTGAATTCCGGTCCCGCCGCCCGGAAGGGGCGTCGGCGTCAGATCCTGAAGAAGCGCGACGAGACATCCCGTCGCGGTTTGAGTGGGAACGCCGGCCGCGAACTCGGCGGCGTCGAAGGCGCAGTCGATGTTCGGCGTCGAGCGCGGCGGATAGATCAGATAGGCCCGGGCCGAGAGCGTGAACGGCTTCGGCGTCGCGCCGGTCGACGCGCCTTCGGCCAGCGCCGGCACGACCTGGAATCGATCGAACGTGTTGCGCGTCGCGCCGCGCACGTCGAGCGAGAGAAATTTGTCGGGGTCGCGGGCGGGCGTCACGTGCACGTCGATCGAGGCCGTGCCCGTGAGATGGTCCGTGTCCTCGACCGTGAGCTCGAACGTGAGCTTCGTGTCGGCGGAGACCGGCGGCGCCGTGAAGCTCATCGTCGTCTGGTTGCGCTCGATGAGCCGGACGGCAGGACCGGCGGTCTGCCGCCACGCCCAGTCGAGCAGCGGCCCGTCGCCGTCCTCGCTGTCCTTGCCGGACAGCAGCACCTCCGACCCTTCCCGGTAGGTGCCGTTCTCGCCGCCGTTCAGCAGCTGCGCACGCGCGGTCGGCGCGATCTCCTCGCGATGGCCGACGTCGCTCCCGCCCGAGCCGCTGCTGCAGCCTTGAAACAGCAGGAAGACACCGGCAAGCGCCGCGGCGCGGATCGCCCCAAGGCCGTCCTTCTGACGCATCATGTTCCTTACTTCCTTCGCCGGCCTGCGGCTTAGAACTCGTACCTGAAGCCGGCCGTCATGACGTGGTCTTCGTAGTTCTCGCGGTTCTTCACGGTGCCGTACTGGAAGAAGCCGCTTAAGCCGCCCGCGATGGGCCCGCCCGCCTCGCGCTGCCGCCCGCCGCGAAGCACGAGCGAGACGCCGGCCGACGCCGTGAGGTAGGAGTCGTCGGCCGGATCCGTCGGAAGATTGAACGTGGATCTGCCGAGCACGTTCTCGAGAGCGGCGTAGCCGCTCGAGATCGTGCGCGAGCCGTTCTTGTGCTCGTCGTGCAGCGCCACGTTCCAATACGGGACCACGACGCCGAAGCGCGGCGTCACGACGTACTGGAACCTGAGACCCAGCGAGGTCCTGAGGCTCTTGACGTCCTGCTCCGACACGACGAGGTCGAAGCGGCGGCTTTCGGCCGCGTTGCTGAGCAGGTTGATGCTGCGCTGCTCCGCGAAGGCTCCGATCGTGACGTCGAGGCTCTCGACGTCGAACGTCGGCTCGAGCGTGAACTTGCTCCACGTGAAGGCGTAGCCGAACCCGAAAGTGGCCGTGACGACGTCCGCGTCGGGCTTGCTGCGCGCAAGCGAGTAGATGCTGTCCTCGTTCGGATTGAACGACGGATACTGGATATTCCGATCGATGACGTAGTCGAGCGACTGAACGCCGACGGAGCCGCTCAGCGTCATGCGCTCGCCCTGCTTCAGCGCGAAGACCATGAAGCTTCGTCCGTCGGACGTGACGTTGCCGTCGACGACGCTGATCTCGCTGGCCGCGGGATCGAAGTCGATGTTCTGCCGAGTCGAGCCCACGATGCCGCCGAGCACGATGTTGCCCGGCAGCCGGTAGTCGGCCCCGAGCGTGAATTCCGAGCCGTCGAAGTCGAACGCGTCCTCGAGCGCGGTCGGCGCCTTGCTGCCGTAGCCGAAGCCGTAGTTGAGGAATCCGCCCCATGGGCTGTAGCGCTCGCCGGCGCCGGTTTGCGCGACGGCGGCATCGTCGCCCGCCTGAGCGAGCAGCGGCGAGCGCACGCCCCGCCAATCGTAGAGTCCCGTCGTCGTGAAGCCGGCCGCGCCGAAGCTTAGCGCCGTGAGGCGCGCGGCCAGCGTGGAAAGCTGGCTGTTCGCGAACTGCGTGGCCATCGAGCCCTGCGCCGCGAGCTCTTCGGCCGCCGTCCAGCGCAGCGCGAGCCCGAGCCCTTCCTGATCGAGGCCGAGGCTCGCGATCGTCGGCCCCTGGCCCTGGAGCTCGTTCGCCGTATGGACGAGCTCGCGCGCGTTCAAGTAGACGAAGAACGCGTCGGGCGTGCAGAGCGGGCCGGGACCGGGACCGCCCGCGCGAGCGCCGCTGAGATCCGAGTACGTCGGCGACGGGATCTGATCGAGCACTCCGCCGGGATTGCAGTCCGCGTTGAGCGTACGGAACACGAGGTCGTTCGCGGTGGCGGCGGCGCGCTCGACGTCGTTCGCGTAGACGAGGCCGCCGCTGACCAGCCCGGGCCCCGGCGGCGGACCCTGCTCCCCGTCGGACTGCGCACGGGCCGTCCCCGCGGCGAGCAGACAACAGACGCCGAGGGTCGAGAGCGCGGCGCTCGAGCCTGAGAGCGGGGCTCTGGAGCCTGAAAGCGCGGCTCTGGAGCCTGAGAGCGCGGCTCTGGAGCCTGCGCCGGGCAAAGTTGCGCGATCGCTTGCCTTCATGGCGATCCACCTCCGACAAGACCTGCAGCCGCGCCCCCCTCACTGCTACAGGCGGAGAGACCGCCTGCCGTTGTCTGCGCGAGTGCGAAAAGCTTCTTTACGACAAGGGTCGCGTCGCGTTCGCTGCTCGGACGCGCTCCCGACTAACTAGCTCGGCACGAAAAAGAAATCGCCGACCTCGTGGCCCGCGTCCTTGATGACCTTGAGCTGCGGCTCTTGCTTCGTGTCGCTCGCGAGCGGCGAATGCTCGACGAGCGAGCGAATCTTCAGGAAGAGCTCCGGCGCCGTGAGCACGCGGTCGTTGCTCTCCAAGGTCTCGAGGAACGCGTGCGCGAAGATCGAATGCCCCGCTCCGCCGTTGTCGAGAACCGGCTGATCGCCGCCCGAAGCGAGCACGAGGCGCGAGCGCTTCGGCATCTTCCACTCGAT
>DASTSM010000234.1:0-12485 GCA_035760685.1 Gammaproteobacteria bacterium | reverse complement strand
ACGCGATCGAGCACGTAGAAGAATCCGTTCTTCGGCGCCTGCATGATGACCTTGTGCCGCGTTCCCTTGATGTCGAGGTCCGCGAGGATCATCGGCTGCGTGGCCGTGTAGTCCCAGCTCTCGCGCGGCACCTCTTGGTAGTACCAGACGAGGCGGCCCGTGTCGGGATCGATCGCGAGGATCGAGCAGAGGAACAGGTTGTCGCCGCCGGAGGGGCTCCGCTCGTGCCAGTTGAAGAGCGCCGCGTTGCCCGTGCCGACGTAGAGGAGGTTGAGCTCGGGATCGTAGACCATGCTGTTCCAGACCGTGCCGCCGCCGCCGACGTCCCAGCGGCTGTGCGGGTCCCACGTCTTCGCGGCCATCTCGAGCTCGGGATGTTCGAAGCCCTTGGCGGGATCGCCCGGCACCGTGAAGAAGCGCCACTTCAACGCGCCGGTCTTACGGTCGTAGGCGCTGATGTAGCCGCGCGCGTCGTAGTCGGCGCCCGCGTTGCCGATCACGACGACGTCGCCCGCGATCTCCGGCGCGCCGCTCGAGGAGTACGCGCGATCCTTATAAATGAACGTGTCGATCTGCCAGACGACGGCGCCCGTCTGCGCGTCGAGCGCGAAGAGACGCCCGTCGAACGCGCCGACGTAGACGAGGCCGTCATAGACGGCGAGGCCGCGGTTGACCTCGTCGCAGCACGCATAGCGGTTGACCTGGCCGTCGCTGTGCGGATCGAAGGCCCAGAGCTCCTTGCCCGTGGCGGCGTCGAGCGCATAGACGCGGCCCGTGGTGCCGGCCGCGTACATCACGCCGTCGACGACGACGGGCGTCGCCTCGAGGCCTCGCGTCGTGTGCGTGTCGTATTGCCAAGCGAAGCCGAGCCGGCCGACGGTCTCGCGATCGATGCCGGCGAGCGGGGAGAAGTGCGTCTTGCCGACGTCGCGGCCTTCGGTCATCCAGCTCCCGGGCTCGCGGTCCGCGGCGAGCAAGCGCTCGCGGTCGATGCGGCCGAAGGCGCGCGCGGCGGAGGACGCCGTTCGAGCCGACGCGGCCGCTTCGTTTCCGCTCTCCCCGGGGCCGCCGCACGCGGCCAGCAGCGCGCCGGCCGAGACGGCGAGCAGCGCAAAGGCCGAGACGGGGTGCGGGCCGTAGCGAAAGGCGGTCCTCATGGGTGAGCTCCGTGGCGTCGCGTTGTTGTGGAGGTGGGCCCGGGGTTGGCACCGATTGTATAGGCTGCGTCCCACGAGCGCAGCCCGAGCCGCCGGCGAGCGCGCGCTCAGACGCGCGCCGTCAGCGAGTCTTCGAACGCGTAGTCGCGCGGACGGCGCGGTTGGCCGCGGTACCAGGCGAAGCTCTCGCGTAGCGCGTGCTCGAAGCTCGTCGGGGCGACGCCGAGGACGCGCGGCGCCTTCTCGACGACCTCGGTGATCGGCGGCATGTCGAGCGCTTCGCCGAAATAGAGCTTCGCACCCGACACCTCGCCGCCCGCCGCGCGAATCTTTTCCTTCGAGACCGGCACGAGCGCCGGCTCGACGCCCGCGACGCGGGCCATCGTCTCCACGAAGCGGCGCTGCGTCGTCGCCTCGTGCGCGACGTTGAACGCTTCGCCGGCCGCTTCGGGCACCTCGAGCGCGCGCACGCACGCCTCCGCGAGGTCGCCGACGTAGACCCACTGCATCGGCGCGGCGCCGCCGTCGGGAAGCAGGATCGGACGGCCGTCGAGCAGGCGATCCCAGAAGAATTGCTCGCGATAGAACGGCTGACGGGGCCCGTGCACGTAGGGCGGCCGAAAGGTCACGGCCGGGAAACCGTGCGCCTCGTGCAGACGGAACAGCATCCTTTCGGTTGCGGCTTTGTTGCCCGCGTACGCGCGCGGATCGTCGTCCGGCACGAGCTCGTCGCTCTCGCGATGGCCGAGCCCGGGGCCGTACGCCGCGATGCTCGAGATGAAGACGTAGCGCTCAAGCGCGTCGCCGCAGCTGCGGGCGGCGGCTTCGACGTCCGCCGCCGTCGTGCCTTTCTGCCAGTCGTAAGCGACGTCGACGACGCCCTCGAAGCGTTCGGCGCGCAGCAGCGCCGAGACCTTCGCCGTGTCGCCGCGGTCCGCCTGGAGATTGCGCACCTCGGGGCCGAGGTCGTGCTCGGCGCGGCGATGAAGCACGGTCACGTCGTGGCCGCGGGCGAGCAGGCGCCGCACGATCTCCCGCCCGATGAAGAGCGTGCCGCCGATGACTAAGACGCGCATGAGGACATGATACCCGCTCGGCCGTGCGGCCCGGATACAATCCCTAGACACACGCCCGACAAGAGGCGGCCAATGGGGAGGGGATCGATGGCTCTTACGGTTCTTACGGCTCTTGCGGCTCTTACGGCTCCGACGGCTCCGATAGCTCCTGTAGCTCCGAATGCCGCGATGGCTCCGACGGCTCCTCGTCCACGGCGAGGCCGGCGCGCACGTGCCGTCACGGCCGTTCTCGCAGGCTCGATCCTCGCGCTGCTTGCGAACGGCGGCGGTGTCGCGTCGGCCCAGAGCCGGTCCGCGCAGACTCCCTCTGCGCAGGCTCCCGCCGAGCAGACTCCGACGGAGCGAACTCCCACCGAGCAGTCTCCCTCCGAGCAGTCTCCCTCGGCCGGCTTCTCCGTCGAGGAGGCCTCGATCGCCGATATTCAGCAAGCGCTGCTCGCGCGGCGCGTCACGACCGTCGAGCTCGTGGAGGACTACCTGCGGCGCATCCAGGCGTACAACGGCACGTGCGTGAACGAGCCGCAAGGCCGGCTCGGCCCGATCACGACGATTCCCCACGCCGGGCAGATCAACGCGCTCTCGACGTTGAATCTTCGCCCGGCCGCGCGGCGGCGATGGGGATTCGACGAGCGCAAGGCGCGCAGCCTGACCGATCCGCGCGACGACGATCCCGCGATGCCGGACGCCCTCGAGGTCGCGGCGGCGCAGGACGCGCGGCTCGCGCAGTCGGGCGCGCTCGTCGGGCCGCTCCACGGCGTGGTCATGGCGATCAAGGACCAGTTCGATACGTTCGATCTGCGCACGACGTCGGGCGCCGACGCCGACTACGCGAACGATCGGCCGCCGGACGACGCGACGATCGTCGCGCGGCTGCGCGCCGCGGGCGCGATCATCCTCGCCAAGGCCAACATGGCCGAGTACGCCGTCGACGGCGCGCGCAGCTCGTTCGGCGGCACCTTCTGCAACCCGTACGACACGGAGCGCGAGCCCGGCATGTCGAGCGCGGGGTCCGCGACGGCCGTCGCCGCGAACCTCGTAACCTGCGCGATCGGCGAGGAGACGGTCGTCTCCGTCCGCTGGCCCGCGTCCGTCAACAGCTTGGTCGGCCTCGCTCCGACCGAGGAGCTCGTGAGCCGCGACGGCATGATCGGCGCCGGCCTCGTCATGCGTGCGGGGCCCATCTGCAAGAGCGTCGAGGATGCCGCGAAGATACTCGACGCGATCGCGGGCTACGATCCGAAGGACGAGCTCACGGTTTCGAGCATCGGGCGAAAGCCCGCGCGCCCGTACGCGAGCGCGGCCGAGCCCGGGCGCCTCGACGGCCTGCGGATCGGCGTGGTCCGCGAGTACATGCGGACGGAGCTCTTCTCAAAAGCCGACGAGCAGAGCATCGCGCTCGTGGAGCGCGCGGCCGAGGACCTGCGCCCGCTCGGCGCCACCGTCGTCGATCCCGGCACGGAGGGCGCGCTGCTCGACGGCTGCCTCCGCCGCTATGTGCCCGAATGGCTCAACAGCGCGTTCACGGCGAAGTTTCCGGCGCTCTTTCCCGAGGCCCAGGGCGGGGCCGCGGGCGACGCCATAGCCGGCCTGCTCGACCTGCATTTCGATCCGAGCGGCGTGCCCGCCGAGGTCTCGCTTCGGACGCTCGGCGCGCTCGGCCCCGCTCCCGCTTCCCCCGGCGAGGACCGATACATGATCGATCGGTATCTCCGCGAGCGCGGCGACGCGAACATCAAGAGCAACGCCGATCTCATCGCGAAGGCGCGATTCTACTCGGATCCGAATTTTCCGGACCGCAGGAGCGCTCGCGTGAGCGCCGAGCGGGCCAAGGCGCTCGATACGTCGTTCCGGGCTCAATATCGCTTGGCCATGCAGACCACGCTGCTGCAATGCATGGAAGAGCAAAGCCTCGACGCGCTCGTCGCGCCGACCTCGAGCGTCCCCCCGCGAAAGCTCACGGCCCCCCGGGAGCCGACCGTCAACGGCCGCCCTGCGATCGGATGGTCGTTCTTCGGCCAGCAGGGCCTACCGGTCATGACGGTACCGGCCGGGTTCACGACGGAGGTTTGGGACCGTGTGCGCACCGAGGACGGCGGCACGCGGCTCGAGGGACCAGTGGCCGCGCGTCTTCCGGTCGGCGTCGACATCATCGGCAGGCCGTTCGCGGAGGCCACGCTCTTTCGTATCGGCGCCGCCTACGAGTCGGCTACGCGGCACCGGCGTCCGCCGCCCGAGTTCGGCGCCGTCGCGAGCTCCGCCTCGGCACAGGAACGCGGCCGGGCCGCTCGGCTCTAGATTCTGACGGCGCGCGCCTTCTGGCGCTCCCAGTCGCGCTCCTTCTCGGTCGCGCGCTTGTCGTACTGCTTCTTGCCGCGGGCGAGGCCGACGGCGAGCTTCGCGCGGCCCTTGCTCCAGTAGAGCTCGAGCGGCACGAGCGTGTAGCCGCGGCGCTCGACGAGACCGGTCAGCCGATCGATCTCTTTGCGGTGCAGCAGCAGGCGGCGCGTCCGCGTCGGATCGGCAGTGACGTGCGTCGAAGCGGAAATGAGCGGCGTGATGTGCGCGCCGATGAGCCAAGCCTGGTTCTCGCGCAGGATCACGTAGCCCTCGGTGAGCTGAGCCTTGCCCGCGCGCAGGCTCTTGACCTCCCAGCCTTGGAGCTCGAGGCCCGCCTCGGTCGTCTCCTCGATGAAATAGTCGAAGCGCGCCTTCTTGTTCTGCGCGATCGTATTCGGCGCGTGCTTCGCCTGCTTTTTCGCCATGCGCTTAGTGTATCTGCTCCGCGCGTTCCCCGTCGGCGGCCCATGCTCTAATACGCGCGGCTCGGGTCTGGTCTAATACGCGGCATGCCGAGGATCTACCGCAGCGCGCGCGTCCCGTACGCGGCGGCGCAAATGTTCGATCTAGTGAACGACGTCGAAGCGTATCCCGAGTTCCTGCAGTGGTGCCGGGGCGCGCGCATCAACCGCCGCGGCGAGGGATACATCGAAGCGACGCTCGACATCGGCGTCGGCGGCATTCACAAGAGCTTCACGACGCGCAACGTCTTCGAGCGCCCGCGCCGCCTCGTGATCGACTTGATCTCGGGTCCGTTCCGGCATCTCGACGGCGTGTGGGAGTTCGAGGATCTCGACGAGGGCGGGTCGGAGGTCTCGCTGTCGCTCACGTTCGAGGTCATCCGCTCGCCGCTCAGCGTCGTGTTTTCGATGGTGTTCGAGGAGCTCGCTCGGCAGCAGATGGCGGCCTTCGTGCACCGCGCGGATGCCCTTTACGGGCCGGAATGACGGCGTCGGAATTAGGCGCAGTGATGGCTCGCAGTGATGGCTCGCAGTGAAGACAAGCCGACCGTCGAGGTCGTGTACGCGCTGCCCGACGTACAGCGCGTGGTCACGCTGCCGCTCGAGCCGGGGCTCACGGCCGAGCAGGCCGTCGAGCGGTCGGGACTTGCGCGGGAATTCCCCGAGATCGGCGCGCGCGCGCTCGTGCTCGGGCTCTACGGCGGGCGTATCGAGCCGGGGCGCGTGCTCGAGGCCGGCGACCGCGTCGAGATCTGCCGCCCGCTCGAGCGCGATCCGCGGGAGCGGAGGCGCGAGCTGCTGCGGCACGGTCTCGTCATGGGATCGGCGTGGCCGGACGAAGATTAGCGGCCCTTCGATGCCGGCTTCCGTGCTGCGTATCGACGGGCGCGCGGCCGGCGAGGGCTTCGAGCCCGTTAACCGCTCGAGGAGCCCGACCGCTTCGCGCGCCGGCCCGACGCGGGCTCGGCCGCCGTCGGAGCCTCGAGGTTGCGATCGACGCGCACGACGCGATCGTTCTGGAAGTAGACGACGAACCAGCGCCGCTGCACCCGTCGGTGATGGCCCGTCTTGAGATAGTAAGGATAGTCCCAGCGGTCCTCGTGGAACGTGTCGGCGACCATCGGCGTGCCGAGCAGGAACTGAACCTGGCTCCGAGTCATGCCGACGTCGACCTGCGCGAGATCCTTCTCATCGACGACGTTGCCCTGCTGAATGTCGAGGCGATAGATGCAGCCCCCGAGCACCAGCGCGGCGGCGAGCGCCGCGAGCGCTCGCGCCGGGCGTAGGCGGGGCCGGAGGCTTCTGCTAGGCGCGAATCTCAAGAGTGTGGATCGAATCGGCACGCTGATCGGTGTGTTTTTCTGCGCGGTCTGCGGCGGGTGGAGAGGGCGACCGGTCTTAAGCCATAATGAGGCGCGAATCATACCCCATTTGCCAAAGGTGAGTAGATCGTGGAAGGACAGGATCTACGCAAAGCCGGCCTCAAGGTCACTTCGCCGCGGCTCAAGGTCCTCGAAATCTTGGAAAAGAGCGACCAGCGGCATATGAGCGCGGAAGCGATCTACCGAGCCCTGCTCGATGCGCACGAGGATCTCGGGCTCGCCACCGTGTACCGAGTCTTGACTCAGTTCGAGCGCGCCGGCCTCGTGACGCGCCACAACTTCGAAGGCGGCACTGCCGTCTTCGAGCTCGCGGACCGAACCCACCACGACCACATGGTCTGTCTAGACACCGGCAAGGTCATCGAGTTCTTCGACGAGCGCATCGAGGAGTTGCAGCGCGAGATCGCGAAGCGCTACGGCTACGAGATCGAGGACCACAGCCTCGTGCTGTACGTGCGGCGGATCGAGCACTGAAGGAGACCCCGGCCGCTAGGCGCTCGGCGCGGCGCGAGCCAAAGCCCGAGCGTTACGATCTCGCCTTGGCCGCGCGGTCGATCATCTCCTCCGCGTGGGCACGCGTCCGCTGCGTGATCTCGACGCCGCCCAACATTCTCGACAGCTCCTCGACTCGCTCCTTCGAATCGAGCTCGCGGACTAGCGTGCGCGTCGCCTTGCGGTCCGTCTCCTTGACGACGCGGTAGTGGCGCTCGCCCTGGCTCGCGACCTGAGGCAGGTGCGTCACGCATAGCACCTGCCGGTCGCGCGCGAGCTGCGCGAGCTTGCGGCCGACGATCTCGGCCACGCCGCCACCGATTCCGGCGTCCACCTCGTCGAAGATCAGCGTCGGCACGGGCGATGCGTCGGAGGCGACGACCTCGAGCGCGAGGCTGATGCGCGAGAGCTCGCCGCCGGAGGCGAGGCGGGCAAGCGGCCCGAAAGGCTGGCCGGGATTTAGGCGTACCTGAAACTCGATTCGATCGAGCCCCGTCGCGTCCGCACGCTCGTCGGGCTTGGCCTCGACCTCGATCCGGAACTCGCCGCGCGGCATGCCGAGCTCGCCGAGCTGCGCCGTGACGGCGGCGCCGAGGCGCGCGGCCGCGCTCCTGCGCGCGGCCGAGCGCTCGCGCGCGGAGGCGAAGTAGCGCTTCTTCGCCTCGGCCGTCTCGCGCTCGAGCGCCTCGGCCGACTGCTCGCCTGATTCGAGCTCATCGATCTCGGCCGTCAGCGACGCGAGCACGCCGGGCAGGTCGTCCTCGCCGACGCCGTGACGGCGCGCGAGGGCACGCGCTCTCGCGAGCCGCGTCTCGACGGCCTCGAGCCGCGCGGGGTCGGCCTCGACGCGGTCTCGATAACGCATGAGGGCATTCGCGGCCTCGCGGATCTCGATCTCGGCGGCGGCGAGCTGCGCCGCCTGCTCGGCGAGCGCCGCGTCGTGATCGACGAGCTTCTCGAGCTCGCGATGAGCGAACGACACGAGCGCGTGAGCCGTCGCGGAGTCGGCCTCGTACAGGGCCTGGACGGCAACCTCGAGGCCCGCGGAAAGCCGATCCGTATTCGCGAGCCGGCGCCGCTCGGCCTCGAGCTCGGCGGCCTCGCCGGGTGCGAGCGCGAGCGCCTCGAGCTCCGCCGCCTGGAACTTGAGCAGCTCGAGCCGAGCCTCGCGGTCGGCGTTGCCGCTGCGCTTCGCCGCGAGACGCTCTTCGGCGTCTCGCCAGCGGCGGAACTGCCCCGCGACGTCGAGTGCGAGCTCGTCGAGGCCGGCCTGGGCGTCGAGCAGCGTGCGCTGGCTCCCGGCCTGAAGCAGCGATTGATGCGCGTGCTGACCGTGGATGTCGACCAGCAGCGAGCCGACGTGCTTCAAATCCTGAAGCGTCACGGGCTGGCTGTTGATGAAGGCTCGCGAGCGCCCTTCCTGACCGACGATGCGGCGCAGCGCGCATGTCTCGCCGTCGTCGAGGCCGAGCTCGGCCAGCACCGCGAGGGCCGGATGGCCGGCCGGGCATTCGAAGAGCACGCTGATCTCGGCGCGCTCGGCCCCGTGGCGCACGACGGCGGCATCCGCGCGGTCGCCGAGCGCGAGCGAGAGGGCGTCGACGAGGATCGACTTGCCGGCGCCGGTTTCGCCGGTCACGACGCTGAGACCCGGGCCGAGCTCGAGCTCGACCTCGTCGATGACGGCGTAGTTCTTGACGTGAATCAGGCTCAGCATCGCAGCCACGACATCGAAGCGTCGTCGGCGCCGACTCTACCCTTAACGGGGATGAACCGGCCGGCCGAAGCGCTTCGTGCCTCCCCAGTTGAGCTTCGATCGCAGCAATTCGTAGTAGTTGTAGTCCTTCGGATGGAGCAGGGTCAGCCGCTCGCGGGCCGCGCGGATCCGCAGCGTCTCTCCGGCTCGAAGGTCGGCGTAGAACTCGCCGTCGCACGCGATCTGCGCGGGCGATTCCTCGTCCGGCTCCAGCCTGACCTCGATCGTGCACGAAGCCTTGAGCACGAGCGGACGGTCGCTCAACGTGTGCGGACAGATCGGCACCATGACGAATGCGTCGACGTCCGGCTGAATGATCGGGCCCCCGCAGGAGAGGGCATAGGCCGTGGAGCCCGTCGCCGTCGCCACGATGAGCCCGTCGCCGCCGTGCGTATTAACGTAGCTGCCGTCCACGGACGTCACGAAGTCGAGAATGCGGCCGGTTTCGCGCTTTTGGAGCGCAACGTCGTTGAGCGCCTGCATCGGCGCGTGCCGCTCGGCGGAGCCGACGACCTGCGCCTCGAGCATGCGTCGGTCCTCGGACAGGTGGTCGCCCGAGAGGATCGCGTCGAGCGCGTCGAGCATGTGCTCCGGCAGCACGTCCGTCAGAAAGCCGAGCCTGCCGAGGTTGATGCCGACGAGGGGCACGCCGCGGCCCGCGACGCTGCGGGCGGCGTGCAGCATCGTGCCGTCGCCCCCGACTGCGACGAGCACGTCGATTCTGGCCGCGAGCTCCTGCTCGCCGACAATCTCCACGCCGTCGATGCCGGCCACGATGCTGTCCGCGGACGGCGGAACGAAGACCCGGACGCGTTTCGACGTAACGTGCTCGATCGCGCGCAACGCCGTGGGCGAAACGTTGCGGTCCGACAGGCGACCCCAGAATCCGACGTGCTTGAACTTGTACATGCTGCGGACCGGACGCTCCTCAAGCGTCGTTATGCGATCTCGAACAAGGCGAAAGCCGGAATGGCCGCGGATGTGGGCGGGCAGGCGGTTTCTTGACAGTAGCTCGAACCGATTGCTAGCTTCCACGTCGCTGAACGAGCGGAGGCTAAGGTAACACAGCAGGGTCTCGCGTCCCATGAATACGACCGGTGATCCGGCTTCGATTCCGGGCGTAGCCGCGCAGGCGCCGAGAGCGCGAGCCGAGCATCCGAGGCCCTTGGCGTGCAGCCTCCCCGATTATTACCGCGTGATAACGACCGCGTGCTGAACGGTATGGCCGCGACGACCAAAGCCGACAAGCTCGACGACAGGGCTCAGCACCTGCTCCGCGTGCTGATCAGCCGCTATATCCGCGAAGGTCAGCCCGTCGGCTCGCGCACGCTGTCACTGGACTCGGGCCTCGATCTGAGCCCGGCGACGATTCGCAACATCATGGCCGATCTCGAGGACATGGGCTTCGTGACGGCGCCGCACACCTCGGCGGGCCGCGTCCCGACGATCAAGGGATACCGGCTGTTCGTCGATACCTTGATAAAGCTCACTCCGCCGAAGACCGAGGAGCTGAATCGATTCCGGGAGACGCTCGAGGAGGCGGGGGGCGATCCGCAGGCGCTCGCGTCGTCCGTTTCGTCGCTGCTTTCGATACTCACGAAGCTCGCCGGCATCGTGACCGTGCCGCGGCGAAGCCACACGTCGCTGCGGCAGATCGAGTTCCTGCCGCTCTCCGGCCGCCGCGTGCTCGCGATCCTGGTGGTCAACGACCGGGAGGTGCAGAACAAGATCCTCAACGTCGAGCGCACGTTCACCGACGACGAGCTGCGCCAGGCTGGGAACTACCTGACGGAGAAGTTCGGCGGCCGGGACCTGCGCCAGGTCCGCCGCGATATCCTCGAGCAGCTCGAGAAGACGCGCGAGTCGATGAACGCGCTCATGCTCGAGGCTATCGGCCTCGCCCAGAAGGTCTTCCCGGCGGAAGAGCGCCCCGGCGAATACGTGCTCTCGGGCGAGCACAATCTCGTCGGCCTCGAGGCGCTCGGCGACATGGACAAGCTCAAATCCTTGTTCGACGCCTTCAGCCGCCAGCGCGAGATGCTGAGCCTGCTCGACCAGAGCCTCGACGCGGACGGCGTCCAGATCTTCATCGGCCATGAATCCGGCTATCGGCTGCTCGATTCTTGCAGTATCGTGGCCGCTCCCTACAGCACGGAGGACGACACGATGGGGGTGCTCGGCGTGATCGGCCCGACGCGCATGGCGTACGAGCGCGTGATCCCCATCGTTGACCTCACGGCCAAGCTCCTCGGCCGGGCACTGAAGTCGGGCGGTTGAGGAGCCGCCGAGTCCCGCCTCGTCATTGCGCGCTCGGTCGTGTTGCGTGCCCGCCTTGAATCCGGGCCGACTCGTCCCCATGTGCCACTGAACATCGGAAAACGGACCGGCGTGCGAGCCGGGCGGAGGGGACACTCGACCATGATCGAAAACGGCGGCAACGGCGATCCGCAGGCCAAGCACCACGAGGCCGATGCGCCCGCGGGGAGCACCGCTCAGGATCGGGCCGATGCGGCCCGCGACGAGGAGATCGAGGCGCTGCGCGCGGAGGCCCGCGAGAACTGGGAGAAGTATTTGCGGTCCGTGGCCGAGCTCGACAACGTGCGTAAGCGCAGCCAACGCGAGCTCGAGAACGCGCGCCGCTTCGGGATCGAGCGCTTCGCGGCCGCGATCCTGCCCGTGCGCGACAGCCTCGAGGCTGCTCTCGCGTCGGCCGACACCGTGGACGTCGCGACCTTGCTCGAAGGCGAGCGTGCGACGCTCCGCCTGCTGGATCAGGCCCTCGAGAACGCGGGCGTGCGCGAGATCGATCCGCAGGGCCAGCCCTTCGATCCGACCAAGCACGAGGCCATGACCTTGCAGCCGTCGGTCGACCTGCCGCCCGACACGGTCGCCGTCGTCGTCCAGAAGGGCTACGAGCTCAACGACCGGCTCCTGCGGCCCGCGCGGGTCATCGTGACGGCGCGGCCGGAAGGCGGCGAGGCATGACGGCGCCTGGGGAAAACGGGGTCAGACCCGATTTTTCGAGAAAGATCGGGTCTGACCCCATTTTCCAGCGCCGTCGCTTGAATTGACGGACCCGGGCCCCATCTACGCGTTTTAAGGATTTTGGTAAACAGAACGTTGGGCGAGCTTGAGGTATTGCAGCAATGGGACGAGTGATCGGCATCGACTTGGGAACGACCAACTCGTGCGTGGCCGTGATGGAAGGCGGCACGCCGAAGGTCATCGAGAACAGCGAGGGTGACCGCACGACGCCTTCGATCGTGGCCTTCACGAAGGACGGGGAGGTGCTGGTCGGGCAGACGGCCAAGCGGCAAGCGGTCACGAATCCCCAAAACACGCTTTTCGCGATCAAGCGCCTGATCGGACGGCGCTTCGACGACGCCGTCGTCCAGAAGGACGTCGGCATGGTGCCGTACAAGATCGTCCGAGCGGACAACGGCGACGCCTGGGTCGAGGTCCAGGGCAAGAAGATGGCGCCGCCCGAGATCTCTGCGCGCGTCTTGACCAAGATGAAGCAGACGGCCGAGGACTACCTCGGCGAGAAGGTCACGGAAGCCGTGATCACGGTGCCGGCCTACTTCAACGACTCGCAGCGTCAGGCGACGAAGGACGCGGGCAAGATCGCGGGCCTCGAGGTCAAGCGCATCATCAACGAGCCGACCGCGGCCGCGCTGGCCTACGGTCTCGATAAGAAATCCAGCGAGACAATCCTCGTCTTTGACCTCGGCGGCGGCACGTTCGACGTGTCTATCCTCGAAGTCGGCGACGGTGTGGTCGAAGTCAAAGCGACCAGCGGCGATACCCATCTCGGCGGTGACGAC
>DASTSM010000233.1:0-5558 GCA_035760685.1 Gammaproteobacteria bacterium | reverse complement strand
AAGAGTCCGAGCACGAGCAGCGGCTCCTGCCAGCCCGGCGACGTCACGAGGCTCACGGCGATCGGCAGCGATGCCGCGACGATCGGCCCCACGTAAGGAACGTAGCGAAGCACGGCGGCCGCGAGTCCCCAGAGCGCGCTGTACGGAACGCCGATGAAGAAGAGGCCGAGCCAAACGGCGACGCCCATCGAGGCGTTGACGATGAACTGCATGAGCAGATAGCGGCTGATGCGTTGCCCGACCTCGACGGAAACTTTCGTCGCGTTGACGAGCGAGCCTTTGCCCGCGAGGCTCACGAGGCGGTTGCGGACGTCCTCCCGCTTGATGAGCATGAAGATCGAGAGAAGCACGACGAGGCCTCCCGTCGCGGCGGCCTCGAGCACGGGACTCAAGAGCGCGGCTTCTCCGAGGAGGCCGCGCCGCGGGCTGATCTGCACGGGGACGGGCTCGGCCTCGGTCTTCGGCTGCACCCGCTGTTGCTGCTGCTGCTGTTGTTGCTGCTGCTCGTTGGATGCGTCGCCCTGGATATCCTGGCCGATGTCCTTGATCGTCGACTGCACCTTCTCGAGCGTTCCGCCGCGCGTCAGCGCGCGAAGGTCGGCGAGCTTGCTGCGGATGTTCTGCCGATATTCGGGCAGCTCGCTCGCAAGCTGCCCGAGCTGGCCCGCGACGACCCAGCCGATGCCGCCGAGGATCGCCGTCGCGAGACCCGCGACGAGGAACACGGACGCGACGCGCGGCAGACCGAGGCGGTCCACGCGTGTCACGAGCGGGCTCAGCAGGAAGGCGACGAGGGCGGCGAGCGCGACCGGGATCAGGACGACCTGCCCGAAGTAGAGCAGGCCGCATACCATCGCGAAGATCGCGAGCCGGCCTGCGACGGTGAGTGTCGAGGGCAAGTTGCGCCGTGCGGCGGGCATAGGGAGCAGGTCGGTCGGAAGATGGCTCCGCGTTTGCAGCTTCCGTGCCAATCGATGCGTTATGCTTTCCGTCAGAACGCCGTCGGCGAGCCGCGGAGAGGAGAAGCATGAAGGTCGTGCATGGCGACGCAGTCGCGGCGGAGCCCGCCGTGCGGCACCGCGGCGGAAACCTGCGCGCGCGCATCCTGCTGGAAGGCACGCCCGGAACCCCTGGAAATTTCCAGCTCTCGCTCGGCGAGACGGGCGAGGATTTCGTCTCCCCGCGGCATCGCCACAACTTCGAGCAGTATCGCGCCGTGCTCGAGGGCCGCTACGACTTCGGCCGCGACGGCTGCATGACGGCCGGCATGGTCGGCTATTTTCCGGCGGGCGTGCACTACGGCCCGCAATCCTCGGCGAGCGCGACGGTCGCGGCCGTGCTGCAATTCGGCGGCACGAGCGGCGGAGGCTATCTCTCGGGCCCCGAGGTCGAGGCCGGCATGGAGGCGCTGAAGCGCGTCGGAGAATTTCGGGACGGCATCTTCCGGCGGCGCGAAGGCGTCCCGGGACGCAGGAACCAGGATGCTTTCGAAGCAATATGGGAGCTCGTGAACGAGCGGCGGCTCGTCTATCCCGAGTCGAGCTACGCATCCCCGATTCTCGTGCATCCCGACAACGTGGCCGCGACGGCGATCGACGAGCGGTCCGGGGCCGCCGAAAAGAATCTCGGCGACTTCCCGTCGCACCGTACTTCGATGCGGATGCTCGAGCTTCCGGAAGGCGCGAGCCTCGTCCTCCGCGGCCGTGCGGTTTTCTTGGCGTTGTCGGGCGCGGGGGCCGTCGACGCAAACCCTTATCGAGCGCAGACGGCCTTTTATCTCGAGGGCGGCGAGACGGCCTCGATCGAGGCGGGGGCGCCGTCGCGGCTGCTGCGTTTCGAGTTGCCGGCGTTCGTCGAGAGAGGCTAAAAAGGCCGGTTGCGCCGCGTCTTTGCGCCCGATCCTCATGCCCGCTATTACAGAGGGCAATTGAAAATTCGAGTCGATCCGCTCAGAATTCCTCGGTTTCTCGATTCGAATTCCCCATCTCAGGCGCTCGACTGGACCAACAGGGGAAGGAAACCTTTTGTCTAGGTAGGAAGGGTATTAGCCGTCATGACTCAGAAGAAAAGCTTGGAAGACCTGTTGAAAGCCAACAATCCGGTCGATCTCCTGCGCAATTCCCAGATCGGGGCTTATGTTTATCCCGTCGTGCCTCCGGAGTTCACGAACTGGCGCGACGAGCAGCGCGCGTGGCGCGAGACCTGCGTCCTGTTCGACCAGTCCCATCACATGGTCGACATCTACGTCGAAGGCCCGGACGCCCTCAAGATGCTGTCTTATCTGACGATCAACAGCTTCAAGAACTTCCAAGTCGACCGAGCCAAGCAGTTCGTGCCCTGCAGCTACAGCGGCCACGTGATCGGCGACGGCATCCTGTTCTATCTCGACAAGGACAAGTTCGTGTTCGTCGGACGTGCGCCGACGGCGAACTGGCTCGAGTTCCACGGCGAGAAGGGCGGCTACGACGTGCAGATCACGAAGGACGATCGATCGCCGTCGCGTCCCATGGGCAAGCCCGTCGTGCGCAAGTCCTACCGCTATCAGATCCAGGGGCCGAACGCCTGGCAGGTCATCGAGAAGCTCAACGGCGGCCCGGTCGCGGACGTCAAGTTCTTCCATATGGACCGCATCAAGATCAAGGGACGGCCGGTGCGCGCGCTGCGGCACGGCATGGCCGGCGCGCCGGGCCTCGAGATCTGGGGTCCGTACGAGGAGGGCGAGGAGATTCGCGCCGCCATCGTCGAGGCCGGCAAGGACTTCGGGCTACGGCAAGTCGGCTCGAGGGCCTACGCGACGAACACGCTCGAGTCGGGTTGGATTCCCTCGCCGCTGCCCGCCGTCTACACAGACGAGAAGATGAAGCCGTACCGGCAGTGGCTGCCCGCCGACGGCTACGAAGGCTCGGGATCGCTCGGCGGCAGCTTCATCTCGAAGAACATCGAAGACTACTACGTCACGCCGTACGAGCTCGGCTACGGCCCCTTCGTCAAGTTCGACCACGACTTCATCGGCATGGAGGCGCTCAAGAAGATCGCCGACCAGCCGCATCGCCGCAAGGTCACGTTCGCGTGGAATGCCGACGACGTCGCGAAGGTCTTCAGATCGCTGCTCGAGCCCGGCGAGGACAACTTCAAGTACATCGACTTGCCGCTGTCCAACTACGCCTCGGCGTCCTACGACGCGATCCTTGCCAACGGCAAGCCGGCCGGCTTCTCGATGTTCGCCGGGTACAGCTACAACGAACGCTCGATGCTGTCGCTCGGCACCGTCGATCCCGACGTCAAGACGGGCAACGAGGTCACGCTCGTGTGGGGCGAGCCGAACGGCGGCTCCAAGAAGACGACGGTCGAGCGCCACAAGCAGATCGAGATCCGCGCGATCGTGAGCCCCGTCCCGTACTCGAAGGTCGCCCGCGAAGCGTACGCAGCCGGTTGGCGCACGGGAAAAGCTTGAAGATCCGGTAATTTGTCGTAAGGGTCGCTAAATACCGACAGCGGCTCGGTTGAAAGCCGTGCCTCCGCTGAGGTATAAAACGCGCGGCTCGGTTCCCCCGAGCCGATCGAAAACCGCCCCCCGGGCGGTTTTCGTTGTTGCGGCGCTTCTTCTCCCCCTGCGTCGCGACTTGCTGGGCCCCGCGCTTGCGCGCGGGGCCTTTTTTATTCGCGCCGCATGCCAGACAGCCATCTGAGCCGGGCGCGCGTCTCGGCCTGTACCTCGGCCTCATAGGACACCGAGATCATCCAGGCCTCGTATTCGGGATCTTGCTTCTTGAGCGCCCCGGTCAGTTCTTGGGCGAAGATCGTCTCGATCGGCCCGCCGCGATTCGGCCAGATCGGAAAGCGCAGGCGTAGGAACTCCTTGCCCGAATCGAGGCGCCGCTTGCCCTCGACCGAAGGCGCCGCGATGAGCGTCCTCGGGAACTGCTCGTAGAAGGCGTTCATGAGCCGGGTCGCGAGAGACGCCATCGACGCGCGCTGCGCTTCGTCGCCGAGCAGCGTGACGTCGACGATGCAGCGCACGTAGCCGCGCGGGTAGTTGATGACGTTGTTGATCGTCCTGTTCGGGATGTAGACGCTCGCGCCGAGCGCGTTCTGAAGCTTGACGAATCTCATCGTGATCCCCTCGACGATGCCCGTCTGACCCGAGATCTCCACGAGGTCGCCGACGTCGATGAGATCGGAGAAGATCAGCGTGAGCCCCGTCACGACGTCCTGAACGAGACCCTGCGAGCCGAAGCCTACCGCGAGGCCGATGACCGAGGCGCTCGCGAAGAAGGCCGTCAGGGACACGCCGAACTCCCGCAGGATCAGGCCGAGCGCCATGAAGTAGAGCGTGAAGACGACCACGCTCGTCGTCAGGGTCGACAGCGTCCTCAGCTTCCGAAGCTGCGGACTTCGGGCGTTGCGCGAGAGGCGGGCAGCGAGTTGCTTGATGACGAGCACCGCTAAGTGCGTCGCGCCCGCGAACGCGACGAGCAAGAGCACGCGCCATGGCAGCGCCAGCCCGGCGGCGAATGAATCGGCCTCGTTCACGCTTCCGACCTTAGAGAAGCGCCCCGCAGAGGGTCAATTCGGACCGCGCCCGATGGCGCGAACAACGCGATTCGCATACATTCCGCGGGCGAAACGGCACGATCCCGAAAAGGATTCCGGAACAAGGAGAAGAGATGCACCGCCCGATCGTAGCCTTGCTGCTTTTCGCCTCGAGCGGGGCCGCCATGGCGCAGAATCCGCCTCCGCCGCCTCAGGGCTTGTCGGGCAAGGTCGCCTTCGGCTATCTCGCGACGAGCGGGAACTCGAAGAGCGACAACTTGAACCTCAGCTTCAACGGCCGCTACGACGCCGCGCCGTGGCATCACAGCCTCGACGGCCTGGCCGTGAAGGCGAGCGCCAACGACGTCGATACGGCGGAGGCGTACCGGCTCAGCTGGAACACGCAGCGCGATCTGGCCGGGGCTTCGTACGTCTTCGGATTCGTCGGCTGGAACCAGGACGAGTTCAGCAGCTACGCCCGGCAGCTTCGCGAGTCGATCGGCTATGGCCGGCGCTTCATCGATCGAGCGCGGCAGACGCTGAGCGCCGAGGCGGGCGCCGGCTACCGGCGAGCCGATTTGCGCGACGGCACATCGGAGAGCGAGGCCATCGCGCGCCTCGCCGTCGATTATCGCTTGACGCTCAGCGAGACCTCCGACTTCTCGCAGCGGCTTTCGATCGAGAGCGGCTCGTCGAACACGTACCTCGAGTCGACTTCGGCGCTGCGCACGGACATTTGGAAGAACATCGGTCTCGTCCTGTCGTATACGATCAAGCGCAACTCCTCCGTGCCCGTCGGCTTGAAAAAGCGCGATACCTTCACGGCCGTGTCGCTCGAATATTCGTTCTGAGCGCAAGCTCCTGCTTCAGCAGGGCTGCGAGCTCCGGCAGACAGCTGCCGCAGCTCGTGCCCGCTTTGAGCTCATGGCCGACGTCCTCCGCGGACACGAGCCGCCCGCGGCGGATGGCCTCGACGACGCGCCGGCGGCCGACCCCGAAGCACGAGCAGAGCGGCGCGTCGTCAC
>DASTSM010000232.1:0-13420 GCA_035760685.1 Gammaproteobacteria bacterium | reverse complement strand
CTTGGCCCGCTTCGGATTCTTCGCGAGCGCGTCGTCGAGGAGCGTGCGCGGCGTGTTCAGCGCACGCTCGAGGAACTCTCGGTTGTTGGCCTGCGTGATGATCGTCGCGCCTTCGGCCACGAGCACAGGCAGCCCGGCCGTGTGGTCGGAGTGCGCATGCGTATTCATGACGTAGCGGATCGGCTTGCCCGGGATCAGCTTCTTCGCCTCGGCGACGTACGCGAGGGCGCGCTCTTGGCTCTGCCCGGCCTCGAGCATCATGATGTAGTCGTCGAACTCGACGATCAGCGAATCGTAGCTGCCGGCGCCCGTCGTGAGGCGGTAGAGACCGTCGCCGAGCTTCTCGGACGTCACGGCGAGCGAGGGTGCGCCGCCGCCGCCCGGAGGGCCGCCGGGCCGGCTCGCCGGCGCGGGCGCGAGCGACGCGAGGTCGGCCGGATTGGCCTGTGCGTGCGTCACGTCGACCTCGAAGAACGGCCAGCCGCCGCGTGTCTGCACGATCTCGGTCGGCGCCATGACGCCGTCGAAGTCTCGCCAGTCGGAGTAGGTCGCGACGATGTGCATGTCGCCCATGATGTTCTCGCCGAGCCACGTCTCGACGCGCTCGATGAGATTGTCGCCGTCGACGTACGCGTTCACGACGTAGCTCTTGCCGGAAGGCGCCTTGACGTCGGGGCTCCAGCTCAAGACCGTGTAGTCCTTGCCGTCGACCTTGCGCCGGACCGCGGTCGTGTCGCGCTCCGCCGCGCCCTTCAAGAAGCCCCACGGCGTGATGTAGAGCTCGAGCGATGCGGCCCAGGGCCCGGAGAGATCCGCCTGCTCCGGAGTGACTTGCTGGAAGAACGTGCCCGGCGTCACGGTCGTCGAGCCGCCGGGCCCGATGTTCATCGTGTTGCCCGTGTGCCGCGACGTGGGCGCCGCGAGATCGATGACGCGAACGTAGCTCGTGATCGGCCGCATGGGGTCGTGCGGACCCTGGCAGATCATGCGGGTCGCGTTCGCGCCGCATTGCTGGAATGCGACGTCGCGCGCCGAGCCCGAGTACGTGATGGACGTGACGTTCCCCAGCGCCTTTTGTGCGTCCGCGATGACGGTCTTGGCGTCTTGCGCGAGCGCGCTTGCGCAGAGGAACGACGCGCAAGCGGCCGCGAGCGTGAGCTTCCTCATCATGGCTTCCCCCGACGGTTAGAATCGTTGTGGGGAAGATTCTACATGCGCCGCGGGACCGCGTCCTCGGCGGGCCGCAGCGTCGGAAGCTCCGGGCGCCAGGGTTAGACGATCGTCCCGTTCACGATGGCCTCGAACGCCGTGAAGCGGTCGAGATTCGAGCTGTCGCCCAAGCCGTGACTCGGGAACGTCGCCGCGAACTGGTCTTGCTCGCCGTGCAGCGCCATGTAGTTGAGCAGCACGGTCGAGACGAGCAGGTTCACGTTGTTCGCCGCGGGCGTTCCCGCGCGCTGCACGTTGCCGTCCGCAGTGAAGTACCCGATCTGCTGATGCTGGGCCGCCGTCAGCCCGTCGGAGCCGCTCTGGAACAGGGCCGGGCGTACGACCGGGTTGTAGACGAGGAAGAACGCGGACGCCGTGTCCTGGTTGTCGCCCGTCCACTGACCCTTGCCGCGGCCGGCGGCCGAATCGTCCACCATGCCGTTGCTGAACACCGAGCCGTCGCTGAAGACGTAGATCATGAGCGGCACGCCGACGCGCGCCGCGTACTCGAGGCAGGCGCCGATGCAGCGCCCGGCCCGCAAGTCCCGGGTCTCGCCCTGCATGCGGTCGCCCGTGTGGTAATCGTAACCGCCCATCGTGATGCAGCCCGCGCCCGCGAAGCCCTCGACGACGAGCTTCATGATGGAGGCCGTCTTGCGGAACTCGCCGTCGCCGTCGAATTCGTCCTGCGTGAAGATGCCGCTCGGCCCGACGATCCGCGGGTCGAGCCCGGGGTCGAGCTGCACCTTGCCGAAGCGGTCGGCGACGTCGGCGGCCTTGAGATAGCCGCAGCGGATGAGGTCCTTGACGACCGCGTTCTGATCGAGCGGCAAGCCCGTCGAGACCTTGGTGTCGATCCTGTTCTCGCTGATTCGGTAGATCGACTCGAGCACGGCCGTCGCGTCGTCGGGGCCGAGCAGCCCGACGAGCTGGCCCGTGTCGACGAGGCCTTTGACGTCGCTCGGGCGATCGATCTTCGTGGGCCGCACGGAGGGATCGATGAGCATGAGCGGCGAGAGCGAGTTGCCGCCCGAGTCCGTGTTCTGCGACCCGCAGAGCGTCAGGATCGAGCCGTCCGCGCCGGCCTTGTGGATGCCGTAGAGCGGGTTGTGCGGATTGTTGCCGGTGTCGTTCTCCGAACGCGCCGGAATGACGGCGCCGTTCGTGTTCGCGGGCACCGTCGCCGTCTTGACGCTCGCCTGCATGCCGCGCAGCAACGCGCTGTCGCTGTGGAAGGCGAGGCCGAAGCTCGTGTCCGTGTGATCGCCGTTGCTCGTCGCGGTCGGCGCGGCCTCGGCCACGCCGGGGATCATGTCGCCCGGCAGGCCGAGCTTGCGGTAGCCGGCCGTCGACAGCACGTCGAGCTGGCCGTCCTCCTTGCCGACGAGCACGTTCGATCCCGCGATGTTCGCGCCGCCCGCGAGATCGAAGCAGATGAACGGGATCTTGCCGGCGCCGTTCGAGATCTTGCACGCCGCGGTCAGCGGCTGCAGATCGGCGGCGAGCGCGGCGTATGCCGCGCGCGGATTCGAGAAGAGCCCGAGAATGCCGCCCGAGAGCACCGTCGCGGAGCCCGCCACGAAGCCCTGCGCGATGAGCTCGCGCCGCGTCATGGGCCGGCGATGGTTCTCGTGCCGCAAAGGAGCGTCGGGACTCAAGGGTTTTCGCTTGCTCCTGATACGCATGGCTGTCACCTCTAAACCTTTAATCGATGGCGCGGGCCGCGCCTTTGGTTTCTGCGGCGGGCCGCGACTTCAGTTCTTCTCGGGCCGTCACTGGATCAGCATCGCGGCGCTGCCGAGCATCGCCGAGCAGACCGACTTCGCGATCGTCAGGGTGCGCTCCGCGTCGTTTGCGCCCGTGTTCATGAGGCCCGGCCGCGTCGGATCGCTCGGGATGCCCGTGATCATCTGATGCAGCTCGCTCTTGACCGTGGCGCGGTCCGGCTGATTCGCGAGCTGCGTGGCGCCGAGCATGCGGTCGAAGAGCGGATCGAAGAGCAGATCCTCCGACGCCGGGAAGACGGCGGACGGCGGCTGATCGAACGGGAAGCCCGGGAACGTCGCCGTGCGCAGCGTCGCGTCCTCCATGAGCGCGTTGCAGTACTCGATCGCGAGCTGCGCGATCGCGACCTGGTGCGACGCGACGACGGTCTCGATCTGCTCGACGGCGGGCAGCGATTGCCGGACCGCCGCGAACGTGTTCTGCACGTTCGGGTCGAGCGGGCTGACGCCCGTGATCTTCGACATCGTCGCGTTGATCTCGTCGAAGGTCCGCACGCCGATGTCCGAGGCCGGCGGCAGGTCCTGCGGCGCCGGCGGCGGGGGCGTCGCGGGCGGCGGCCGCGCGAACGTGTTGCCGCCGATCTCGTCGAAGGTCAGGAAGAACTCGTCCGCCTCGGGGCCCTTCTCGAGTGGCACGATCGTGCCGAGCGCCGCGAGCGGCTGGCCCGCCTCGGGCGAGTACGTCGCGCTCGAGATCGTCGCGTCGACGTGCGCGAACGCCTGGCCGACCGGCGCCTCCGTGCCGTTGATTCCGATGCGGATGCCGCGGATCGGGATGCCGCTCGGCTGCTGCGCGGCGTCGAGGCTGATGAAGAACGGGTTCTTGAAGAGATAAGAGTAGCTGTCGAACTGCGACGCCTCGAACACGACGTAGCTTTCGGGCACGTTGACGAGGCTCTCGACGTTGAAGAGCAGGAAGAACCGCTCGCCGACGCCGGCGTCGTAGTTCTGCTTGATCTGCTCTTGCGTGAGCGCGCGGTTGTGGATCGCGACGAGGCGGATGACGCCGTTCCAGGGCTTGTCGCCCGAGACCTCGTTGCCGAGCACGAACGCGAAGGTGTCGTCCCAGTCGGCGAGCGTGCCGCCCGGCACGGGATCGCCTTCCGAGACGAGCTCGCCGTTCACGTAGATTTTGCGGCCCTCGACGGGATCGAAGGTCACGACCACGTGCTGGAGCGTCGCCTGCAGCACCTCTTTCGCGTCCGGCGTCGAGAGCTGCGGGTTGCCGTTCGCGTCGGAGTTGCTGCTGCGGTTGAAGAAGTCGTAGTTGTACATCGTCTGGCCGAGCTCGAAGTTGCGCGCCATGGGGCCGGCCGAGTAGCTGACGATGCGCGCGTCCTCCTGCACGACGTTGCCGGGCGCGACCCAGGCCTCGATCGAGTACTCGCCGGTCGCGTTGATCATGCTGCGCAGCTTCGCGCTCGCGGCCGTCGACGCCTGCGCCTTGCCGCCCGCGAAGACGAGCCCCCAGCCGCCCATCCACTGGACCTGGCCGGACAGCGTGAGGTCCATGGCCGGATCGACGCCGCTCGTATCGAAAGCGGTGCCGCCGATGCCGGTCTTGAACTCGTAGAGCGCGATCTGATTCGCCTCGTAGCGGTTGCCGCCGGCCGCGATCGTGCCCTCGTAGAGCGTGAGCGCCTTGCTCGTGAGCAGGCTCGGATCGACCTGCGTGAGCGGGACGCCCTGCGCGAACGCCTCGATCTTGGCCTGGAGCGCCGCGGCGTCGGCCGCGCAATCGCTCGTCCAGCAGTTGTGGTTCTCGTCCCGCAGGCGCACGACGAAGCGCGAGGCGCTCGGGTTGTCGAGATTCATGCGGGCCTTCGCGGCCTCGTAGGCGACGGCCACGGCGTCGGGGTTCGTGCTCGGGCCTTCCGCGAAGAACGGCTGCTGCTTCAGCGTCGAGCTCGAAGAGTGGCAGCCCGAGCAGAAGCGGTCGAGCATCGGATAGACCGTCGTCGAGAACAAGCTCGGATCGGCCGGGAAGTTCCGGCTCTGGCCCGGGTCGCGCGGCGCGGGCGCCTTGAGGTCGATCTTGCGCCCGGACGCGCCGGCGAGCTCGCCGGCCCAGTTCGTGATCCACGTCTCGAGAATCGCGGCGCACGCCTCGTCGCTCGTGAGCCAGCAGTTGTGGCCGCCGCCGACCTTCTGAACCATGAGCGAGTCCTCGGGGGACTTCAGGTTCACGACGCCGTTTGCGTCCGCGTAGGCGAGGTTCACGTCGTCGCTGCGCGCGAACATCGGGGTCTGCCCGCCGTCGACGCTGTGGCACCCGCCGCAGCGGTCGCTCGTGCGGATGTTGTCGTAGAGGTTGATCTTGAACGACTGCACGTCGGCGGTCGCCGGCGCCGGACCCTTGTAGCTCGACGAGCTTCCGCCGCCGCCGTTGCTCGGGTTCTCGACGACGTCGGCTCCGCTGCCGCCGCTGCATCCGGCCGCGAGCGCGGCGAGGGTCAGCACGAGAACGGCCGCGGCGCCCTTGACGTGCGCGCTCAAGCCCTGCGCAAAGCGCGCGGCGCGTCGATCGATGAGGTATGCGTCCTGCATTGCGGCGACTCCGTCAATTTCCCATGCAGTACACGGCGGCATCGGCGAAGACGTTCTTCATCTTGTAGTTGTTGTTCTTGAAGCTCGTCGCCATGGCCGCGACTTGATCTCGGTCGGCCGCGTCCACGGGATTGCGGAGGCATACGGCCTTGAAGACCTTCTTCGCCTGGCACTGCGCGAAGGCTTGGGTCGAGGCGAGCTCCTGGCCGAGCGACTTCGCGCCCTGGCCCGAGCCCGGGAGGTTCGGATCCCAGCCGAGGCTCGCGTTCTGTCCCTGCCGCCAGTAGTTGTCCCAGGAGTCGTCGGGCGTCCGGAAGCCGTCCGGGAAGGTCAGCTCGTTGTGGAAGTATTTCTCTTGAACGACGCCCGGCGTGTACACGAGCCGGCCGCTCGTCTCGTCGAAGTTGTAGTAGGCGAAGGCCTGCGCCATCGGGTCCATGCCGGCGTGGCAGCCGATGCAGCTGTTCAGGAACACGCGGCTGTCGCCGCCGGGGCTCCTCGAGACGTCCTGCCGAATGCGGTCGGGCACGATGGTGACGTCGTGCACCTGCTCGAGGTCGGTGCACATGTGATTGATGAGCGTGAAGCGGAACATCGCGCGGTTCGTGCCGGCGATGAAGAACGCTTCCGACGCCGCGCGCGTCGTGATGGCGCCCGCCGTCGCGTCCGAAGGCAGACCGTAGACGGACGATTGCGTCGTCTGGGTGAGGTCCGTCTGCGGATCGAAGCTCGGGGAGAGCATCGCCTGCTCGAGCGCCTCGTAGTGGGCGTTGCTGTCCGCGGCCGGGGCGGGCGAGATGCCCTTGCCGACGTAGAGAATGTCGCCGTAGAGGATCTCGTCGAAGCGCACGTCGTCCCGGACCATGCCCATGACGAGCGTCGTGTAGTCGTTGAGAGGCACGAACGGCGATTGATCCCTGTTCGTCCACGGCGCCGCGAAGTTCTTGAGCGTGACGGTATAGAAGTGCGGGTCCTCCATCGCCTTGAAGGCGGCCGCGCTCGCGTCGCCGTTCTGGATGTCTTGGGTCATCGCGTCGAGCTTGGCGGCGCTCGGCGGCACGCCGGCCAGGCGATCGTGAATGCGCTCGGCCTGCTCGCGCGGGCCCGCGGCCGCGAGCGACGGCGCGCCGAGCGCGAGCGAAGCCGCGACGAAGATCGAAACGAGCGAGCGCGCCATCTCTTTGAGATGCGCGGCGCCTCGCGGTGTGCAATCGAAGGTCATACTCATCGCCATCGTTTCCGTTCGTTGGTGAGGAGGCGGCGTGCAGTGAAGCACATAAGAGATTGGTCCGTAATGTGGAATTTCTCCGACGTCTGAATTTCGCGACAGGTTTTGGGCAGGGTATCGCGCGAGTAATCTCGCCGAAGTGATGCGCCGCATGGTTCTCCCGTGCGACGCGTTTTTTTAGGCGCGAAGCGGCGGAAAAGCCGCGCCGCGCGAGGCGTTCGGGCTCGGCACGGAAGCGTGCGGCTTCGACCTCGACGCCGCGGGAAGCGGTTCTGTGATCGCGTTAACGGTAGAGACGATTTGTCCTGCTCATTATTCGGGCGCCGAGCATTAGGTTGAATCGATGCGCGCGCTCGACCGCCGAGATCGATCGGCGGCTCACGGCCTCAAGGCTCTACCGAATGAGTGCAACAGAACGGGTTCCCGCGGCGCCGGCCGCGAGTCGGCGGTAATGGAGAGGGAACTCCGATGAACGTTGATTCGATAAACAAGGTCGCGCGAGCCCGCCGCTCGGCGCGCCTTTCGATGCTCGGCGCGGCGGCGTTCGCGCTCGCGGCCTGCAGCGGCGGCGGCGACGGCAGCGTCGGCGTCGGCGGCGGCCAGGATCCGGATCCCGTCGCCGTCGATTTCCCGATCGCCTACACGAAGGGTCCCCTGTTCGACGATCAGATGCAGCTGCAGTCGAGCACGGACTTGAAGCGCCTGCTGCGCTTCAACGTCGGCACCGATCTCTATGTTCGCGATCGCGCCTCGCCGAGCGCACCCGAGCGCAACGTGACGATGAGCGTGACGGAAGGCATGGGCGACGTTCAAGGCGTCGAGATCTCTCCCGATGGCAAGAAGGTTTTGTTCGCGATGCGCGGGCCCTTCGATCCGGATCTCGACGACGAGGATCAGCCGACCTGGAACATCTGGGAGTACGAGATCGCGACCGGCACGCTGCGCCGCATCATCTCGTCCGACATCACGGCCGAGGCGGGGCAGGACATCTCGCCGCACTACCTTTCGGACGGCCGCATCATCTTCGCATCGACCCGGCAGCGGCAGTCGAAGGCGATTTTGCTCGACGAGGGCAAGCCGCAGTTCGACGCCCAGGACGAGGACGGCGACGAGCCCGCGTTCGTGCTGCACGTCATGGATGCGGACGGAGAGAACCTGCATCAGGTCTCGTTCAATCAGAGCCACGATTTCGATCCGACCGTGCTCGACAGCGGCAAGGTCGTGTTCAGCCGCTGGGATCACGCGGGCGGCGTCGACGCCGTGAATCTCTACAGCATGAATCCGGACGGCACGGAGCTCGAGCTGCTCTACGGCGCCGAGAGCCACCGGACCGGGACGGACGGCGGCGAGGTCGAGTTCGTCGGCGCGCGCGAGATGCCCGACCGGCGCATCATGGCCATCTTGCGGCCGTTCGATCAGCCGGACCTCGGCGGCGCGATCACGATCATCGACACGCCCGAGTACGTCGAGAACACGCAGCCGATCGCCGCGAACGCGGGCCTCGGGGGCCCGGCGCAGGTGCCGGCGACGCCGAGCGACGTGCGGACCGACGACGCGCCGTCACCCGGCGGCCGATTCAGCTCCGCGTTTCCGCTCTGGGACGGCACGGGGCGCGTGCTCGTGAGCTGGGCGATCTGCCGGCTCGTCGACGCGACGAGCAAAATCGTGCCCTGCACCGACGAGATGCTCGCCGATCCGGCCGCGCTCGCGGCGCCGCCGCTCTACGGCATCTGGATGTACGACCCGCGCGATCAGACGCAGCTGCCGATCGTGATCGGCGAGGAGGGCGTTCTGATCGGCGACGTCGTCGCCGCGCAGCCGCGGCCGAACCCGCAGTTCATCGCCGACAAGGTGCCCGGCGTCGACCTCGATCAGAATCTCGTCGCGGGCAACGTCGGCATCATCGATATCCGCAGCGTTTACGACGTCGACGGCAAGGATACGGCGCCGTCCGGCATCGCCTCGCTCGCGAATCCGGCGCTCGCGACCGCCGATCAGCGTCCCGCTCGCTTCCTGCGCATCGTGAAGGCCGTCTCGCTGCCCGACGACGACGTCGTCGATCTCGACGGCACGGCGTTCGGGCCGAACCGCAGTCAGGGCATGCGCGAGATCATCGGCTACGCGCCGCTCGAGCCCGACGGCTCCGTGCGCGTCGAGGTGCCGGCCAACGTCGCGCTCGCGCTCGACGTCGTGGACCGGAACGGCCGGCGCATCTCGGCGCGGCATCAGAACTGGCTGCAGGTGCGCCCGGGCGAAGAGGTCAAGTGCAACGGCTGTCACGCGCCGCAGAGCGGGCTCTCGCACGGCCGGAGCGGCAGCTTCGATTCCGTCTACGCCGGGGCCTCGGCCACGGGCGTCGCCTTTCCGGGCACGATCCAGATCGGCCCGGCCGCCATCATTCCGGACGCCGGCGAGACGATGGCCGAGGCGCGCACGCGCGCGAGCTGTCAAACCGACAGCAGCTGCCCCGCGCTCGTGCCGTCGGTCGATCTCGTCTACGCGGATGTTTGGACCGACTCCGCCGTGCGGACGCCCGACGCGCCGCTCGAGTACCGATACTCCGCGCTCACGACGGCGCCGCCCGTGTCCTCGAGCTGCATGACGGCGTGGACCGCGAAGTGCCGGACGGTCATCAACTACGAGCAGCACATTCATCCGCTCTGGAGCGTGCCGCGGCAGACGCTCGCGGCCGACGGTGTCACGGTCCTCGAGGACCATACGTGCTCGAAGGGCGGCTGTCATGCGCCCGTCGACGCGATGGGCGCGACGGCGGTGCCGGCCGCGCAGCTCGATCTCAGCGACGGGCTGTCGCCGGATCAGCAGGCGCAGTTCAACGCGTACCGCGAGCTCTTGTTCGCCGACGACCAGCAGGAGCTCGTCAACGGCGCGCTGCAGGACGTTGTCGTGCAGACGGGCACGGACGAGAACGGCAACCCGATCCTGGAGCCCGTGACGGTCGCAGCGCCGATGAGCGCGGCGGGGGCCAATGCATCGCAACGCTTCTTCTCGGAGTTCGACGCGGGCGGGACTCACGAGGGCTGGCTCACCCCGGCGGAGCTTCGGCTCGTCGCCGAGTGGCTCGACATCGGCGCGCAGTACTACAACAACCCGTTCGACGTGCCGGTGAACTAAATGCGTTTGGCGGTGCTCGCCGTTCTCGTCGTCGCGTCGGGTCTCGGCGGCGTATCGGCCGTCGGGGCGGAGACCGACGCGCCGACCGCGTCGGAGACCGACGCGCCGGCATCGTCGAGCGGCGGCGTCTCGCCGGCCGGCGGGCACGGCGCGGCAAAACGCGGCGCCGGCCGCTACCGCGAGGTCGTCGTCGAGGACCCGTATCTCGAGCTCCACACGGGTCCGGGCGCAGGCTACCCGATCTTCTATATCGCGGAGCGCGGCGAGCGGATCGAGGTTCTCAAACGCCGCACGGACTGGTTCAAGGTGCGCGTGCCGCGAGGCGAGGACGGCTGGGTGCCGCTCGCGCAGCTCGAGCGCACGCTCGGGGAGGACGGCAACTCGTTCGAGGTCGCGGGCCTCGATCTTGCGGACTACGCGCATCGGCGCTGGGAGGTCGGCGCCCTCTACGGCGACTTCGGGGGCGCGAACGCGATCTCGACGTTCGGCGCCTTCAGCTTGACGCAGAACATCTCGTTCGAGCTCTGGGCCTCCCAGGCGCTCGGCCGATTCTCGGACAGCAAGATCGCAAGCCTCGACGTCGTCGAGATGCTGTACCCCGACTGGCGATTCTCCCCCTATTTCACGCTCGGCATGGGGCTCGTCACGACGGAGCCCAAGGCGACGCTCGTCTCGGCCGCGGATCGGACCGATCGCGCCGCGCACGTCGGGCTGGGCTTTCGCGCTTATCTGACGCGCCGCTTCGTGTTTCGCGCCGAATACAAGAGCTACGTGATCTTCACGAGCCGGGACGACAACGAGGAAATCCGGGAATGGAAAGCAGGCTTCTCGTTCTTCCTATAGCGGTCGGGATCGCCGCGACCCTCAGCGGGTGCGCGCACCGGCCGCCCGAGCCGGCCGAGGTCGCGCAGGCAGAGGCGCAGGCGCAGGTCATCGAGCCGAAGGTGGCCCGGCGCACGGTCAAGCCCCCGGACATCGATACGGAGGACTTCGAGATCGGCGTCTTCGCCGGAGAGATGAGCATCGAGGATTTCGGAGTCAATACCGTCGTCGGCGCGCGCTTCGCCTATCACGTGAACGAAAAGTACTTCATCGAGCTCGCGGCCGGGCAGACGACGGCCGAGCTCACGAGCTTCGAGCGCCTGAGCGGCGCTGCGCAGTTGCTCACAGACGCCGAGCGCGACTACTCCTACTATAACGTCTCGCTCGGCTACAACTTGTTGCCGGGGGAAGGTTTTCTAGGCCGGAAGCGTGCGCTCAACACGCAGATCTACGTGATCGGCGGCGTGGGCAACACGACGTTCGCGGGCGACGACCGCTTCACGGTCAACATGGGGCTGGGGCTCCGCGTGCTGCCGCTCGATTGGCTGGCCGTCCACGCGGACATCCGAGATCACGTCATGGACATCGACTTGCTCGGGAAGCCGAAAACGACTCACAACCTCGAGGGCCACCTCGGCGTGACCTTCTTTTTCTGAGGTGAAAAATGGGGTCAGAGCCGAGCTGACCCCATTTCTGGAAGGCGCCGTTTTTTCTCATGGAGGAGTTGCGATGATGAAGTCCTTGCTGGTGTCGGCGGCCTGCTTGCTCTGCTTGACCACGGCGTCGGCGGTCGAAGTTTCGGACACCGCGCCGAATTTCACGCTGCCGGACCGGGGCGGGAAGGAAGTCTCGCTGGCCGATCTCAAGGGTCAGGTCGTCATGATCAACTTCTGGGCGACGTGGTGCGGGCCCTGCCGGACGGAGATGCCGAAGCTCGAGGCGCTCTACGAGCGCTACGGCGATCTCGGCTTCACGCTGCTCGGCGTCAATGTCGAGAACGACAAGAAGGGCGCCGAGAAATGGCTCGAGGAGACGCCCGTCTCCTTCGACATCCTCTTCGACACTCGCAACGAGGTCAGCAAGCTCTACGACGTCGTCGCGATGCCGACGACGGTCATCATGGACAAGACCGGCAAGGTGCGCTTCGTGCATCACGGCTACCAGGCCGGCTACGAGAACAGCTACCAGTCCGAGATACGGTCGCTGCTGACCGAATGAGCGGGAGGCGCACGACGATGAGGCGGTACCTTCCGTTGGCGCGCGCGGCCGCCGGCGCCGCGCTGCTCGCGGCCCTCGGCGCGGCGGCCGGCTGCGGCGTTCAGCCCTGGGTCAAGCCCTACGAGCGCAATCATCTCGCGGACCCGATCATGTCGTTCGACCGCGATCCGGTCTCGGACGCCTACACCGACCATGTCCGCGAGGCGCGCGAAGGCGCTCGCGGCGCGAGCAGCAGCGCCGGCGGCGGCTGCGGCTGCAATTAGCGGGCTCGGCGGCGTGAGGCTGGGCGAATGAGACGATCAGTCCGGGCCGCGGCGGCGCTCTTGGTCCTGCTCGCCGCGGGACGCTCGAGCGCGGGCGTCCTGCCCGACGATCGGGCCGACGTGCTGTTCCACTCCTACGACGGCGGCGGCATCACGGTTCAGGGTCCGTCCGTGCTCGTGCAGAAGAAGCTCTCGAAGCAGTTCTCGGCCTCGGCGAACTACTACGTCGACAAGGTCAGCAGCGCCTCGATCGACGTCATCACGACGGCGAGCCCCTATAAAGAGGAGCGGAAGCAATACTCGGTCGGCCTCGACTACCTGCACGAAGGCTGGCTCATGTCGTTGGGCGTCATCACTAGCCGCGAGAACGACTACAGCGCCGATACGCTCAATTTCGGCATCAGCCAGGATTTCTTCGGCGACCTCACGACCCTTTCGCTCGGCTACTCGAAGGGCGACGACCGCGTGGGGCGCCGGGGCGACGCGACCTTCTCGGACGCCGTGCGGCGCCAGAACTACCGGGTGGGCCTTTCGCAGATCTTGACGAAGAACCTGCTGCTCGGCCTTTCGTGGGAGACGATCACGGACGAGGGGTTCCTCAATAATCCGTATCGCTCCGTCCGCTACCTGGACGAGCAGAGCCCGCGCGGCTACAGCTACGAGCCGGAGGTCTATCCCCGCACGCGCACGAGCGACGCCGGCGCGCTTCGGCTGCGCTACTACCTGCCGTATCGCGCGGCGATCCACGGCGAGTACCGCGGCTACGCGGACAGCTGGGACATCCGCGCGACGACCGCGGAGCTCGGCTACACGCATCCGCTCGACAACGGCTGGACCATCGAAGCCGATCTGCGGCTCTACTCGCAGGACAAGGCGGACTTCTACAGCGACCTGTTCCCGCGTGCCGATTTTCAAAACTTCATGGCGCGCGACAAGGAGCTCAGCACGTTCACGAGCCGCACGCTTCGCCTCGGCCTCAGCTACGACGTGCTGAAGGGCGGGTGGCGGTTCGTCGACAAGGGCAGCGTGAACCTCACGTACGACCACATGGAGTTCGAGTACGAGGATTTCCGCGATTTGCGGGTCACCGGGCTCCCGGCCGGCCAGGAGCCGTCGTTCGGATTCACTGCCGACGTCGTCCAGATCTTCGTCTCGTTCTGGTTCTGATCGCACGCCGCCCTCTGGGTCGGCGCGGCTCCAAAAAAACCGGGCCAGGA
>DASTSM010000231.1:0-3256 GCA_035760685.1 Gammaproteobacteria bacterium | reverse complement strand
CCGCCCGACGCCGCGCGCAGGCCCGCCGTCTCGAGCATGCGAGCCGTCAGTGTCGTGACCGTGCTCTTGCCGTTCGAGCCCGTGACCGCGACGACCGGCGCCGCCGCCGCACGAGCGAAAAGCTCGATGTCGCCGACGACGTCGATGCCGCGCCGCCGCGCCTCGGCCACGAGCGGAATGCTCGTGCCGAGGCCCGGAGACAAGACGAGGCGAGCGATGCCGTCGAGCCAGCGAGGATCGAGCGTCTCGAGCACGATCTCGACGTCCGGGCGCGCGGCGCGCAGCGCGACGAGCCCGGGCGGATGCGCGCGGCTGTCGACGACGCGCAAGGACTCGCCGAGGCCCGAGAGGTAGCGCGCGACGGAGAGGCCCGTGTCGCCGAGGCCGACGACGAGCGTCGGGCCTTGCCGTCCCGGCGCTCCTCCTGCCTGCGAAGTTGCCCGCGCCATGCTTGCTCGTCCGGCGGCTGCCATCAACGGATCTTTAGGCTCGCGAGGCCGACGAGCACGAGAATCACCGTGATGATCCAAAACCGCACGATGACCTTGGGCTCGGCCCAGCCCTTGAGCTCGAAGTGGTGGTGAAGCGGCGCCATGCGAAAGATGCGCCGGCCGGTCATCTTGTAGGAGGCAACCTGGATGATCACCGAGACGGTTTCGACTACGAAGACGCCGCCCATGATGAACAGGACCAGTTCTTGCCGCACGACCACGGCCACGAGCCCGAGGGCGGCGCCGAGCGCAAGCGCGCCGATGTCGCCCATGAAGACCTGTGCCGGATACGTGTTGAACCACAAGAAGCCCAAGCCGGCGCCAGCCAGTGCCGCACAGAAAACCAGCATTTCCCCGGCGCCGGGGACATACGGGATACCGAGATAAGAAGAGAAGACGACGTTGCCGGCCGCCCAGGCGATCACGCCGAGCGCCGCGCCGACCATGACGGCCGGCATGATCGCGAGCCCGTCGAGGCCATCGGTCAGATTCACGGCGTTCGAGCTGCCCACGATGACGAAGTACGTGAAGACGAAGTAGGCGAGCGCGCCGAGCGGAATCGTGACGTTCTTGAGATAAGGAATCAGCAGCGCGTGCTCGACGCCGGGATTGTCGGCCGTGACGTAAAGGGCTGCCGCGGCGGCGAGCGCGGCCACGGACTGCCAGAAATACTTCGCGCGCGGCCGCAGGCCCGCAGAGTTTCCGAGCACGAGCTTCTTGTAGTCGTCGACGAAGCCGACGACGCCGAAGGCGAGCGTGACTAGCAGCACGATCCAGACGAAGCGATTGCGCAGGTCCGCCCAGAGCAGCGTGCTGACGGCGATCGCGAGCAGGATCAGTGCACCGCCCATCGTCGGCGTGCCGGCCTTCGGCAGATGGCTCTCGGGCCCGAGCTTGCGGATCTGCTGGCCGATGTGCTGCTCGTGCAGGCGCTGAATCAGATACGGGCCGACCGCGAACGACAGCACGAGCGCCGTCAGCGCGCTCAGGATCGCCCGCATCGTGAGGTAGTTGAAGACGTTGAAGCCCGAGTAGAACCGCGTCAGATAGTCGGTGACGAGCATCAGCATTGCGCGGGCCCTCGGCCGTCGTCCGCCGCCGCGAGCGCCGCCACGACGCGATCGAGACCCATGACGCGCGATGCCTTGACGAGCACGGTCACGCCCTCGCCGAGCAGCGGCTCGAGCGCGGCCGCCGCGCTCTCGACGTCGCCGAAAGGCCGCGCGCCCGCCCCGAAGCTTTGCGCCGCTTCGCCCGCGAGAGGGCCGATCGTGACGAGCTCGTCGCATCGTCCGACCGCGTAGGCGCCCGTCTCGCGGTGCAGCTTCGCGGCGTCCGGCCCGAGCTCGGCCATGTCGCCGAGCACGAAGATCCGCTTGCCCGGCAAGGCCGCGAGCGTGTCGAGCGCCGCGCGCACCGACGAAGGATTCGCGTTGTAGCTGTCGTCGATGACGAGGGCGCCCTTGCGGCCGCGCACGCGATCGAGCCGTCCGTGCACGGCGGCGGCGCGCGACAGTCCCGCGGCGATCTGCTCCGTCGAGACGCCGACGGCATGTGCGGCCGCGGCGGCTGCGAGCGCGTTCAAGACGCTGTGCATGCCGAGCAGCGGTAGCTTGACCGCGGCCTCGGTGCGATCCGGCAGGCGCAGCACGAAATGCGACCCGCCCGCGTCGAACGCCGGAGCGCCGACGACCGCGACGTCGGCGGGCCGGTGCAAACCGAAGCTGATGACCTGAGCGGCACGCGAGCGCGTCCGCCAGTCCGAGAAGAAGGGATCGTCCGCGTTGAGCACGGCCGTGCCCGCGCGCGGCAGGTGGTCGAGCAGCTCGCCCTTCGCGGCCGCGACGCCCGCGACGGAGCCGAAGCCCTCGAGGTGCGCGGCGCCCGCGTTCGTGATGACGCCGACGGTCGGCTCGACGAGCGAGGCGAGATAGCCGATCTCGCCGGCGTGATTGGCCCCGAGCTCGACGACGAGCGCCTCGTGGCTCTGCTCGAGACGCATGAGCGTGAGCGGGACGCCGATGTCGTTGTTGAGGTTGCCTTCGGTCGCGCAGACGCGGTGGCCGACGCCGAGAATCGACGCGATGAGCTCCTTGACCGTCGTCTTGCCGCTGCTGCCCGTCACGGCGACGACCGGGACGGAGAAGTTTCCGCGCCACACATTCGCCATGCGCCCGAGCGCTCGGCGCGTGTCCTCGACGCGCACCTGCGGGAGCGGCGAGTCCGTCTCCGCCGACACGAGCGCACCGGCCGCGCCGCGCTGCGCTGCGGCGCCGAGGAAATCGTGCCCGTCGAAACGCTCCCCGCGCAGGGCGACGAACAGCGCGTGGTGGGGCAGGTTTCGCGTGTCCGTTGCGACCGCGCCGAACGGGACGTCGGCGCCGACGAGCCGGCCGTCGACGGCGCGGGCGACGCCTGCGAGCGTGCGCGGCATCATGGCTTTTCTCCGAGCGCGTCGAGCACCGCCTCGCGGTCGCTGAAGGGACGCCGCGCGCCGCCCGCGATCTGCACGCTCTCGTGACCCTTGCCCGCGACGAGCACGACGTCCCCCGGCCGCGCCGCATGAATGGCGAGCGCGATCGCTCGAGCACGGTCGTGCTCGATCTCGAGGCTCGCGAACGCCTGGGGCGAGCGGGCTACGGGCCCGTCGACGCCGGCGCGGATGTCGTCGACGATCGAGTCCGGATCCTCGCCGCGCGGGTTGTCGTCCGTCAGCACGATGTGGTCGGCCCACTCCGCGGCGGCCGCGCCCATCAGAGAGCGCT
>DASTSM010000230.1:0-2849 GCA_035760685.1 Gammaproteobacteria bacterium | reverse complement strand
TTTGGCCGCCCCTCGTCGTGCCGATATTGATTCAGCTGCCCGTCGCGCTCTTTCTCGGGCTCCTTTTGAGCTACCAGTCCGTGAAGCGCCAGCGCGAGAAGATCCGCGCGGCATTGGGGTATTACTTGCCGGAGCGAGCGGTGCAGAGGCTTGCGCACGAGGCCGCGGGCACCGGCGGCAAGGAGCTGGTTTTCGGCACGTGTCTCGTCACGGACATCGAGCACTACACCGCCTTGTCGGAATCGCTGCCGCCCGAGGCGCTCGGCCGTCTCATGGACGAGTATTACCGGTGCCTGCTCGACGCCGTCAGCCGGCACGGCGGATTCGTGTCCGACCTCGCGGGAGACTCGATGGTCGCGGTCTGGGCCGCCACTCGCACAGGCGGCGCCGGGGCACGCGACGCCTGTAGTGCCGCGCGAGAGGTGCAAGAGTCGATCGATCGCTTCAACACGGCTCGCGGCCGTTTGCGTCTGCCGACGCGAATCGGGCTCGACTCGGGCCAGATGCTGCTCGGAAACATCGGCTCCGAGCGGCGCGGCGAGTATCGCGCCGTGGGCGACATCGTCAACACCGCCGCGCGGCTCCAGGGACTGAGCCGGCATCTCGGTACGCGCGTTTTGTTGAGCGGTCAGACGGCGGCTTTGCTCGAGCGCGACGACATGCGGTTCCTCGGCGACTTCCTGCTCGTCGGCAAGAGGCAGCCGATCGGCGTCTACGAGCCGCCGTCCGCGGGCGGCCAGCCGCAAAGCGGCCTGATCGGCATGTTTGCCGCGGCTCTCGCGGAATTCAAAGAGGGTAAATGGACCGCCGCCGAGACGCGATTCAATGACGTGCTGCGTGCTTTCCCGGGCGACGGCCCGAGTGCTTTCTACGCGGGCTTATGCCGCAGATTCTCGCAATCGCCGCCGGCATGCTGGGAAGGAGTCGTCACGATGACCGTCAAGTGAGCGCGTCATGCGTTGCCGATCATGGACGACTCGTCGAATCTCCACAATCGGTCGTCGTCATAGACGGCGTCCTCGAGATAAGCGATGACCTCGTCGACGCCCGCGACGCAGGCCGACTTCGATTCCGGATGTCCCTCGAGCAGGTCGCTGAGCATGCGTTGCGTTCTTCGCTGGACTTGCGTCGAGGCCATCGACAGCAAATCGACGATGCGCAGGATCCTGACCTGGTCCTCGCGGGGCAGCCTTTCGACGGTGCCGATGAGCTTCAGCACTTCTTCCGACCTATCCGATGCGCTCATAGTCGCAGCTCCAGAACCCCATTCGGCATAGGTCTATCAGAGAGACGGTGACGGTTCTGTCAAGCGTGCGACACAACGCGCGATCTAGGGCGTTTTGTCGCGCCGATGACAGACGGCCGGCGGCGCGAGTGCGATGTTTCTTTCCCGGGCGGGACGTGGTGTCGCCGCCTCGAATGGGGGAAGCAAAGATGAGCAAGCTGAGGACCGTGTTGCTGCTGACCGTTCTGGCAGTGCCGCTCTTTTCCATCACCGCTGCGCGAGCGACCGACGCTTCGACGGCCGGTGCGGCGAAGCCGACGACCTACCACGAAGATACCGCGCCTGCCGGTCATTGCTGCTGGGTTTTCTCGGTTGGGCGCTGGTGGTGCGTTCCTTGCTGAGCGCGCCGGCTGTGCGGCTCCGGCCGCGAACGGCAACGCGAATCGCCGCTCAGGCCGGCACCGCCGCCGCCTGAGTGGCGATTTTGCGTAGCTCCTCGGGGCGCCGGATCACGATCCGGCTCCGCCCGAGCTCGACCCAGCCGGCCTTCGCCCACTCGCCGAGCTGCTGATTCACGACTTGGCGCGAAACGCCCAGGAAGTGGGCTAGGTCCGCCTGGGAAATTCGCAGCTCCATGGAGCCGGTGCCCGCCGCTGCGGGCCGGCCGTGCAAGGACGCGAGTATCAGCAGGCGCTTCGCGAGCCGCGCGGTCCCCGATAGGAACGCCGACTCCTCGACGAGCTCGCTCGTCCAGCGCAGGCGCTGGCAGAGCAGCATGAGGAGGTGGATGCCGAGCCGCGGCTCGCGCTCGAGCAGCGCAAGAAAATCGACGCGCTTCAGCACGACGAGGGTCGTATCGTCCAACGCCGTCGCGCCGGCGGTCCGCGGTAGGCCGTCCATGACGGCGATCTCGCCGAACGTGTCGCCCGGCTCCATGATGTTCAAGAACACCTCGCGGCCGCCGGACCCGCTCGCGCTGATCCGCACGCGGCCGGAAGCGACGCCGAACAGGGCATCGCCGGGATCGCCTTGGGAGAAGATGACTCCTCCCTTCTGGTAGGCGCGACGGCCCGCGAGTGCCGCTAGGCGATCCAGGGTCGCATCGGGCAAGCCCCGAAAGAGATAGTTGCGCTTGAGGACCGCTTTTGCCGTGAGCCTTTCGCTCGGCCCCCGCTGCGTGATGACCACGGCGGAGCGCTCGGTGTTTTCCTCGGCCGAGTTCATGGGCGCGCCGCTCCCGGATGCAATCCACTTGCGTTATCGTTGCGCATACGACCCCGCATTCTCCGAGCCCCCCCCGAGAAACACAGTGAAAAGCGTACCATGGAGCCTTGCGGGCCGTTTGCTCGCCCGGGACTGGCGTTCCGGCGAAATCCTCGTTCTGCTCGCGGCCCTCGTGGTCTCCGTCTCGGCGATGAGCGCGGTCACGTTCTTCACGGACCGCGTCCGCCAAGCCGTGAGCCAGGAGGCCGGCGAGTCGCTCGCGTCGGATCTGCGGCTTCATTCGAGCGATCCGCTGCCGCCGGAGTACTTCGCGGCTGCGCGCGAGGATGGCGTCGACACCGCCACGATCGTGCACTTCCGCAGCGTCGTCGTCGCGGGCGAGTCGAGCTCGCTGGCCGAC
>DASTSM010000229.1:0-19690 GCA_035760685.1 Gammaproteobacteria bacterium | reverse complement strand
CGACTACGAAGCCCACATGGCGCTTCCGTACGTCGGACAGTCGCAGCTGCTCGGCGAGCTCTTGGAGCAGGCGGCGGCGCAACACGCGGCGCGCTCCGTCGCCGTGCTCGGCTGCGCGGGCGGCAACGGCTTCGAGCGACTACCGGCGTCGGTCGAGCGCATCGTCGGCGTCGATCTCAATCCCGACTATGTCGCGACGGCGCGCGAGAGGCATGGCCGGCGCTTCGGGCCGGGGCGGCTCGAGCTGCTCGTCGGCGACGTTCAAACCGAAGCGCTCCCCTTCGAGCCCGTCGACCTGATCTTCGCCGCGCTGCTCTTCGAGTACGTCGACGTCGCGGCGACGCTCGCGAACGCGCACCGCAGGCTGCGGACGGGAGGGGCTCTCGTTGCGGTGCTCCAGCTGCCCGCCGAAGCCGCCGAGGTCACGCCCTCGCCGTACGCGTCGCTCGAAGCCCTCTCGCCGGTCATGCGGCTCGTGCCGCCGAGCGGGCTACGCAGCGCGGCCGAGGAAGCAGGCTTTCGTTTTGCCGATGAGCGAACCGCGGAGGCGTCGGGCGGCAAGCGATTTCGAATCCTGCACTTCCTCGCCGAGGAGTCGCCGCATGCTCGAGCGCCTTGACGCGGGCGCGGGCGCCCACGCGGCTCCTCACCCGCTCGCTTCGGGCGCGTTCGCGAGCCGCGTGATCGAGAATCCGAAGGTATTGCCGGAGCGCGAAGCGACCCGGAGCGCCGCGTTTCCGGATCCCGGCATCGTGAGCTCGGGCCTCGCGAGGAGCACGTAGTTGCCGCCGTCGTACTCGTACATGGCGATCCAGTACATGACGTCGCCGCCGGAGTCGAGCGTCGGGACGATCACGACTTTGAGCTGGTCGTCCAAGCGGATCTCCGCGGCCTTCCCCGCCTCGGCCGCGAGCCGGTAGATCCGCACGCGCTCGTGATTGTTGATCGTCACGCCGACTTCGAGCGTGACGCGCTCGGGCGGCGGCTTGCGCAGCGCCGGCTCGCTGATCTGCCTGAAGTCCTCGATGAGGCGGTCGCACTCGCTCTGCTCGACCTCGCAGAGCGCCGCCATGTCGATGACGCCGACTCCGCGGTTCTCGCCGACCGTACGCTTCACGACCGACGGATACGCCGGATGATCCTGAGGCGTGAAGAACCATTGCACGGCGCGGCCGTGCTCCTGGCTCGCGACGACGGTCCACCCCTCCTGCGTCGAGAACTTCGCGTTGGGATCGGACCGCAATCCTGCGAGCGCCGCTTCGACCGTCGCATAGCCGATGTCGTCGGCAGCGCCTTCGCTCCGATCCGCAGGGCTCGCGGCGCGCAAGGGTTGGGCCGCCAGGCAACAGAGCGTCAAGACGGCGGCGATGGGTTTCATGCTCGTATCCTCCCCCTTCCGAAGCCGGCCGAAAAACGGCAGAGATCGCTCTTATCGAGCATCGAGCTTAGTGCAGCTGCGAGCGAAGCGAAAGCGATGCGAGCCAGGCCGACGAATTGCTCCTCCGTAGCTCCAGGCGCTACGATCGAGGAGGCCTTCGGCCTCCCCCCTCGAGCCGGGCTTCCGGCCTCGAGGCCGAGGACCGCCGGCCGAAGAAGGAGAACAAATGCCGCTTCAAATCATCGGTGCAGGCCTAGGGCGCACGGGGACGATGTCGCTCAAGCTCGCACTCGAGCAGCTCGGCTTTCGCGCCTGCTATCACATGGCCGAGATCATCATGGAGCCTCGCCGCTCGAGCGAATGGGTCGCCGCGGCCGCAGGCCGCGCCGATTGGCACCGCATCTTCGACGGCTACGCCGCGACGGTCGACTACCCGAGCTGCCGCTTCTGGCGCGAGCTCGCCGAGTTCTACCCGAGCGCCAAAGTCGTACTCTCCGTCCGCGACCCGCACGACTGGTTCGAGTCGACGCAAGCGACGATCTTCTCGCCGGCCATGCGCCGGCACATGGAGAATTCCCCGCTCGCGAGCTTCTTCGAAGCCGCCGTTTGGGGGGACTTCGGCGGCCGGCTCGACGATCGCGACTTCATGGTCGAGGCGTTCGAGCGCCACGTGGGCGAGGTCAAGCGAACGATCGCGCCCGAGCGCCTGCTCGTCTACGAGGTCAAGCAGGGGTGGGAGCCGCTCTGCGAGTTCCTCGGCGTCGACGTGCCGGCATCGCCGTTCCCGCGCACGAACTCGCGCGAGGAGCTCCGGGCCATGATGGGCGCGGCGCCCGGCGAGAACGACGTCAAGGCGCCCGACTTCGAGCAGCTCAGCGCCGCCGTCAAGCAGCGCCTGCGCGGCGGCGGGCCGCCGGCAGGCTGATTCCTCTCACCCGCGCGTCGCAGGCAGCGGCTCGCGAGGAGCCGGTGCCGCCGCGTCCACCGCGTCCACGACGGCACGCGCCGCGCCGAGCCGCGCGCGCTCGCGGAGGCTCTGCTGCCGGTACAGCTCGAAGTAGTGCCCGCGCAGCGCCATGAGCTCGCGGTGCGTGCCGCTCTCCGTGATGCGGCCGTCCTCGACGACGACGATCCGCGTCGCATTCCGGATCGTCGATAGCCGATGCGCGATCACGAAGGCGATGCGCCCGGAGAGCACGCGGCCGAGCCCCTGCTGGATGCGGCGCTCCGTCTCCGTATCGACCGACGACGTCGCCTCGTCCATGACGAGGATCTGCGGATCGGCGAGGATCGCGCGCGCGAACGAGATGAGCTGCTTCTGTCCCGCGGAGAGCCGGTTGCCGCCCTCGCCCGCCTCCGTCGCATAGCCTTGCTCGAGGCCCGTGATGAAGTCGTGCGCGCCCGCGAGCTTCGCGGCCGCGACGACCTCTTCGTCGCTCGCGTCGAGGCGCCCGTAGCGGATGTTCTCGAGAATCGAGCCGCTGAAGACGTGCGCGTTCTGGAGCACCATGCCGATCTTCGACTGGAGCCAGCCGAGGCTGCGCCGGCGATAGTCGACCCCGTCGACGAGCACTTCTCCCGCGGTCGGCTCGTAGAAGCGGCAAATCAGGTTCACGAGCGTGCTCTTGCCGCCGCCCGTGGGACCGACGATCGCGATCGTCTCGCCGCGCGAGGCGCGAAGCGAGACGCGGCGGAGGACCGGGTGGCGCGGGTCGTAGGCGAACTCGACGTCGCGAAGCTCGATGCGGTCGATGCGCCCCGGGCCGTCGAGAACCTCCTCCGAGTCCTTGATCGTCGGCACGGCCTCGACGAGGCTCAGGATGCGCTCGGCGGACGCCTGCGCCATCTGCATCTCCGCGAACCAGCGGCCGAGCTGCTCGACCGGGTCGAAGAACGTCCGCGCATAGGCCATGAACGCGACCAGCGTTCCCGCGCTCAGCGCGCCGCCGAGCAGATCGAAGCCGCCGACCGCGAGCGTGAGACCCGTCGCGAGGCTTGCGAGCGTCAGCACGATCGGCACGTAGACCGCGGCTTGCGTGAGGTTCAGCACCGAGCTCTCGTACATCCGGCCCGTGAGCTCGCGAAACTCGCGGAGGTTCTCGTCCTCGCGCACGAACGCCTTGCTCGTGAGCACGCCCATGATGCCTTCGTTGTACGCGGCCGTGATGCGCGAGTTCGTGCGCCGCACCTCGCGCGCGCTCTTCAGGATGCGCTTCTGGAACTTGCCGCTGACCCACGCGAGCACCGGCATCACGGCGAGCACGATGAGGGCGAGCTTGACGTTCATCGCGAGCATCGCGACGGCGATGCCGAGCATCATCGTGACGCCCCAGACCGTGTCGAGGAAGGCCCACGTCAGGATGTTCGCGAGCCGGTCGCAGTCGGACGTCATGCGCGCCATGAGCCAGCCGACGGGCCGATGATCGAAGAAGTCGAACGAGAGCCGCTGCACGTTCTCGAACGCGCTCTGACGGATGTCGTGGCTCACGCACGTGCGGATCTTCCCGCCGGCCCAGATGAAGGCGCCGACGGAGGCCGCGAGGATCAGCGTGCAGCCGAGGTACGCCGCCGCGTACGGCAAGAAGCGCGCACCGGCGCCGCGCGCCGCGACCTCGTCGACGACCGCCTTCGTGATGAGCGGATACGCGACCTCCATGCAGGCCGTGCAGACCGCGAAGAAGGTGAGCCGCCGGAGATCGGCGCGGTAGCGCTGCGCGTAGCGGAAGAGCTTGCGCCAGAGGCCGAAGCGCGCGTGCGCCGCGAGCTCGAGCTCGTTGAGTCCGTCGTCGTAGTAATCGTCGTACATCGTTTCGTCAGCTCCGGTTCTCGGCCACCGCGCTCATCTCGACGTCGTCGCGAATCTCGGCGTCCAAGTCGCCTTGAATCTCGCAGAGGCGCTTGTAGGGGCCCTCGACCCGCGAAAGCGCCGCGTGATCGCCGAGCTGCACGCAGCGGCCGCGCTCGAGGACCATGATCCGATCCGCGTGCATGACCGAGGACAGCCGATGCGCGATCACGATCGTCGTATGGCGGCCCTTGCGCCGCCGCAGCGCGTCGAGAATCCGGCTCTCGGTGCCCGTGTCGACGGCCGACAGCGAATCGTCGAGCACGAGCACGGCCGGATCCTTCAAGAGCGCGCGTGCGAGCGCGAGGCGCTGCCGCTGGCCGCCGGAAAGCGTCACGCCGCGCTCGCCGACGAGCGTTCGATACCCCTCCGCGAAGCGCTCGATCGAGTCGTGGATCGCCGCATCGCGCGCCGCGATTTCGAGGTGATCGTGCCGCGCGTCGGAGCGCCCGACCCGAAGATTCGCCTCGACGGTGCGCGAGTAGAGAAACGGATCCTGCGGCACGATGCCGATCTGGCGGCGCAGCCACTGCCGGCTCGCGGTCCGCACGTCGCGGCCGTCGATGAAAATGCCGCCGTGCTGCGGCTCGTAAAGACGGAGCAGCAGCCGGATCAGCGTCGACTTCCCGGAGCCCGGCGCGCCCACGATCGCGAGCGTCTCGCCCGCCTCGACGTGCACCGTCAAGTCGTCGATGACGGGCCGCTTCCCGCCGTAACCGAACGTCACGTGATCGAAGCGGATCTCGCCGTCGGCGCGGTCGGGGCCGCGCGCGACTTCGCGCGTCTCCTCGCGCGCCGTCAGGATCTCGTTGACGCGCTTCAACGACACGACGGCCTTGCCGCTGTCGGTCAGCACGCGGCCGAGCTGGCGCACGGGCCAAAGGATCATGGCCTCGTACGTCAGGAACGCGAAGAGCGTGCCGACCGTGATGCGCCCGCTCGCGATCCAGAACGCGCCCGCGAAGAGCACGAGGCCGACCTGCGAGAGCGCGACGAGCTCGGCCGCGGCCCAGTACAGCCCCATGAGCTCGATGAGGCGTCGATTGTGATCGCGGAACGCCGCGTTCTTGCGGCCGAACTTCTGGATCTCGAAGTCCTGCCGCGCGAACGCGCGCACGACCCGGATGCCGGTCAAATTTTCCTGCAGCACGGCCGTCATCTCGCCCTCGGCCGCGTCGGTGACCGCGAACACGCGCTTGACCTTCTTGAAGAAGACGTACGCGAACACGGTCAGGAACGGCATCAGGGCGAGCGACACGGCCGCGAGACCCGAGTCGAGCCAGATCAGGATCGGCGCGACGGTCAGCACGAGCAGCACGGCGCGGCCGATCTCGACGACGTCGACCGAGAGGAAGACGCGCAGCGTCTCGACGTCCGAGCTGCAGCGCTGCACGAGGTCGCCCGTGTCCGCCTCGTCGTAGAAGTCGGCGCGCAGCCGATGCAGGCGCGCGTAGAGCGCCTCCCGGAGGCTGCGGGCGATCGACTCCGAGGCCGTCGCCGCGAGCCGCCCGCGCAGATACTGAAACGCGCCGCCCGCGGCGGTCAGCAGCAGAATCGCGAGCGCCGAAAGCCAAAGGTACGCGCCGAAGGGATCGATCGCGCCGAGCGCGCGCAGCGCGGGCGCGACCCACGTCTCGGCCGCGCCGAGGTCGCGCGCGACGACCGCGTCGATCGCGTACTTCGCCGCGAGCGGCGCGCCGAACATGAAGACGTTCGAGAGCACCATGGCGAGGATCGCGCTGAGATAGCGCGCGCGCCGGCCGCGGGTGACGGACCAAAGGCTATCGTGTTGTATCGACGTCATCGCTTCCATTCCCGGCTCCGAAGGCAGAGCGGTCCGGAAGTACGATGCGTCTCAAGAGGACGGGACCCGCTCGCTGGCTCCGGCGAGACGACCCCGATTTCAAGACGGAATCAGGACGCGCTCACCGCTTAATCGGCTTCGACAAGGGTGATGCCGTGCATCGCCGTCTCCGTGGGGAGTAGTGGGAAAGGGGCGACATTCTACTCTTCGGATAGCCGCGAGACAATTGCGCGCCCGCAGGCGACACACGATAGCCGCCGGCGGCTTCCGCGCAGCATCGGAAACCCACCCGAGAGAACGAGCGGCGAGCCGGCGATACCATCGCTCGTGCAACTCGAAAGGAGCACGACGATGGCAGCGATAGAGCGCACGGCGACGGGAACGTGGAGAGGCAACCTCAAGGGCGGCAGCGGAACGATCAGCAGCACGAGCAACGTGCTCCGCGAAGTGCCCTTCAGCTATGCGACTCGATTCGAGAACGCGCCCGGCACGAATCCCGAGGAGCTCATTGCGGCCGCGCATGCGGCCTGCTACAGCATGGCGTTCGCGAATTATCTCGACGGCCAGGGCCACAAGCCCGAGGAGATCACGACGCGCGCGACGATCTCGCTCGAGAACGGCGTCATCGGCAAGATGCACCTCATGACGGAAGGCCGGGTCCCGGGTCTCGACGCGGCGACGTTCGAGCGCCTCGCGGCCGAGGCCGAGAAGAAGTGCCCGGTCAGCAACCTGCTGCGGAACGGTCTCAAGATCACGCTCGACGCGAGGCTGAAGCAGCGCTAGCCCGAAGCGCCGACACGGCGAGCGCCCGCCCGACCGCAACGAAGGCCGCCGGATTGGACACGGCCGCCGATCCCGAGTAGCCTCAAGAAAACTTAAGACTCTAGAAAAAAGAGTATCGACGGCCGATCTCGCTCTCGAGCGAGACCGGCGGCCTTGGGGGAGGCAAGCGGCGATGCGAATGGGGCTGACTCTGTTGGGGGGCCTTTCGGGACTATTTCTTCTCGGCACCTGCGGCGCCGGCGAGCGTCATGGCGCGTCGACACCGCCGCGACGCGCCTCGGCGCCGGCGGCCACGCCCTTCGTCGACGCGACGGCGGCGTCGGGCATCGCCTATCGAGTCGGCTACACCCCGCCGTCGTTCATCAGACGCGACCTGCGCGGCCTGCTGACCTCGCAGGTCTTGTACATGACGATCGGCGGCGCGGCCGCGGGCGACTGCGACAACGACGGCGACGTCGACCTCTTCATCACGTACGGCAACACCGGCGGACCGGACGACGGCGGCGGCCCGAACCGGCTCTATTTGAATCAGCTCGCCGAGCGCGGCAAAGGCCTCGAGTTCGAGGACCACGCCGCCGAGGCCGGCGTCGCAAACACTCGTCCGGACGGCAACAACGATCGGCACAGCGGCCCCGCCTTCGCGGACATGGACGGCGACGGCGACCTCGATCTGTTCCTGGGAGGCCTCCACGGCGATCCGAGCAAGATCTACGAGAACCTCGGCGACTGCACGTTCAAGGACGTCACGGCCAACTCGCCCGACATCGTCCACATGCTGGCCACGCAGACGATCTCCGCGTCGTTCGGCGATTACGACCTCGACGGCGACCTCGACATGTTCCTCACGCATTGGGGCACGCTCGACGAGCTGTACGGCAATCCGCCCACCGCGCAGACGGACCACCTCTGGCGAAACGAGTCCGACGCCTCGGGCATTCGCTTCGTGAACGTCAGCGATGAAACCGGCATCTCGAAGTTGACGAGGCTCACGCACGCTTCGGACTTCCACGGCCAGCCCCAGATCGGAGACTTCACGTTCACGGCGAGCTTTGCGCGCCTCGACGGCGATCTCTGGCCCGATATCGCAATAGCCGCGGATTTCGGCACGACGCAGATCGCGATCAACCGCGGCGACGGAACCTTCCGCAACCTCGATAACCCGATCCTGCGCGCCACTCAGTTCGGCATGGGATCGGCGCTCGGCGACATCGACAACGACGGCGATCTCGACTGGTTCGTCACGAGCATCTTAGGTCCCGGCGACGAGAGCATTCACTTGCAGCCGTGGGGCAATCGCCTCTACTCGAACGACGGCGGCGCCGCTCTGATCGTCGACGACACGAAGCGAGCCGGCGTCGCGGACGGCTCCTTCGGCTGGGCGGCTTGTTTCCTCGACATCGACAACGACGGCGATCTCGACATCTTTCACACGAACGGCTACCCGGTGACGTTTCTCACGCCGAGAGACGACTACCGGTCCGACGCGAGCCGGGCTTTCGTGAGAAACGCGGCCGGGACGTACAGCGATCAAGCGCAGGCCTTGGGTCTCGCCGGACGCACCTCCGGCCGCGGCGTCGTCTGCGCGGATTTCGACAACGACGGCGATATCGACATCCTCGAGCTGACCGACGCCCCCGGCAATTCGGCGAGGCTCTGGGAGAACCGCAGCGCGGCCGCTGGGCGGCACTTCTTGCGCGTCAAGCTCGAAGGGCTGCCGCCGAACACCGAGGCCGCCGGCGCCCGCGTCTTCGCGCGCATCGGCCGTACGGAGCAGATGCGCGAGATCCGCATCGGCAGCAACTACATCTCGCAGAACCCCGCGGTGCAGGTCTTCGGTCTCGGCTCGTCGAAGACCGTGGACGAGCTACGGGTGGAATGGCCGGCCATCGAGTCGAGCGCCGGCCCCGTGCAGCCGCCGCCGACGATCTTGCACGCCGTCGCGGCGCGTAAGCCGGGCCGGACGCTTTCGATCAGGCAGAAGGGCCTGCGCGCGCATTGAGCGCCGAGAAGAACGAACAATCCGCCTTGCGGCGCGGATCGATGGAACACGGTCCGGCCGACGAGCGGGAACATGGGAGGGGGGGTATGCTCAGGAGGCTATTGTTCATCCTTGTGGCCGTCTTGTCCTCGGTCGGTGCGCCGGCCGCGGAGGCCGCCAAGCCGCCGCCGTTTCGGCTTCTGCCGGATCGCTCCGTCGCGAGGAACTGGAGCGAGGCCCTGCTCTTCGCCTTGCGCCGCGACAGCGGCCGCGTCGCTTACAACGCGCGCGTCGTCTTTCAATTCTCGGTCGCCGTCTACGACGCCTGGGCGGCGTACGACGCCGACGCGCGTCCCTTTCTGCTCGGCGAGACCGTCAACGGCTTCCAGTGCCCTTACTTCCCTTCGGCCGACCTCGACCGCTCGCCGGCGGCCCGGGAGGCCGCGATCAGCTACGCCGCCTACCGCTACTTGCAACACCGGTTCGGCGAATCCGTGAGCGCGCAGGAATCGATGGCCGTGTTCGATGAGGTCATGCAGCACTACGGTCTCGACACGAGCTACACGTCTCTCGACTACCAGCATGAACGCTCGCCCGCCGCGCTCGGCAACTACATCGGCGACTGCGTGATCCGCTTCGGCCTCGGCGACGGCTCGAACGAAGCGGAGGGCTACCGCACGCGCTTCTACAAGTCGATCAACCCGCCGCTCGATCCGACGGACCCTCACAGCATCGACCACGTCGTCGATCCCGACCGCTGGCAGAAGCTCGCGCTCGCCACGTTCGTCAGCAAGACGGGCCACGTAGGCGAGGCGCCCGACTTCGAGACGCCCGAGTGGGGCTTCACGGCGCCGTTCGCGATGACGGCAAACGATCGGCGCGTTTACCATCGCGACGGCGCGGAATACTGGGTCTATCACGACCCCGGCAAGCCCGCGCTGATCTCGGCGACCGATCCCGACGCGCTCCCGCAGGAGTACATCTGGAACCACTCGCTGGTCGCCGTCTGGTCCGGCCAGCTCGATCCCACGCGCGGCCACGGCGCGGAGCTCATCGACATCTCCCCGGCCTCGCTCGGCAACAACAGCGATTTCCCGGGCACGATTCCCGGGCTGCGCGGTTTTTACGATTTCTTGAAGGGCGGCGACCACAGCCGCGGACATCCGGTGAATCCCGCCACGGGAAAGCCGTACGAGCCCCAGCTCGTGCCCCGCGCCGACTATGCGCGCACGCTCGTGACGTACTGGGCCGACGGCCCGTTCACGGCGGAAACGCCCGCCGGCTCGATGATGGTGGTGCTGAACGAGGAGATCAGCGATTCGCCCTACTTCGAGAAGCGCATCGGCGGCGTCGGCCCCGTGGTCGACGATCTCGAGTGGGACGTCAAGGCCTATTTCGCGATGAGCGGCGCCATCCATGACGCCGGCGTGGCCACCTGGAGCCACAAAGGCTGGTACGACTCCGCGCGGCCCATCACGGGGATCCGCTACATCGGGACGATCGGGCAGAGCAGCGATCCCGCCGACCCGGACTGCCGCTATCATCCGCAAGGCATCAAGTACGTCGACGACCCGAGCGACCCGGCCGGCGACGGCAGCCGGCGCGTCGTCGACTGCGTGCGGCCCGGCGATCCCCTCGCCGACGGCGGCGCCAACGTCGGCAAGATCAAGATCTTCGCCTGGCGCGGTCCCCAGTTCGTGTCCAACCGGAGACTCGACGTCGCCGGCGTCGGCTGGATCTTGGCCGAGAACTGGTGGCCGTATCAGCGCGCCGACTTCGTGACGCCGCCGTTCGCCGGCTACACGTCCGGTCACTCGACGCTGACGAGCGCGGGCGCACAGGCGCTGACGCTGCTGACGGGCAGTCCTTATTTTCCGTCGGGCCTCTACGAGTACCGCGTGCAAGCGAACGCTTTCCTCGATTACGAGAAAGGCCCGAGCGTGCCCGTCGATCTTGAGTGGGCGACGTATTTCGACCTGGCCGACTCCGCCGGCATCTCGCGGCTCTGGGCCGGCGTGCACCCGCCCGTCGACGACATCATGGGCCGGCGAACGGGACGCGTGATCGGCGTCCGAGCGTTCGAGAAAGCGGCCAGTTACTTCTCGGGCAAGCGCACGATCGTCAGCGATATCGCACGCACCGAGTGAGGCCTTTTCGCGGCGAGCAGCGGCGACGGCGCGGCGCGAGATCCGAGCCGGAGCCGCCGCTTCCGCCCATCGAAAGCCCGGCGATCCCCCCGTAGAGACACTCGTACCGCCGCATTCGTTTTCGGTCTCAGAATGGCGTCTGGCACCGCTGTAGCAGCCCACATCGCATCGACGCAATCGCATCGATCATCCGGCCGACGCCGGAAGGAGCAGCCCATGAACATCCTCGACTCTCTTTTGAGCTCGCAGGCCGGACAGACCGTTAAGCAGTTCGGACAACAGATCGGCCTCGAGCCGGAGAAGGCGGAGGCCGTCGTGCGCCGCCTCGTGCCCGCGCTGAGCGGAAGCGTGCAGCGCAATGCGAGCCAACCCGGAGGCCTCGAGTCGCTGCAGCAGGCGCTTTCGAGCGGCCAGCACCATCGCTACGTCGACGACCCCAGTGCGTTGAAGGCGCCGGAGGCCGTCGAAGACGGCAACGGCATCCTCGGCCATCTCCTCGGCAGCAAAGACGCGAGCCGCGACGTCGCAGGGCGCGTCGCCGCAGACACGGGCGTCGACACGAGCATCGTGAAGAAGTTGCTGCCCGTCGTGGCGGCGGCGGCCATGGGCGTGCTCAGCAAGCAGACGGCGCGCGGGCAGAGCTTGAACGCGTCGAGCTTGGGCGGCTTGCTGTCGGGCCTCTTCGGAGGCGAGGGCGGAACGCAGCAGGCGGGCCAGGGCGCGGCCGGCCTCGCCGGCGACTTGCTGAAGCGCGGCAAGAAGCTCATCTGATCGGGCGAAGCCCGAGCCGTTCGGCATCCGGACGCGCGGAACGGGCGCGCGAAATCGCACGCCCGGCCGCGCGCGCACATCTCCTCAGCGGGCGCTCGGCTCCCGCCCAACCACCGGCGGCTCGACGCGCTCGCCCTCCAGCACGGTGCGGTACACGAACCCGGCGATCGCGGCGCCGACGAGCGGCATGACCCAGAACAGCCAAAGCTGCTGCAGCGCCCAATCGCCGACGAAGAGCGCGGGCCCCGTGCTGCGCGCGGGATTCACGGACGTATTCGTCACGGGAATGCTGATCAAGTGGATCAACGTCAGCGCGAGCCCGATGGCCACCCCCGCGAAGCCGACCGGCGCGCGCATGTGCGTCGCGCCGAGTATCACGATCAGGAACATAAACGTCATGACGACCTCGGATACCGCGCCCGCGAGCATCGAGTAGCCGCCCGGCGAGTGCGCGCCGTAGCCGTTGGCCGCGAAGCCGTCGGCGACGCTGAAGCCGGGCGCCCCGCTCGCGATCACGTAGAGCACGGCGGCGCCGGCGATGCCGCCCGCGACCTGGACGACGATGTACGGCAGCACCTGCGCGGCCGGGAAGCGGCCGCCGGCCCAGAGCCCGACCGTGACCGCCGGATTGAAGTGGGCACCGGACACGGGGCCGAGCGCATATGCGCCCGTGAGCACGGTGAGACCGAACGCGAGCGCGACGCCCGCGAATCCGATTCCGACCTCCGGAAACTTCGCGGCGAGCACGGCGCTGCCGCATCCTCCGAGCACGAGCCAGAAGGTACCGATGAGCTCAGCGGATAGCTTGGCGAACATGGGGATCTCCTTCTTGTTGTTTTTCCCGACTAGAGCCGAAAATCTCGCCGCACGAAAGCCGGCGTGCTTAATGTAGGCCAGTTGCCGGGTCGCGTATACTTTCCCGCATGCCCGACTATCCCCGCATCGAGCTCAAGTACTTCGACTGCCGGGGCCGCGCTCAATTTCTGCGCGGCTACCTGCTACACCGCGGCATTCCGTTCGAGGACGACCGCGTCTCCATGGCCGGCGGTTTCGACACATGGCAGGCCATGCGCGCCGATCGCACGGCGACCGGGCCGTTCCAGAAGCTGCCCGTGCTGCGCTGGGGCGACCGCAGGATCGCGGAGACGACCGTGATCGCCGCTTTCGTGCACCGCGCATCCGGCGATGCGGGCCTGCTCTCGCAGGAAGAGAACCTTCGGCACGAGATGCTGATCTCGAGCACCTACATCGACCTCATGATGTCGATGGGCATCCTGCTCTGGTCGGAGCTCATGTTCGCAGGCGCCGACTTCGGCGCGACGTCGAAGCGAATGCTCGACCGCGTCCACGCTCATCTCGCCACCATCGATCCGGCGCTCGGCGAGTGGCGATGGCTCGAGCGGGCCGCCGACCGGCCCGTCATGGTCGCCGACTGCATCCTCTGGGATCAGCTCGACTCCGCGCGGCACGTCTTCGGCGACGCGCTGCGTCTCGACTCGACGCCGACCGTCGCGCGCTTCTACCGCGACTTCGCGGGCCGAACGACCTTCGAGCGCCTGCTCACGGAGAAGCCCTGCCAGGTCACGGGGCGGCCGGGCGAAGCGGCGGCCGTCGCGCGGGTGCGCGAGCTCGTCGCCGCCGCTTAGAGCCTCAGAGCCTAAGAGCCTTAGAGCCGCTCGAGGCAGCGCAGCGTCGAGACACCTCAGCTCGGCGCGTGCCGGCCGCGATCCACATCGTAGACGCCGAAGAGCTGCTCGGGTCCGTCGCCGGCGCCCGCGTCGAAGTGAAGCGCCCGGAGCGCGAGGCCCGCGGGGGGATCGAGCCGCTGCCCCTTGATCAGCGTGTCGAACGAAAGTCCGCCGAGGAGGCGCGAGACCTGCGTCAAGTAGAGACGATCGAGCACGCCGTCCGCGATCAACGTGTTTAGAAGCTCGGCGCCGGCGATCATGTCGATGCGCCCATACCCTTCGGCGTGCAGCGCCTCGACGAGCCGCCGGCCCTGCACGCGCATGCCCTCGCCGGCGCGCAGCACGCGAAGGCCTTGCGCCTCGACGGCCGCGACCTGCTTGTCGCCGGCCGCGGACCCGGTCGCGAGATAGATCGCCCGCCCGGACTCGAGCACGCCGCGCGGGATCGGCAGATTCAAGCTCGCGCTGACGATCGCGACGGCGGGCTGCGGCGGGAGGCCTCGCGCTCGCCGCCACTCGAGCAGATCGGCGAACGGGGGCTGGGCGCTGACGGGCAGATCGTCCTGCGCGACCCCTTGCGCGAGGTCGCGGATGTAGCGGCCCGTCGTGACGAGCACGTCCGCGCGGGCCGCAAGCTCCTGGAACAAGCGCCAATCGCGCGGATTCGCCGTCGCTTTCGGAACGACGTGGGTCTGCGTCTTCGGATCGGGCAGCGCGATGCGGCCGTCGAGGCTAGCGACGAAGCTCGCGTAGACGAACGGCCTCTGGACATCGGCGGGGCGCGGCTCCGGAGCGAAATCGCGCTCCTCGAGATAGAGCCCGCGCAGAGCGCGCGTCTCCGCCGGAGGCGGGAAGAGCTTCTCGAGCGGACGGTCGAGAGACGAGGCGGTCGGCGGCATTCGGATCCTCCTCGGCACGGCGCGGAACCGGGCCCGACAGGCCTGAACGGCCCTGTCGAACCGTCGTCCGTCGGCGGCGCCCGCCTATTTGTAGCACGCCTCGCCCCCGGGGCTCGATGTCACACTCGGGGCCGGCCGTGCGTCTATGTGGCGGCGAACGCGAACTTGAAGTGCTGAAAGTCATGGACGAGATACGAGAACGAGAACGCGCGGACACCGCGCAAGAAATCCGAGCGCGAACCAAAGCTAGGGACTTCGATTTCCTCTGCGGTTCCTGGATCGTCGAGAACCGGCGATTGCCCGAACCGTTCGCGGGCGAGAAGACGTGGCGGCTCTTCCACACGATCCACCGCTGCAAGCCGCTTGCGAACGGCTGCGGCTATCTGCACGAAATCGAGGGCGATTCCGAGCGAGGGGGCGTCGTACTGCGCCTCTTCGACTCCGCCGAGGACCGTTGGAGCGCCTACGCGATCTCGGCGCAGGGGCTTCTCCAGGAGCCGATGCACGGCTCGTTTCGAGTCGGCGTCGGTATCTTCACGGGGCGGCGCCTGTTTCGCGAGCGGCCCGTGCTCGTGCGGCACGTATGGACACGCATCGCAACGTCGACGCCGGAGTGGACCCAGTCCTTTTCGCAGGACGGCGGCGAGACCTGGGAGCTCAATTGGACGATGCGATTCGTGCGCGCGGAGTGGCCGGATTGACCCGGGAGGCGCCTACGCCTTGACCTGCGCCATGAGCGCGAGCGGGCGCCCCTCGGGGTCCTTGAAGAAGGTCATCCACTCTTCGGTGCCGTCGCCGTGACGGAAGATCATGTGCGGCGGATTCATGAACTCGACGCCGCGAGACGCGAGCTCCGCGTGCGCGGCCGCGATGTCTTGCACTTGCAGGTAAAGGATCGACTCAGGCTGCACCTCCTCCTTCTCGTCGAGATAGAGGCGCGTGCCGCCGCAGTCGAAGAAGGCAAGCTTGCCGAAGGTATAGAGGTGGCGGAGGCCCAGGAGCTCGCCGTAGAAGCGCTGTGCTTCCGCGATGTTCCTGACCATGCGCGATATTTGGCCGATCCGGCCGAGCTCCAGCTTCTGGTCCATCGCCTTCTCCTGCCGGCTCAATGCGCTGTCGGCCGGCACTTGGAACCACCCGCGCAGCTCGCGGCGGCTCCGCAAACCGAGCTTCTCGAGCGCGTTCGCCACGTGATACTTGACCGCATCGATACTGATGCCGCGGCGCTCGGCGATCTCGCGGTTCGTCATGCCGTGCTGCGCCGCGTGCACCGTGCGCCACTCGCCGGGCGTCAGCACGTCCTCGTGCGGAGGGCGGCCGCGCCGCTTTCGGCCTGTTGCGCGCATGCGCCATGCTAACCCGGCCGTAGGCGGAATTTCCCTCCCCCAAGCGCCGACCGCGAGGTTTCCGCCAAGTCTTTTCGTCGCGCGGAAGCGCGGACGTGTAGAGCCGATTCAGGCGACGCTCGTCTCTTCCTTGCGATCCTCCGCGCCGGCCGCGGCCTCGCGCGGCGCAAAGCCCGCAAGCCGAAGCACCGCGGTCAGCACGGCGCACACGACGAGGTTCACGATGAGCGAGTAGAGCGCCGCGTAGCCCGAGACCGTGAAGTCGCCGATCTGGAGCGGGTACGTCGAGCTCGTGAAATTGGTCGACGCCGCCATGAGCGTGCCCGTGGCCATGCCGGCCGCCCAGCCCGCGAGCATCGCCCACGGATGCAGCCAGCGCGTGTAGAGCCCGATCACGACGGCGGGCAGCGTCTGGATGATCCAGATGCCGCCGAGCAGCTGGAACTGAATCGCGTACGTGGTCGGCAGCAGAAGAATGAACGCGAGCGCGCCGATCTTGACGACGAGCGAGACGAGCTTGGCAACGCCCGATTCCTGTCGGTCCGTGCAGTTCGGCCGGAGGAACTCGCGATAGATGTTGCGCGTGAACAGATTCGACGCCGCGATCGACATGATCGCGGCCGGCACGAGCGCGCCGATGCCGACCGCGGCGAAGGCGAAGCCCGCGAACCACGCCGGGAACTGATTCAGGAACAGCGCCGGCACCGCGAAATTCGAGCCGTACCGCGCGAAGTACTCTGCGTACTCGGGCATGTTCTGCACGCCCGCCGCGTAGGCCATGTAGCCGAGCAGCGCGATCAGCGCGAGCACGATCGAGTAGGTCGGCAGGAGCGCCATGTTGCGCTTGATGACGTCCGCGCTGCTCGCGCTCAGCACCCCGGTCACCGAGTGCGGATACAGGAACAGCGCGAGCGCCGAGCCGAACGCGAGCGTCGCGTACGCGCTGTAGGCGCCGAAGCTGTGCTCCGTCGGCTTCGCGAGCAGCAGCTTTTCGGGCGGTATCGCGTCGAAGATGTTGCGGAACCCGCCGAGGTGGATCGGGACCACGATGACGGCGGCGATGATCGTCGCGTAGATCAGGATGTCCTTGACGACCGCGATCATGGCCGGCGCACGCAGCCCGCTCGTGTACGTGTAGGCGGCGAGGATCACGAACGCGATGATGAGCGGCAGGTCGCCGACGAGGCCCGTGCCGTTGAAGCCCATCGCGGCGATGACGACCTGTATGCCGACGAGCTGGAGCGCGATGTAGGGCATCGTCGCGAGGATGCCCGTGACCGCGATCGCGAGGCCCAGGAGCCGGCTGTCGAAGCGGTTCGTCACGAAATCGGCGGCCGTGATGTATCCGTTCCGATGCGAGACGGTCCAGAGCTTCGGGAACACAATGAAGACGAACGGATAGACCATCAACGTATACGGCACGGCGAAGAAGCCGATCGCGCCCATGCCGAAGACGAGCGCGGGCACGGCGATGAAGGTGTAGGCCGTGTAGAGGTCGCCGCCGAGCAGGAACCACGTGACGATCGTGCCGAAGCGCCGCCCCGCGAGACCCCACTCGTGCAGCAGGTCGAGGTCGCCGCGCCGCCAGTGGGCCGCGATGAAGCCGAGCACGGTCACGAGCGCGAAGAAGATCAGGAAGACGGAGAGCGCTGGCCAATTCATGTCGAAGCCCGGCTGCGAGTAGTGCGAGAAGCTAAACGCGCGCCCAGTGCGCGAGCGCGGTCACGATGGCCGTGAACACGATCCACGCGATCTGGAACCAGTAGAAGAACGGGACGCCCGCGAGCCGCGGCTCGATCGTGTTGTAGAACGGCACCCAGAGCGCGCCGGCATAGATAAGGATGAGTCCGGCATACCAGGCCCATTTGAGGGCCGTGCGCCTTTCCGTCATGATCACCCCCCGTCGCGGCCGCCTCGGATCCCCTCGGGCGCCGTCGGGCCGCATGCTATCATGCACGCCTTTCCGGAACAGCGGCGGTGCGAGCCGTGATGCCCCGACGAACCGACAGCGGCCGTATGAGATTCGGTCCCGCATACTGCCGGCCGGCAGGCGCCGACGCAAGCCGCTCGCCTCGGCCCGCCTGATCGTGCTCCGCTCTTCGGACCGACGCGCTTCGGTGCGGCGCGAATCCTAACGGCGAATCTGCGTCATGCAGCGCGTCGAAACGGCCCTGACCGCCGCCGCCCGAGGGATCCTTCGTTTCCGCAAGCTCGTCATCGCCTGCGGCGTCCTCGCCTCGGCGTGGAGCGCGTGGTTCACGGCGACTCACCTCGGCATCAACACGGACACGGCGAACATGATCTCGCCGTCGCTCCAATGGCGCCGCGACTTCAACGAGTACCGCAAGACCTTCGCCGAGCGCGACCGCAACCTCGCGATCGTCATCGATGCGCCGTCGGAGGCGCTCGCCGACGCGTTCTCGACCGAGCTTGTCGCGCAGCTCGAGCGGCGCCCGGACCTTTTTCATTCGATCTTCGCGGCGCGCAGCGACGCGTTCTTCCAGCGCAACGGCCTGCTCTACTCGTCCGTCGCCGATCTCGAGCAGCTGGACGATCAGCTGACTCGCGCGCAGCCCCTGCTCGGGCTGCTGCGCGAGCGGCTCGACGGCGCGGCGGTCCTCGACGTCGTCGGCAGGACGGCCACGGAAGGCGCGGACACGGCGAGCACCGAGGCGGACACGGCGAGCACCGAACCGAGCGGCTCGGACTCGCAGCCCGTCGCCGCCACTCTCTACTCGGAGGTCGCGTCGAGCGTCGAGGCCGCGGCCGCGGGGCGGCGGCACGCCGTCGCCTGGCGCAGGCTCATCGGCGGCGCCGCGGCGACGGACGCGACGACGCGGCGCATCGTGCAGCTTCAGCCCGTGCTCGACTTCAACAGCATGCAGCCCGCGGCCGTGCCGATCGAGAATCTGCACTCGATCATCGCCGAGCTCGCGACGGGCGAGTTCCGCGACGTCACGGCGCACGTGACGGGCGGCGAAGCCATGGAGCACGAGGAGATGCTGAGCGCGCAGCAGGGCGCGACCTTCGCGGGCATTGCCTCGTTCATCCTCGTCACGGCCTTGCTCTATGCAACGCTGCGGTCCTGGAAGCTGCTCGCGATCTCGGTGGTCACGCTCGGCGCCGGTCTCCTCGGCGCGGCGGCGTTCGCGGCGGGGGCGGTCGGCCACTTGAACCTGCTGTCGGTCGCGTTCGCCGTCACCTATATCGGGCTCGGCACGGACTACATCATTCACGTCTGCCTGCGCGTCAAAGAGCTGCTGCACGAGGGCCGGGATCGCGACGACGCGATCGCACAGACCGTCGGCGGGATCGGCTCGTCGCTGCTGATCTCGGCGGTCACGACGGCCGCCGGCTTCTTCGCCTTCATCCCGACCGCGTTCAGCGGCGTCGCCGAGCTCGGGCTCATCTCGGGCACGGGCATGTTCATCAGCCTGCTCGCGGCGCTGACGCTGTTGCCGGCGCTGCTCGGCCAGTTCCTCACGGCCGAGGATCGGAACATCCGCCCCGCCCTGCTCGGCACGCGCCCGATCGGGGCGCTGACGGCGCGGCCGGCCGTCGTGCTGGCCGTGACCGCCGGCATCGTCGTCGTCTCGTTCGCGGCGCTGCCGGAGACGCAGTTCGACAGCGATCCGATCCATATGCGCGACCCGAGCTCGGAATCGGTGCGCGCGCTTCGGGAGCTCGCGGCCGACGGCTCGGCCGATCTTTACAACATCGTCGCCGTCGCGCCCGATCATGCGACGGCGCTCGAATGGGCGAAGAAGCTGCGCTCGGTCGAAACGGTGCGCGGCGTCACGACGATCGACTCGCTGGTCCCGGCCGATCAGGACGAGAAGCTCGAGATCCTCGAGGACATCGCGCTCGTCATGGGGCCGGGGTTCGCCGACCTTCACGCTTCGCCCCCCGACCCCGCGCGGCTCGAGCACTCGCTCGCGGGGCTGCGCAAGACGCTCGCGACGGCGCCCGGGCTCGGCGCAGAGGCGAAGCGGCTCGGGCGCGCGCTGGCCGGCTTGCTCGACGAGCTCGGCACGCAGAGCGAGACGCAGCG
>DASTSM010000228.1:0-6910 GCA_035760685.1 Gammaproteobacteria bacterium | reverse complement strand
TACTTCCGCCTGCTCGCCGCGGACGCTCGCGTCGAGCCTCTCCCGGAGGCGATCGTCGTTCATCCCGTGCGAGCGGCGCCGTGGGGCATCAGCCTCGCACAGCAGAAGAAGGTGCTGTTCGACGCGCTCTTGTTCAAGAAGCACCGCGCGGCGTACCGCGAGCGAATCCGCCGGGCTCCGCGCTGGGACTACTACGCCATCGTCGGCGCGCTCGGAACGGCCGCCCAGGGCGCATTGCTCGACGCGGGCAGCGTCGCCGCCGGCGGGGCGGCGCTCTGGGGAGTCTTGACGGGACGCTTCTGCCTCGCGCGGCTGAAGCCCGCCAGAAAGTGCGCCTCGCACGTCGCCGAGATCGTCCTGACCTCCGTGCTGATTCCCCCGCTCGCGGTCTTCTGGCGCGCGGTCGGCGCGCTCCGCTTCCGCGTCGTCTTCCTGTAAAAATGGGGTCAGGGCCGATTTTCTCCTCGCCTTCGCACAGAAAAATGGGGTCTGACCCCATTTTCGGGTGAGCTGTGACGGTGAAGCGCTCGATGCTCTACGACGTCGTGTTTTTCGTCGCGCTGCTTGCGACGGCGCTCGCGCTCGGGGCCGCTCTGGCGCATGCGCTCGAGCTGCCCAACAAGATCCATCTGCCCAAAGATCAATACTTCGTCGTGCAGCAGGCGTACAACGGCTGGAATCGCCTTGCCTACCTGCTGCTCGTCGAGCTGCTCTCCATGATCGCGCTCGCCTTCATGTCGCGCCGCGATCCGCGTGTGTTCTGGGCCGTCGTCGCGGCGATCTGCTGCTTCGCGGCCGCACAGGCGGTGTTCTGGATCTTCACTTATCCCGCGAACGTGGCGACGGCGAACTGGACTCGGGCGCCCGAGAGCTGGGAAGCGCTGCGGGCTCGCTGGGAGTATTCCCACGCGGCAGGCGCGGCGTTTCAGACCTTGGCCATGGCGTCGCTGATCGTCGCGGTCCTCGGCCGCGGGCGCGGCTAGTGCGAGCCGTGGCGCCCTGGGGTGATCATGCTTACATTTCAGAAGGTTACCAGCTAAATCTCAACCGGAATTAATCTAATGTTTCCGCGGGAACTTGCCAGGCGCTCGCCTCCGCTCGTTGTCGAGCGGCTTAACTTGGGAGCAAGACCCGCGATCCCGAGCACCGCTGCCGAGCGAGTCAGCCCGTAGCTTCCGTCGTCCGGTCGTTCAGCACCTCGAGCAGCGCCGCGGCTTTGTCGAGGCTCTCCTGATACTCGGACTCGACGTTCGAGTCGGCGACGACGCCGCCGCCCGCCCACGCGTAGACCCTGCTCCCGTGCTGCACGAGCGTTCGGATCGCGATGTTGAGCTCCATCGCTCCGTCGAACCCCACGTATCCGAGGCTGCCGCAATAGACGCTTCGCCGCTGCGGCTCGAGGGCCTCGATGATCTCCATGGCGCGGTGCTTCGGCGCGCCCGTGATCGACCCGCCCGGGAACGCGCCGCGCAGCAGATCGAGCGGATGCTTATCCGGAGCAAGGCGGCCTTCGACCGTGCTCACGAGGTGATGCACGCTCGCGAAGCTCTCGACCTCGAACAGCTTCTCGACGCGGACGGATCCGGGCACGCAGCACTTGCCGAGGTCGTTTCTCAGCAGGTCGACGATCATGACGTTCTCGGCGCGGTCCTTCGCGCTCGCGCGCAACTCATCCGCGAGCGCGCGGTCTTCCGCTGCATCGCTCGAACGGCGTCGCGTGCCCTTGATGGGCTTCGTCTCGACGCGTCCCGCGCGTGCGCGCAGGAATAGCTCGGGCGACGACGAGAGAACCGCGCCTTGGGGCAGCCCGAGGTAAGCCGAGAACGGCGCCGGGTTCACGCGGCGCAGCTTGAGGTAAGCGTGCCACGGATGACCCCGCGCGGCGGCCTCGAAGCGTTGCGTGAGATTGATCTGGTAGCAGTCGCCCCGGCGAATGTGGTCCTCGACTCGCTCGAAGGCCTCCGCATAGCTCCGCCGGTCGAAGCTCGCCGTCACGTCGGACAGCACGCGAAACGGCTCGGCCGGAGGCGGCGCGCGGCGCTGCACGAGCTCGAGAATCGCGTCCCACTCGTCGAACGTCCGCTCGTCGCGGCCCGCTCCGACGAGGAGCGCGCGCCGCTCCGCGTGGTCGACGACGACGGCCCAGTCGTAGAGACCCACGCACATCTCGGGCAAGTCGATGTCGGCCGCCGCGATGCGAGGCAGCCGCTCGAACCTTCTGCCGAGGTCGTACGCGAAGTAGCCGAGCGCGCCGCCGCAGAACGGGACGTCCCGCGCCTGCGTCGCGGGACCGAGCCGCTCGGCCAGCAGCGCGAGCGGATCACGATTCGATGCGGCGACGCCGCGCGCCGACGCAATCTCGGTCTCGCCGCCCCGAGTCGTCAGCGTCTCGAACGGATCGGCCGCGAGAATGTCGAACCGTCCGGCTTCGCTGCCGCCTCGTCCGCTGTCGAGGAAGACGGGCGACCGGCGCTGCAACAAAGCCTGAAAACGCTGCGACGAGTCGGCGCTGTATTCGAGTTCGGCGAGTCTCAACTGGGCCTCCGGCCGCGCGCCGGGCCCTGGAAGTGCGGGCGCCGGATGGCCGGAGTCATTTTCTCAGAGGCATGGGGCGCGCGGAAGCAGCGCCCGCTCTCGCCGAGCTCGTTCTCCCGTGTGCTTACTGCCCGAGCAGCGATTCGACGTCCTTGACGACGTCGCCGCCGGCGGGGCGCGCCGCGCGCAGCGACGGATCCGCGTTCGGCATCTCGTCGAAGACCGCGGCGGCGAGCCGGCCCATCTCGTGGTCCGGATCCTTCATGATGTCCTCGTAGCCGCCGAAGGCCTGTCCGCGCTTCATGATCGGCAGCGTGAGGTACGCCTCGATGTCGGCGGTCGCGCCGTCGATGAGGCTCACCGACAGCATGGTCTGCGTGCCGCCCATGCCGAAGTTGAGCACCTGGACGCCCTTGCCGGCGGCGATCATCTGCATTCGCGTGAAGGCGATCGCGTCGACGCCGAGCCGCGCGGCGAGCAGCTTCATCTCGTCGCCGGCCTTGTAGCGACGCTGCGCGACCTGGCGCGCCAACTTCACGGAGACCTGCGTCAGCAGCTCTCCATAGCGCCGGTCCGCGTCGATGACGAGCTCCTGAAGCTTCGGATCCGCGTTGATGATGTCGCTCGTGATGCGCTTGACCTCGTAGCCGCGCGATGAGAGCTCGTGCTCGACCGAATTGGCGAGGTACTCCTCGAGCTCCCCGCCCTCGTGAACCTCGGCCTCGCGGCGAATCATCTTCTGCTTCTGCAGCTCGACGTGAACGGGCAGCAGCGCAATCTTGACGGGGCGCGTCTTGCCCGAGACGAATTCCTCCGTCGCGTGCAGGGCTGCCCTTGCGCTTTGCGCCGCGAGCGCGGCCGCCATCAGCGCGGCGCAGAGCAAGGCGCTTCGGAACGGCGCGGCGGCGCGCAACGACGGCATTCGGATCGAATCACGGCCTATCATGGGTTACCTTCCTCTTGGCGGAGCTCGTCCCGAAGCCGGCCCAGCCTGTCCAGCACGACGACGCGGTCGGCGGCATCGGGGGCGAGCTTCAAGTAATCGATGTAGGCGCGCGCGGCGTCCCGGTGCGCGCCGCGCGCCTCGAAGACCTCGCCGAGACCGCGCCGCGCCGGCGCGTAGGCGGGATCCGCTTCGAGGATGCCGCGGTAGACGGTTTCGGCCTGAGCGAGGTTTCTCGCGTATGCTTCGCGGCCCTCGGGCGTCTCAAGCCCCGCGGCCGCGCGCTCCTCGCGCGTCTTGAACACGCGCCGCAGTGCGTTGCGCCGCCGGTCGCGCGTCGTAAAGTCCTCGGGCGCGAACTCCGCGCGCGCGCCGAGCGCCTTCCAGGCGTCTCCGAGAAGCATCTCGACGTCGAGATCGTTGGGGTGGCGCTCGAGCATCGTCTGAGACAGCGCGATGGCCGTGTAGGGATAGTCGTCCTGAATGTAGTCGCGCACGGTGAGCTTCTTGAGGGGCAGCATCGCGCGCTCGAAATCTTCCGGGCGGCGGCCGCCGCTTTCTGCGTGCGAAGCCAGAGCGGCGACGACGGCCCGGCTGGAGGCGACGCGCTGCTCGGGATCGGGATGCGTGCTCCAGACGCTCGGAATCCGCGGATTCAAGCCCTCGAAATCCTGCGTGAGACGCTCGAGCACCACGGGCATCGCGTGCGGATCGTAGCCCGCCTCGAGCATGCGCGCCGGGGCTTTGTCGTCGGCTTCCTGCTCGAGCTCGCGGCTGTAGTGCAGCTGCGTCAGCAGCGAAGCGAGATCGCCGACGACGAGATTGATCCAGATCCTGCGGCCTTGAGTCCGATACTCGATGATCGAATGGTGCCCCGCCGTGTGGTTGATCTCGTGCGCAAGCACCGCCGCGAGCTCGTCCTCGCTTTCGAGACGCGCGAGCATTCCGGTATGGATGTAGACGCGGCCGTTCGGCAGCGCGAAGGCGTTCGGCGACGGATCGCGCAGCACGAAGAACCGGTAGTCGACATAAGCGTCGCCCGGCTTGGGTGCGAGGGAACGGCCCACGCGCTGCACGAGATCGGTGACGGTCGGATCGGTCACGAGCAGCGAGCGCTTCACGAACTGCTCGTGCAGCTCGTCGGCGCTCGCGATCAGCGCGTCGGCCTCCTGCCGCTTGAGCGGCACGGGCTCGTAGACGCCCTCCGCCGCGGAGGCACCGAGCGGCGGGACGACCGCGAGCGCCAAGAGCCAGGCGGCGGGCCCAAACCTAGACGGAATCATGCCTGCGCAGTTTAGGCAGGCATCACGGAAAAACCGTGTCGAAGGTCACGGCCTCGTTCGACGGAACGGGATCACGGTTTCGCCGCCCCGAAGGCGGCGCGCACCTCTCGGGCGAGGCGCTCGATGCCCCGCGCAACGACATCGTCTTCGCCCGCATACGAGACACGAAGGCACTCGTCCTTATGCCGCCAAGGCTCTTGCAGCCCCGGGAAGAAGTAGTGTCCCGACAGCACATAGACGCCGGCGGCCTTCAAGCGGCGATAGAGCTCCGCGCTCGTGATCGGGAGATCGGGAAACCAGAGCCAGAGGAAGAACGCACCCTCGGGTTTGTGCACGCGAAACGGCACGCCGGCCAGCTCGCGGCGCAGCAGGTCGACGGCGGCGAGCGCCTTCGTGCGATAGAACGGCTTGATCGCGGATCGGCTGAGCTCGACGATCTCGCCGCTGTCGAGCGCCGGCTGCACGATCGCGGGACCCACGCTGCCGACCGCGAGGCTCAGGACTGCCGTCATTCGGGTGAGCGCCTCGACGACGCTTTCCTGCGCGACGACGATCCCCGTTCGAGCGGCCGGCAACCCGAGCTTCGACAAGCTGAGGCAGAGGATCACGTTCTCGTTCCAATGCGGGGTCGCATCCGTGAACACGATGTCGGGAAACGGCGCGCCGTACGCGGCGTCGACGATGAGCGGGACGCCGTTCGCGCGCGCGAGCCCGTCGAGACGCGCGACCTCGGCGTCCGTCAGCACGTTTCCCGTGGGATTCGTCGGACGCGAAACGCAGACCGCGGCGGCGTCCGCGGCGAGCTCGAGGCGGTCGAAATCCGGGTGGTATTTGAACAGCTGCCCGGGGAGCTCCTCGATCGCGGGTTGCGCGGAGACAAAGAGTCCGTCCTCGAGACCGACGTCCGCGTAGCCGACGTACTCCGGAGTTACCGGCAAGAGGATGCGCCGGCGCTCGCCTCCGCCGCCCTCGCCCCCGAAAAGATTGAAAAGCAGAAAGAACGCGGATTGGCTGCCTCCGGTCAGCGCAACGTTGTCCGCCGTCACTCGCCAGCCGTACTCGCGGCGCAGCAAGGCCGCCAGCGAGCTCCTGAACGCGAGATCGCCGGCCGGATGGGCGTACCTCTCGAGCATGCGCTCGAGCGCGGAGTCGTCGGCGGCGATCTCGTGCAAACGCCGGCGCAGGAGCGCTTCGACCGCGGGCACTCGGCCGGGATTGCCGCCGCCGAGCATGACGGCCGAGCGATCCTCGGCCAGCGCACGGCCGAGATCGTCCATGAGCTCGAACGCGCCTGTCGGGCGCGTGAAACGCTCACCGAAGCGGGAGAATTCGAACGGCATGCGGGTTGCGGATCGCGTTAAAGAACGCGCTCGGCTCCGGAGTAGATATTGAAACGATCGCGCTTCAGGAAGCCGACGAGCGTCATGCCGAACTCGGCGGCGAGCTCCACCGCGAGCGACGACGGCGCGCCGACCGCGGCGAGAAACGCGCAGCCCGCCATCATGGCCTTCTGGACGAGCTCGAAGCTCGCGCGTCCGCTGACCACGATGCCGAAATGCTCGAGCGGCAGCGCATCGGCCATGAGCCGGTTGCCGATGAGCTTGTCGAGCGCGTTGTGACGGCCGACGTCCTCGCGCACGAGCAGGATGCGGCCCTCGGCGTCGAACAAGCCCGAGGCGTGCAGACCCCCTGTCTGCTCGAACACGGCCTGCTGCGCCTTCAGCGCTTCCGGCAACCCGCCGAGCACGGAGGCCTCGACCTTCGGTCCTATGGCGCGCAAATCGTAGCGGCTCTGCACGGCCACGGCCTCGATCGAGGACTTGCCGCACACGCCGCAGCTCGAGGAGGTGTAGAAGTGGCGCTCGAGCCGCTCCACGTCGGCCGCGACGTCGGCCGCAAGCTCGACTCGAACGACGTTGACGAGCCCGTTCGGCGCCGGCGGCCCGCACGGGCCGACCGAGGCGATGTCGTTCCGGCCGCGCACGATGCCCTCGGTATAAAGGAAGCCGACGGCGAGCTCCTGATCCTTGCCGGGCGTCCGCATCGTGACCGAGATGCTGCGCTCCGCGCGCTTGCCGCCCGCGTCCGTGTAGCCGAGCCGAATCTCGAGCGGCTCCTCGGTCGCGACGACGTCGTCCTCGGCGAGCCT
>DASTSM010000227.1:0-15970 GCA_035760685.1 Gammaproteobacteria bacterium | reverse complement strand
GGGCGCGACGGCGGCCGAAGGAACGCGGTCTTCCGGCTCGTTCCAGAAGGGCGAATACGCGTCCCGATAAAGGTTCAGGTCTTCCTCTTTCGTAAAGACCCATGCCGCGCCGATCGCGTTCGCAAACTCGTCGAGCGCCCTGGAAAAATCGCGCTCGCTGACGCCCGGAGGTGCTGCCATGCCTGCTCGATGTTTTCGTTGCTTGTGGCCGGGTGCAGTGTCTCATTTCGCGGCGGCTCGCGCATCCTGCAGGGCGACGTGCGATCCGGCGCAAGCGGCGGCTTCGTCACGCGCGCCGCAAGCCGCCGGCTCGCTACGCCGCACGCTCATTCTAGCGGCAGGTAGAGGTCGGTGATCATGTCCTTCTCGCCGACGTCCGGGCCCACGTTCACGTAGTGGAAGAAAAACGGGAAGTCGCGAAGCTCCTCGCCGCTCCCGGGCAACCACTCGCGATAGAGCCACTCCGCGGCCGGAATGTATTCGCGAGAGCCGCGATGCCGCACGCGCGCACAGCGCCCGGCCGGGATCACGCTGCTGACGACGCCCTGTGAATTCGGATCGACCTCGCCGGGATAGCTCACGCAAATATCGAAGCGATAGTCCTCAGGCGCAACGCTCGCCGCATCGTGATAGTGCAGACCGTAAGTTTCTCCCCGGTCCGGCGGCACGCCGGCACCTCGCCGCCACTCGATGAAGCGCCGCGTGGTTCGATAGACGTCGTGCTCCGAGCCACGGTGCTCGAGCAACGCAACCTTCGTATACGGGAAATCGACCAATTCGACTCTCATGTCCTTCGTCTCCGGTTGTGGCATTCGATTCACGATCTCGCGCCAGCTCCGCCAGTCGGGCTCGGCCCGGAACTCGCTGGGGCTCTGGCCGTAGAGCTGCCGGAACGCGCGGCTGAACGACTCCGAATTCTCGAAGCCCGCCTCGAGCGCGATCTCCGTGATCGGACGCCTGCCGAAAGCGAGCGCCCGCGACGCGCGCCTCAACCGCAGCTGCTGAATCAGCTTGTGCACGGGCACACCCATGTAGGCCGTGAACTGCCGGTGAAAGTGAAACTTCGAGAAATTCGCGACCGCGGCGAGCCGGTCGAGGCTAAGCGGCTCGTCGAGGCGGTCGTGGATGTAATTCACGACGCGCTCGATGCGTTCCGCGTACTGCTTGGCTTTCTCAGCGCTCATCGTCGACCTCGCCCTTATTCTGAGCGGGCGCGCGGAGCGGGTCCTGACCGAACTTGCGCGCTTTTGCTCGGGGTGTGCGCCCTCTTTCCCTTTGCGCCGTCGTATGGCGTCCATACGGCCCGCAGAAGCCAAGAAATCGGGGTCTGACCCCATTTTTCTCGCTTGGGCCTCGAGCCGCCGAGGCCGGAGACGACTAGGCAGCCGTCAGTCGGGACACCGGACGAGGCCGACGTCGTTGAACGGCGCGTCCTCGATGAGCAGCGCTTTCGCCGATTCGGCGTACGAGAACTGAATCGTGTACTCCTGCGGCGGCCCCTCGGCCGTGCACGTGGCATCCGCGGCCGCGCCGCGCACCGTCCGCTCGATCTCGCGGAAGCTGCACACGACGTGGCCCGGCGTGCGAAGCCCCTGCGTGCTGATCGTCCATGGGGCGTCGCTGCATCGGGCGACGTCCGACGCCCATCGGCCGACGAAAAACGTCGGCGCGGACGCGGCGCTCGCGCGCGAGTCCGTCGAAGCGGGCGCGCCCGTCGCGGCGCCGTCTCCGGACGGCCGCCCGCAAGCGGCCATGAGCAGCAACGCGAGAATCGCGGCTGCTCGAGGCACGATCATCAGAACAGCGACGAGTGCGGCAGACCGAGCCGGGACTTCGCAACCTCGACGTACGACCACTCGTTGTTGGCCGTATTGAAGTGGCTCCACCCGATCGCCATGTCGCGCAGCACGCGCTCGAGCTTCTGCCCACGCCTCGCGGCGCTCGAGCCCGAGTACCGGAAGATCCAGTTCTGCATCGTTTGATAGGCGTTGGAGTACGCTTCGCGCGCGACGGAGCCGACGAGCTGATCGTCGCCGAAGGTATAGGGTCGCCCCTCCTCGACCGTCGCGCGTCCGAGCTCCATCTGCATGGCGGCCGCCTCGATCGTCGCGATCTCGGCGATCTTGAGCTGCGTGATCGCGGTGCCGAACCAGCGCTGATGGTCCGGGTCCTCGGCCCAGGGGACGAACGGCGCGCGCATCGTCTTCCGCGCCTTCATGATGCGCTCGAGCTCGTCGAGCGCGCCGAGCGCCGCGCCGACCATGATCGCGCCGACCGTGAACGTGAAGAAACCGATGCCGCGCGTCGCGTACATCGGGTTGCCGTGCAGGCGCGAGCCGACGGTCCCGCCCGTGACCTCGACGTCCGCCATGTGCGTGTTCTCGAGCACCCAATGCTCGGGGACGACGGCGCGATCGAAGACGATGCTGTTCGACCCGCTGCCGATCAAGCCGATGAGCTCGCCCCAGTCGTCGAGGATCTTGAACGCGCTGCGCGGCGCCACGAACAGCAGCGGCGGGCCGGGCGGACCGCCTTTCTCGGCGGGCTCGGGCAACGCCTGGCCGACGTAGTGCGTCGCATAGGGAATGCCGGAGCAGTAAGCGACCTTGCCGTTGAGCTCCCAGCCGCCCGCGACGCGCCGCGCGAAGCCGCTGAGCGGCGCGGCGACCGACGCGGCCTTGAAATCGCCTTTCGTGCCGAAGATCTCGTCTTGCGCCCGCTCGGGCCACCACGACGCGAGCTGCAGCGCGTGATTCGCCGCGAGGCAGCCGCACCAGGCGGCGGACGCGTCGCCGCGCGCGATCTCCATCCAAACTTTCACGTACGTCGGGAGGTCGACCTCGAGGCCGCCGTAGCGTCGAGGCATCAGCATTCGATAGAAGCCCGCCTCCTCGAATCGCCGATGTAGCTCCTCCGAGATGCGCGTCAGCTGCTCCGTTTCCGCCGCGTGCTCCTCGACGACCGGACGCAGCGCCCGCGCCCGCTCGAGCAGCTCCTCGGGGCTCGCGTTCTCGACGGTGCGCGCCGATTTTTCCTTTGCACCCGGCACGGCTCCACTCCTTCTAGCGTCCCTCGTCGTGACGAGAATACCACGGCCCGCGATCGCGGCCGGCCGCCGCGGATGCGACAATGCACGCGTGAACCGAGACTCGCACGCGGCGCGGCATGGCACGGCCGAGCTCCGCTTCTACGAGGAGCTCAACGACTTTCTCCCGCCCGACCGCCGCAAGCGCAGCTTCCTGCACGGCTTCACGGGCGAGCCTTCCGTCGAAGACACGCTCGACGCACTCGGCGTGCCGCGCGCCTTAGTCGACCTCGTCCTCGTCGACGGCCGCTCGGTCGGCTTCGATCATCGCCTTCACGGCGGAGAGCGCGTCGCGGTGTACCCGATGTTCGAGCGCGTGGACATCTCGCCGCTGCTCCGCGTCCGGCGCCGGCCGTTGCGGACGACGCGATTCGTGCTCGACGCGGACTTGGGCGCGCTTGCCCGGCGCTTGCGCGCGCGCGGCTTCGACGCCGTTTGGCGCGACGATTTCGACGGCGCGGCCATCGTCGACGTCTCCATCCGCGAGCGGCGCATCGTTCTGACGCGCGACGACGCCCTCTTGCGCGACCCGCGCCTCACGCACGCCTATCGACTCCGATCGACGGAGCCGCGCGAGCAGCTCGAAGAAGTCGTTCGCGCACTCGATCTCGGGCGGCGCCGCAGCAGCCTCGCGGTTCCCACCGAATAGCGCGCGTCATCGACAACTGTTGGCGGGCCTGCTCAACGCGGCCGGTCTCGCGAGCCGAGCGGACGAGCTCGACAATTGCCGTTTCTCGAGCAGAATCAGCGCGTTTTCGCCGCACCGCACATGCGGGCACGCTCCTTGCTATCGAGGGTCCCGTCACTCGTTCCCAAATGCAGGAGATTCGCTCGATGAACACCATTGCGCGCCTGACCCTCGTTGCTTCGATCGCGGTCAGCGGCTCCGCGCTCGCCGCCGAGCCCGTCGCGACCGCGGACGCCGACGCCCGTCTCGCGGCCCTGCAACGGGACGATTCCGCCCGCGCCGAAGTCGACGCGGCCCTGCTCGAGCAGTGCGCCGGACGCTACGAGATCGGCGACGGCCGCGCGTTCATCGTGACGAACGAAGGGGACTACCTCATCGTCGAGCTCCCCGCGGAGCTCGCGGTGCCGCCCGTGCGGCTGATCGCCGCCTCGCCGCATGAGTTTCGGTCCGCCGACGGCACGGTGCGAGTCGCGTTCGAGCTCGATGCCGACGGCCGCGTCACGGGCGCGGTCGTGAAGCTCACGAACGCGCCTGCCGCGATCGTCGCGTCGAAGGCGACGCCGCACGGCATCGTGCTGATCTACGACGTCGCCGTCGCCGCGGCCGAGAATCCCTCGCAGTAGCCCCCGCATGGATCGGCGAGCGCGAAGCTCGCCGATCCTTCCTTCCGATCCTTCCTTCCGGTGCTGGACGGACGCGACGGCGGCCGCTACGCTCGATGCCATCGTCAAGGGGAAAGGCATGAGCGAAATTCGCCTCACGCAGTACTCGCACGGTGCCGGCTGCGGCTGCAAAATCTCCCCGAAGGTTCTGTCGGAGATCCTCGAGAAGGTTCCGGCACAGGCGCGCGATCCGCGTCTCCTCGTCGGCTACGACTCTCGAGACGACGCGGCCGTGTATCGCATCGACGACGACCGCGCCGTCGTCAGCACGACGGATTTCTTCATGCCGATCGTCGACGATCCGTTCGACTTCGGCGGGATCGCATCCGTCAACGCCATCAGCGACATCTACGCGATGGGAGCGAAACCGATCCTCGCCATCGCGATTCTCGGCTGGCCGCTCGACAAGCTCGACGCCGCGATCGCGGGCGAGGTTCTCCGCGGCGCGCGCGAAGCGTGCTCGCGCGCCGGCATACCGCTCGCGGGCGGGCACAGCATCGACGCGCCCGAGCCGATCTTCGGGCTCGCGGTCACGGGAATCGTCCACGCCTCGAGGGTGAGGTCGAACGATCTCGCCGAGCCCGGGGACGAGCTTTACCTCACGAAGCCCCTCGGCATCGGCGTCCTCACGACGGCTCAGAAGCGGGGCGTCCTCGCCGACGAAGATTTCCGCACCGTGCGCGCGCTCATGCTCCAGCTCAACGACCTCGGCGCGGAGCTCGCCGACGTGCCCGCCGTGCGCTCGATGACGGACGTCACGGGCTTCGGCCTGCTCGGTCATCTGACTCAGCTCTGCGAAGCGAGCGGCGTTTGCGCGGAGATCGAGCTCGCGAAAGTCCCTAAGCTCGACGTCTTGCCTCGCTACCTGGCGCAAAAGACGGTGCCGGGCGGCACGGCCAGAAACTTCGCGAGCTACGGGCACAAGGTGAGCCCGCTGACGGACGATGCGAAGAGTATTTTGTGCGACCCGCAGACGAGCGGCGGCTTGCTCGTCGCGGTCGCGCCCGACGGCCGTCAGGAATTCTTGCGCGCGGCCGCCGGCAGGGGCTTTCGGCTCGAGCCGTTCGGCAAGCTCGTCGGCGAAGCGCCCTTCAAAGTCGTCGTGCGCTGAGAGGCCGAAAACGCGGCGGGATGATCGGCGGCCGGCCGACTGCGTTACACTCTTCGCGTCAACCGCGGAGATTCCCATGAAAAGAACAATTGCTCTGCTTGCGGCGTTCGCGTTTCCCTCGATCGGGCTCGCGGCGGAATCCGCGCCGCAATGCGATCGCGCGTGCCTAAAGTCGATGCTCGAGCGTTATCTCGCGGCCGTCGTGAAGCACGACCCCTCGGGCGCGCCGCTCGCGATCGCCTACCGCCACACCGAGAACGCCATCAACGTGCCGCTCGGCAAGGGCGTATGGCAGAGCGTGACGGGCCTCGGCAAGGTGCAGCGCTACTACCTCGACCCCGTCAGCGAGCAAGCCGCGTACTACGGCATCGTCGAGGAAGGCGAGCGGCTCGCTATCGTGACGGCGCGTCTTCACGTCGAGGCCGACGCGATCACGGAGGCCGAGTGGTACGTCGCGCGGAACGGGGATCCGGGTCTTCCGGGCGCCAACCCGCCGAACATGTGGAATCCCGAGAGCCTGACCGCGACGCCCCCGCCCGAGCGCGTGCTTCCCGAGAACGAGCGCCTGCCGCGCGACCGCATGATCGCGATCGTGAACAGCTATTTCGACGGCATCACCTCGCACGACGGCAGCGTCGTGTTGGCGCACGAGGGATGCAACCGCTACGAGAACGGCACGCGGGTGACGGGGCGCCGCGGCGGCGTCGACGACGACTGCGTGTCTGGGCTCAAGAACTTCAATCTCGCGAACGTCGCGGCGCGGCGCATCCCGCTCGTCGACGAGGAAGCCGGCGTCGTGCTCGGCATGGCCGTATTCATCCGCAAGGCGGGCTCGCCCGTGCCGCGTAACGCGTTCAGCGAATGGTTCTGGATCGAGGACGGCAAGATCCGCAACATCTGGACGGCGATGTACTATCCGCCGCCCGAGCGTCCCGTGCCGAACTGGCCGCCGTACGACGGCAATTTCCCTCTGCCGGCGAGCACGATCCCCGCCGCGGCGCCCCCGCAGGGCTAGGGTTCAGCCGAAGAGATAGCGGCAGATCCCGACCGCAGCCGCGATGCCCGCCACGTCGGCGATCAGCGCCGCCGCGAGCGCGTGCCGGATGCGCCGCACCTGCACGGCGCCGAAGTACACGGCGAGCACGTAGAACGTCGTCTCGGTCGTGCCCTGCAGCGTGCTCACGAGGTTGCCGACGTAGCCGTCGGGGCCGATCGCCGGGTCGTTGATGATCGACGCCATGACCGCGTACGCGCCGGAGCCGGAGAGCGGCCGAAGCAACGCCATCGGCAGCGCTTCGGGCGGCAGACCGATCGGCGCGGTCCATCGGCCGAGCCAACCGGCCGCGGCGTCGAGCGCGCCGCTCGCGCGCAGCATGCCGACCGCGACCAAGATCGCGACGAGATACGGAATGATGCGGATCGCGACCTGAAAGCCGTCCTTCGCGCCCTCGACGAACGTCTCGTAGATCGGGACCCGGCGCGCCAGACCGAAGACCAGGAACGCGACCATGAGGCCGGGCATGAGCCACGGCGAGAACGCGCGGCCGTACAGAATTGTGAGCGGAACGGCCGCGACGACGACGCCGAGAGCGAGCGCGGACACCCAAAGCGGATAGGCGCCGGCCTCGACGAGCGAGGACACGGGCCGTGCTCCCGTGACCGCCACGGCCGACGGCAAATCGGCCGCCGCCACGGCCGACGGCGGATCCGCCGCCGCCCCGGCTAACGAGCAATCGGCCGCCGCCGGCGCACGAAACCAACGCTGCAGCCCTTTGGCTGCGACGATCGCCGCCGCAGTCGCGCACAGCGTGGCGAACAGCGTCGACGGCAAGATCGACGCGGGATTGCTCGAGCCCGCCGCCGCCCGCATCGCGATCACCGTGCTCGGCAGCAGCGTCACCGTCGACGTGTTCAGCGCGAGGAAGAGCACCATTGCGTTCGTTGCCGTGCCCTTCTGCGGATTCAGCGCGTCGAGCTCCTGCATGGCGCGGATGCCGAAAGGCGTTGCGGCGTTGCCGAGACCGAGCGTATTCGCGGAGAGATTCAGGATCATGGCGCCCATGGCCGGATGATCCGGCGGCACGTCGGGAAAGAGGCGCGTCATGAGCGGACGGATGATCCGCGCGATGACGCGCAGCATGCCTCCTGCCTCCGCGATCTTCATGAGGCCGAGGAACAGCGCCATGACGCCGACGAGGCCGATCGCGAGCTCCACGGCGCCGGCGGCCGAGTCGACCATCGCCTTCGAGACGGCCTCCATGACGGAGACCCCGGAGGCGCTTTGCACGAGCTCGCGCCATGCGGCCGTGAGGAACGCCCCAAGCACGATGAGCAGGAAGACCCAATTCATGGCGCGCAAGGATTCCACAGCCGCCGCCCGTTGAACAGCGCCGCGCGCTCGCCGCTCAGCGGCATCGCTCTCGCCGGAGCGCAGGGCCCCGCCTCCATCGCCCCTCGCCGAAGCGAAGCGCTCGCGTGACCACGCAGCGCGGCGACGAGGCCATTGGACCTTCGTCTCAACTCCGAGACTTGTTTCGTCCACAGGCGCGGCGTACGCTGCAACGACGATAAAGCCACACCCGCCGAAAGACGGGGACGGAAAGCCACGGGTCCTCGCTTCCTCCGAGCGATCGTCGAGTCCCTCGAAGGACCCAAGACGGCCGGGCTGCCGAAGTTCCTAGAGTCTATCCACTCGCGCCCGCGGCTCTGCCTTCGGACGCGCATGCATCTTTACGGGGGACGACAATGAAAGCCGGCGATCTCGTCATGCACAAGAATATCGTTCCGTTCCTGGTCGGCCTCGCACTGGCCGGGGCATCGACGATGGCCTTGAGCCAGGAGCAGCAACAAGGGCAGGCACAAGAGCAGAGGGAAGGCGAGCTTCGCGTCGCCGTCGCGCCCAACGAGGCGCAGCCGACTCAGCAGCAAGGGACCTTCAGCGCGGTCCGGGTCATTCACGTCAAGAGCGATCGGGTCGGCGAGTTCGAAGACTTGATCAAGGAGCTCGGTGCCGCGATCGCGAAACGCGGCGAGGCCGGATTCAACGTCTGGCAGGTCGAGTTCGGCGATCAAAGCACCTATCACATCGTCTCCGAGCTCCAGTCGTTCGCGTCCCTGCCGCAAATGGAGGCGAATCCGCCGATGGAGCCGCAGCGATGGGCCGACTGGCTCCATCGCATTCAAGGCACGATCGACTCGCAGACGGTCTCCGTCGCACAGGTGCACACCGACCTCTCGATCATGCCGCAGGAGCCGTCCGGCGCCGAAGCAGCACCGGAGCTGCTGATCCTCGTGTCGCAAACCTTGCTGCCCGGCAAGCGGCAGGAGTATACGACCTGGCTGCGCGACGACCTCCTACCGGCGCTGCGTAAAGCCGGCATTCTCGGCGTGGTCAGCAACGAGATGGCCTTCGGGTCAGAAGACCGCAACTGGGTCTTCGCCGTCCCCATTCGGAATTGGGCGGAGCTCGACAAGCCGATGCCGCTCTTCACCTCGATGGGTCAGCAGGCCGCCGAAGAGCTGCTGAATCACGGCGATTCGATGGTCGGGCGCAGCGAGACCGTAGTGCTGCGAGCCCGGCCCGACTTGTCGGCCGCCTCCGCGCAGCCGGGGCAGCAGCAGCAACAGCAGCAGCAGCGGTCTCCGCAGTGACGACGGCTTTGCATCGAGCGCACCGCGGCGCCATGTAACAAAACCGGCGGGCGCCGGCTCTCCAGCCGGCGCTCGCCGCGCCGGGGCGCGGACGGCTGCGACGCCCGCACTCCTTAATATATCGATCCAGGCTCCAATATATCGATCCAGGCTCCGGGGTCCGCCGAGCGCCGACGCTAGTAACGTCGCGCGCAATGCGCGAACGTCAAGGCCTGACGGACGTCGACCGGCGCTGCCGGATCGAAGAAATTTGCAGAACACAACCTGTCGCCGAAGGCCGACGACAGCCCGCCTTTTACCCCGCTTTTTTTGCGGCGCAGTTCACACATTCGCAGAACGGATTTCATCAACACTGGCGCCCGGGTTGTGAACCGAGTCACGCCGGCTTCCGAACGGGGGGTTCCTGGAAGCCGATCTGTAGCACTGCTAGCGATAGGGGTCCGGCGATGAAACCATCCATTTCGGCCGTGCTGCTCTGCTTGCTGAGTTGCTTCGCGGGCGTTCCGGAAAGCCTTGCGCAGACGGCTGCGCCGGCTTCCGCGGAGCCTGCCGTCCAGCGCTCGGCACCGTCCGCGGCACCTGCCGTGCAGCGCTCGCCCGCCGAGCAATCGAAGGCCGAGATGCGCAGCCTCGACGAGCAGGTGCAAGACGTGAAGTCGGACGTGCTCTCCATCGCCGCGGATCTGAGCCGCCTCGAGGAGAAGCTGCTTTACCCGTCCAACACCGAGATCGCGGTCTTCGTCTCGATCGCCGAAGGCCAGACGTTTCGGCTCGACTCGATGCAAATCAGCATCGACGGCCAGCTCGCGACCCACTACATCTACAGCTTCAAAGAGCTCGACGCGCTGCAAAAAGGCGGCGTGCAGCGCATCTACACCGGGAACGTGCCGACCGGCTCGCACAGCATCGCGGTCTCCGTCGCCGGCGTGACGGACGGGGGCAAGGACTTCAGCAGCGCCCAAAGCTTCGCATTCGACAAGGGAGTCGAGCCGAAGCTGCTCGGCATCACCCTGACCGGACCCGAGCGGATCGAGCTCGGCGAGTGGTGACGGTCGGCTTCGCGAATTCGTCTGCGACGCTTCTCGACGCGGTCTCAAGCTGTGACGGTGAGGTGACATGCGCGCTACGACGCTCTTCAGCCTGACGGCGCTCTGCCTCGCCGGCTCCTCGGCCGCCGGCCCGTTCTCGAGCGACCCGGAGAAGCCCGCTCGCGTCCGGGACCCCTACTTCGGCGAAGCCGTCTTCTACGCGCATCAAGGCCTCTTCTTCGAAGGGCTCGAGCGGCTCGACGCCGAGCTCGGGCAACATCGCGCCCTCGACGAGCCGCAGCTCGATTCGCTGTACCACGATCTGCACCAGGCCCAATTCTCCGTGGGCGACTTCGAGCTCAACTATCGGATGCACCAGCGCGCGGGCCACGCCGTGACGGCGGTTCTCGAGGGCGCCGTCGACGAGCAGGTGCGCAACGACGCGGCCTACCGCCTCGCGCGGATCCAGTTCCAGAACGGGCAGCCCGAGGACGCGCTTGCGGCGCTCGAGCGGATCGACGGCAAGGTGCCGGAGGACATCCGCGACGACGTCGAGTTCCTGCGCGCGAACGTCTACCTGGCCTTAGAGCGCCCGGCCGACGCCGCCGCCGTACTGAAGCGCCTCCAGGGCTCGAAGCGTCTCGACGGCTTCGCCGCCTACAACCTCGGGATTGCCCTGCTCGAGGAGGGCAAGCGCGAGGATGCCATCGGCCAGCTCGCGCGCGCCGGCGAAGTCGACGCGCGCGAAGCGGCGGTGCTCGCCATTCGCGACAAGTCGAACTTCGTTCTCGGCTCGCTGCTGACGGACTCGGGCCGATTCGGCGACGCCAAGCGCTACTTCGATCGGGTACGGCTCGAGGGCCCGTTCTCGAACGCCGCCCTGCTCGCCTCGGGGTGGGCGGCCGCAAACGGCGGGGACTTCGATCGAGCGGTCGTGCCCTGGGGCCTGCTTGCCCAGCGCGAGGTCACGGACGCCGCGGTTCAAGAAGCGAAGCTCGCCCTGCCCTTCGCCTACGCGAAGCTCGAGGTCTACGGACGCGCCGCGGTCGGCTACGCGGGCGCCCTCGACGCCTTCGGCGGCGAGATCGAGAAGCTCGATGCCTCGATCAAGAGCATCCGCGAGGGCAAGTTCCTCGCGATGCTCGTGCGCGAGGAGGTCCGCCAGGACAAGGACTGGGTCATTCGTCTGCGCGAGCTTCCCGAGTCGCCCGAGACCTACTACCTCATGGCGCTCCTGGCGTCGAACGACTTTCAGACGGCGCTCCAGAACTACCTCGACCTCGACGATCTTCGCAGGAAGCTCGCGTCCTGGCAGATCGCCTTCGCCGCTTTCGACGACATGATCGGCCTGCGCCGGGGGTACTACGAGCCGCTGCTGCCCGGCGTCGACGGCCAGTTCCGCGAGCTCGACTCTCGAATGCGATTGCGGCTCGAGCAGCACAAACTCCTCGAGCAGCGCTTCCAAGGCATGCTCGTCGCGCCGCGGCCGGAGTTCCTCGCGACCGTCGACGAGCGGCTCACGGGCGAGCGTGTCGACGATCTCGAGACTCGATTGGAAGGCGTCGAGGGCGCGGAAGCCGACGTCCTTCGTGCACGAATCCGCCGCCTTAGGGGAGTGCTGACCTTCCGCCTGCGCACCGAGTACGACGAGCGGCTCAGCGTTTTCGATGGGCATCTCGAGGAGCTCGAGCAGGCCATCGCGACGCTCGACGCCCAGTACGAATCGTTCGTGAGAACGCGGCAGGCCGCCGTGCACAGCTATGAGGGTTACGACACGCCGATCGCACGAATGCGCACGCGCGTCGACGCCTCCCTCGGCAAGGTCAATCTGCTCATGGCGAGACAGGGACATCTGCTCGAGCTCGTGGCCGTCGACGAGCTCACGGCGCGTCGTGAGCGGCTCGAGAAATACCGGGATCAAGCGCGGTACGCGCTCGCCGACAGCTACGATCGCGCAACGAAGGCGCGCGCGGCGACCGGCATCACGGCGGCGCAGGCCGACACGGAAAAGCCATGATGCATTGCCGCCGGCTCATCCTGGCTCTCGCGGCCGCGGCCCTCGCAGGATGTGCGAGCAGCCCGGGTAAGCACACGCTTGCCGAGCTCGAATCCGTGAAGCCCGACGTCGCGGAAGTGCAGGTGCAGGACACGCTCGACCTCGCGATGCAGAGCTACCGGCGGTTTCTCGAGCAGACGCCGACGGGAGAGATGACCCCGGAAGCCATGCGCCGGCTCGCTGACCTCGAGCTCGAGAAGGAGTTCGGCCTGACCGGAGGCGATAACGCCCGCTGGGTCGAGATGGCCGCGCCCGAACCGGCCGGGTCTGCCGTGCGCAAGGCCTCGGGACCAATCGCACCGGGCGCGGCGTCCGCGCCTCCGGTCGAGTCCGACGCCGACTTCGAACGGCGAACGACGCAGGAGCAGCGGCTGCCTTCGTCGGCGACGCCGGAGCTCGACGCCCCCGGCGCCGACAAGCTCAAGCAGAGCGGCCCGCTCGAGGCCATCGCGATCTACCAGCGCCTGCTCGAGCAGTACCCCATGTACGAGCGCATCGATCAAGTGCTCTACCAGATGGCGCGCGCGTACGACGAGCTCGGCCGCACCGAGGAAGCCATGGCGATCATGGACCGCCTCATCGGCGACTACGGCTACTCGAAGTACATCGACGAGGTGCAGTTCAGGCGCGGCGAGTACTTCTTCACTCGCCGCAAGTTCCGGGATGCCGAGGCCGCTTATCAGGCCATCGTGTCCCACGGCGCGGCGTCCGACTACTACGAGCTCGCGCTCTACAAGCTCGGCTGGGCGCTCTACAAGCAGGATTTTTACGAAGAGGCGCTGCACCAGTACATGGCCCTCCTCGACTACAAGCTGTCCACGGGCTACGACTTCGACGAGACGCACGAGGAGGAGGACGAGCGCCGCGTCGCGGACACGTTTCGCGTGATCAGCCTCAGCTTCTCGAACCTCGGCGGCCCCGAGGTGTTGGCCGAGTATTACGCGACCAACGGCCACAGGACGTACGAGGACCGCATCTACAAGAACCTCGCGGAGTTCTACTTCGACAAGCAGCGCTACAACGACGCCGCAAAGGTCTACGAGTCGTTCGTCGACCTCTATCCGTTCCATGCGGTCTCTCCCGCCTTCAGCATGCGAGTCATCGAGGTCTACGACAAAGGCGGCTTCCCGAAGCTCGTGGTCGAATCGAAGAAGGACTTCGCGAAGAAGTACGGCTTGCAGGGCGAGTACTGGAAGCACTTCGACCCGGCGGCGCGGCCGGAAGTGCTCGCGTACCTCAAGACGAACCTCAAGGATCTCGCGAATCATTATCACGCCCTCTATCAGGACGAGAGCCTTGCGAAGGAGAAGCCGGCGAATTACGCCGAGGCGCTGACCTGGTATCGCCAGTTCTTGGGCGATTTTCCCGCGGACGAGGAGTCGCCGGGGATCAACTATCAGCTCGCGGACCTCTTGCTCGAGAACAAGGACTACGGCGAGGCGGCCCGCGAGTACGAGCGGACGGCTTACGACTATGCGCCGCACGAGCGCGCTTCCGCGGCCGGATACGCGGCGATTTTCGCGCACCGCGAGCACCTGAAGGTCGCATCTCCCGAGGAGCAAGAGACGGTCAGGCGAGCGACCGTCGAGAGCTCGCTCAAATTCGCGGACGCCTTCCCGGAGCACGAGTACGCGCCCGTCGTGCTCGGGGCCGCCGCGGACGATCTCTACGAGATGAAGGACTACGCGCCGGCCGCCGCCGCGGCGCAAAAGCTCATCGGCCGTTACCCGGCTGCCGATCCGAAGCTCCTGCGCTCTGCGTGGACGGTCGCCGCCCATTCGTCGTTCGAGCTCGCGGACTACGTAGCGGCGGAGCACGCATATACCGAGGTGCTCGCGCTCGTGCCGCAGGACGACGCAGAGCGCCAGGGCCTCGTCGACAATCTCGCGGCGTCGATCTACAAGCAGGGCGAGCAGGCCCGGGATGCCGGCGATTATCGCGCGGCGGCCGATCACTTCCTGCGCGTCAAGCAGGCCGCGCCGACCTCCTCGATCCGCCCGAACGCCGAGTACGACGCGGCAGCCGCGCTGATCCAGCTCGAGGCGTGGACGGAGGCCGCCGCGGTGCTCGACGCGTTCCGCACCGCATTCCCCGACAACGAGCTGAATCGCGAAGCGACGAAGCAGCTCGCCAACGTCTACCGGCAAAGCGGCGATCTCGGGCACTCCGCCTCCGAGTATCAGCGCGTCGCGCAAGAGGCGACGGATCCCGAGCTGCGCCGCGAGGCGCAGCTCGAAGCCGGCGACCTCTACGACCAGGCAGGCAATAAAGACGGCGCCCTCGCGGCGTACCTGCAGTACGTCTCGGAGTTCTCGAAACCCGTCGAGGCGGCCGTCGAGACGCGCAACAAGATCGCGGAGATGTACAAGGCGAAGAGCGACGACGCGCATTACCGCGAGCAGCTCGAGGCCATCGTCGCCGCGGACGCCGGCGCCGGCGAGGAGCGCACGGACCGCACGCGGTGGCTCGCCGCACACTCGGCGCTCTCGCTCGCCGAGCCGCTCTATGCGGCCTTCCTGCAGGTCAAGCTCGTGCAGCCGTTCGAGCAAAGCTTGAAGCGCAAGCGGGAGCTCATGGACGGCGCCATGCAGGCGTTCGACAAGCTCCCCGACTACCAAGTCGGCGACGTCACCGCCGCGGCCACGTACTACATCGCGGAGGTCTATTACGCCTTTAGCCGCGCGTTGACCGACTCCGAGCGGCCGAAGGACTTGAGCGCAGCGGAGCTGGCCGAGTACGAAGACGACCTCGAGGAACAGGCTTTCCCGTTCGAAGAGCGCGCGATCCAGGTCCACGAGAAGAATCTCGAGCTCATCTCGGCACACGTATTCAACGCATGGATCGAGAAGAGCCTCGGCCGCTTGGCGGAGCTCGTGCCGGGGCGATACGCGAAGCCGGAGCAGGGCAGCGAATTCCTGGCCTCGATCGACACGTACACCTACCGGACGCCGGCCGCGATCGCCGCGGCCGCAGCAGCGGAAGCCGCGGCCGCGGCCGCTTCGACGGAGGAGGCGAAGGGCCGCGAGCGGCGCGAAAAGCCGAGGAAGCCGAAACCCGGGCTCGAGGTCCTCGAGGCGGGCGGCGGCTTCACGTTCACGGAGACGGCCAAGGTCGACGGCAGCGTCCGGGCCGAATACGAGGCGGCGGTGCGCGATCTCGAGGCCGGCCGATACGACGCCGGCATCGCCGCGCTCGCAAAGATCACCGCGGAAGCGCCGGAGCTCGCGAGCCCCTACATCGATCTCGGCATCGCTTACGAGCGCACGGGCGACCTCGAGAAGGCCGAGGCGAGCCTCTCGAAGGCGCTCGAGCTCAGCCCGACCCAGCCCATCGCACGGAACGAGCTGGGTCTCGTGCAGCGAAAGCAAGGACGGTTCGACGAGGCGCGCGAGAGCTACGAGAAGGCGCTCGCGGCTTATCCCGACTTGCACTACGCGCGCAAGAACGTGGCCATTCTCTGCGACATCTACTTACGCGACGTCCCCTGCGCGCTCAAGAACTACGAGGCGTACACCGCGCTTGCCCCCGAGGACAAGGACGTCGGGATCTGGATCTCCGATCTGCGCACTCGAGCGAATCCCGCGGGAGGGAACCCATGACTCCGACGCTGCGTTCGTGCACCGTACTCCTCCTGCTCGCCGCCGGTGCCGCGGCCGCGCAGGGGCCCGACGCGGGCGCCGCGCGGACGC
>DASTSM010000226.1:0-3531 GCA_035760685.1 Gammaproteobacteria bacterium | reverse complement strand
AACGGCGGCGGCCGCGGGGGCGGCCGCGACGGCGGCGGGCGAGGCGGCGGCCAAGGCGGGTTCGGCGGCAACGGCTTCCCGGGAGGCGGCGGCAACGGTTTCGCGGGAGGCGGCGGCAACTTCGGCGGACGCGGCGGGCAGGGCGGCTTCTCCGGCGGCCCCCCCGGCGGCTTCGGCGGAGGCTCTTCGGGCGCGGCCGCTGCCCGCAGCGGCGGCTCGGGCGCCGCCGAGCGCAATGCCGCAGTCAACGAATATCAATTCAGCGGCGACTACTGGGTCGTCGCGCTCGTGAACAACAAGCCGTCGCCGAAACGCGTGCGCACGGGGCTCACCGATCTCGAGTACAGCGAGATCATCTCGGGTCTGGGGCCCGAGGACCGCGTGCTGCTCCTGCCAAGCACGAGCCTGTTCGAGCAGCAGGCCGAGCTGCAGCAGTTCATCTCGCGGCGCTTCTCGTCGAGTCCGTTCCAGCAAGGCGGCGGCGGCGGCGGGCGCTGAGCGCGCGTAGACGCGCCGCGGATCGACGCCGTGTCGTCTGCCGGCTCGGGCAGAGTGCCGATGCCGAGAGAACGACGCTTCGACCTCCCGGGCCTCACCCTCGCCGCCGTCGAGTGGGAGGGTCAGGGCGACCTCCCCGTGCTCGCCGCGCACGGCTGGCTGGACAACGCTGGCACCTTCGATCTCTTCGCGCCGTTGCTGACGGGTTGCCGCCTCGTGGCGGTCGACTCCGCCGGCCACGGCCGTAGCGGCTTCCGCTCGCCGGACGCCGGGTACGCGCTTTGGCAGGACGTCGGCGATCTCGCGGGCGTCGCGGACGCGCTCGGCTGGAAGACGTTCCGGCTCGTCGGCCACTCGCGCGGCGCCGCGACGGCCATGCTGCTGGCCGGGACCTTTCCGGAACGCGTCGAGCAGCTCGTGCTCATCGAGGGCGGCGTGCCGATCGTCGACGCGGCGAGCGACGCGCCCGAGGCGCTCGCGCGGGCGCTCGCGGACCGGCGCGAGCTCACGGAGCGCCAGGGCCGGCTTTTCCGGACTCGGGCCGAGGCCATCGCCGAGCGCGCGAACGGCTTCTCGCCCGTAAGCATCGAGGCGGCCGAGATTCTCGCGCGCCGCTCGCTCGTCGAGGTCGAAGGCGGCTTTCGCTGGCACGTCGATCAGCGGCTCAAGGCCCGCTCCGAGCTGCGCTTCACGATCGACCAGGTCATGGCGTTCGCGCGGCGAGTCTCGGCGCCCGTGCTCATGATCATGGCGCAGCAGAGCCCGTTCGCCGGGCGCGCGCTGTTTCGAGAGGCCGCCACGTGGTTCGCCGATATCGAGACCGTGACCCTGCCCGGGCGCCATCATCTCCATCTCGAGGGTGCGGAAGGCGAGATCGCGCGCCGTATGCTACGGTTCTTCGGGGTGACCGCCGCCGCGGCAGAGTAAGGGCCCGCGGTGCGGCGGCCGCCGAGCCCCAAAACCTCGAGGAGCCCATACCGAATCGGGAGCGACGCCATGACGCAGAACACCAAGAATTCGAACCCCGAGAATTCGCGCGCCGAGCGCTCGAGCACCAGGAATTCGAAGGAACCGACGAGAAAGACGGCCCGCGATTTCAGCCCCGCCGTCCTCGACCTCTTCGACAAATACGTGCACGGCGACATCAGCCGGCGCGACTTCCTCGATCGGGCCGCGGCGGTCGCGGTGGCGGGCGTGTCGGCCGCCGCGCTGCTCGAGAGCCTGTCGCCCGACTTCGCTGCCGGCGAGCGCATCGCGAAGGACGACGCGCGCCTCAAGACGAGCTACGTCATGTACGACTCGCCGCAGGGCGGCGGCTCGATCAAGGCTTACCTCGCGGAGCCCGCGTCGCGCTCCGGCAAGCTGCCCGGCGTCGTCGTGATCCACGAGAACCGGGGCCTCAATCCCCACATCGAGGACATCGCGCGCCGCATCGCGCTCGACGGGTACGTCGCGCTCGCGCCCGACGCGTTGACGCCGCTCGGCGGCTATCCGGGCAACGAGGACGACGCGCGCGCGCTCTTCGGGAAGCTCGATCGCGACAAGATCGTCTACGACTTCCTCGATGCCGTCGATTACCTCGAGCGCTACGACGGCTGCACGGGGCGCGTCGGCGCGGTCGGCTTCTGCTTCGGCGGCGGCATGGTGAATCAGCTGGCGGTGCGCCGGCCGGACCTCGCGGCCGGCGTCGCGTTCTACGGCGCTCAGCCGGCGGCCGACGACGTCCCGAAGATCAAGGCGCCGCTCATGCTCCACTATGCCGGCCTCGACGAGCGCGTCGACGCGGGCTGGCCGGCCTATCGCGCCGCGCTCGACAAGGCCGGCGTCGAATACCTCGCCTACACCTACGACGGGGCCAACCACGGCTTCAACAACGACACGACGCCGCGCTACGACGAGGCGGCCGCCTCGCTCGCATGGCAGCGCACGATGGATTTCTTCGCGAAGCACCTGCGTTAGCGAAGGCTCGAGCGCGTCGGCGGCTCGCATTGCACGCGCCGACGCCCGGCATTGCACCCGCGGCGGCGCAGGTTTCGGATGACGGCCGGGGGAGCTTGCTTCAGGAGGCGACGAAATGAAGGCGTACGTGATTCAGAAGGGCAGCTCGGGATTCGACGGGCTCCGCAAGGTCGAGAAGCCGAAGCCGACGCCGGGCGCGGGGCAGGTCCTCGTGCGCGTGCGCGCGGCGTCGCTGAACTTCCGCGACATCGCCGTCGTGCGCGGCAAGTACATGGGCGGCCCCGTGCAGCGCGACCTCGTGCCGCTCTCGGACGGCGCGGGCGAGGTCGAGGCCGTCGGCGACGCCGTCGCGGATTTCAAGCCCGGGGATCGCGTCGTCGCGACCTTCACTCAAGGCTCGCCGCCCGCGGCGCTCGGCTCGCCGCTTGACGGCACGCTGACCGAGTACGCGGTGTTCCCGGCCGACGGACTCGTGCGGATCCCGGCGCATCTCTCGTTCGAGCAAGCGGCGACGCTGCCTTGCGCGGGCGTCACGGCCTGGAACGCGCTCATGCACGGCAGAGTCCTGCGGCCCGGCGAGACCGTGCTCACGCTCGGCACGGGGGGCGTCTCGATCCTCGCGCTGCAGCTCGCGAAGATCGCGGGCGCACGCGTCATCGTCACGTCGTCGAGCGACGAGAAGCTCGAGCGGGCAAAGACGCTCGGCGCCGACGCGACCGTCAACTACAAGACGCATCCGGATTGGGAGCGCGTAGTCCTCGAGCTCACGGGCGGTCAAGGCGCCGACAAGGTCATCGAGCTCGGGGCGCCGGCGACGCTGCCGCACTCGTACCAGGCGGTCGGGCGCGGCGGCGAGATCGAGCTCATCGGCGTCATCACGCGGGCCGAAGGCGTCGACATGAACCCGCAGCCGCTCATGTTCAAGGGCGCGACCTTGCGGGGAATTTTCGTGGGTCCGAAGTTCCTCTTCGAGGAGCTCAATCGCGCGATCGAGGTCAATCGGCTGACGCCCGTCGTCGACCGGGTCTTCGGGTTCGACGAGGCGCCCGACGCCTTCGCCTACATGAAGGAGGC
>DASTSM010000225.1:0-4996 GCA_035760685.1 Gammaproteobacteria bacterium | reverse complement strand
TGCGGCGAGTCGCTCCACCAGCGGGCGAGCCGGCCGCGCCGGTGATGGCCGACGACGACGAGATCCGCGCCCACGCGGGCGGCCGCCTCGGGAATGCGGCGCAGCGGATCGCCGATCGCGAGCTCGCCTTCGGCGCGGACGCCGCGGGCCGAAAGCCATGCGACGCCTTCCTCGAGCAGCGCGCGCGCCGTGTCTTCCTCGCAGGCCACGAGCGCGGGCGTCACGCCTTCGGGGATCGCGGTCGAGAGCATGCTGCGGCAAATCGCGAGCAGGTGCGTATCGGCGCGCATCGAGATCGCGAGCTCGGCGCCTTCGCGAAGTGCCTTGCGGCCTTCGGCCGTGCCGTCGTAGCAAAGCAGGATCTTGCGGTACATGCGATCGTCCTCCAGACGAAAATGGGGTCAGACCCCATTTCTTGCGGCCGTTGCGCTCGCTTTTCGGCGCATTCAAGAAAAAGGGGTCTGACCCCATTTTTCGCGTCAGCCCGTGCGGACCTCGACGCGCGCCGAGGTGCCGATGCGCAGCGGATACTTCGGGTCGGGATCGATGATGTGGACGCGCACGGGCACGCGCTGCGTGACCTTGACCCAGTTGCCCGTCGCATTCTGGGGCGGCAGCAGCGAGAAGGCCGTGCCGCTGCCGGCGCTCAAGCTCACGACCTCGCCCCGAAACGGGCGGTCGGGGTACATGTCGACCCTCACGATGGCGGATTGGCCCGGTTGAATGCGCCTGATCTGCGTCTCCTTGAAATTCGCGTCGACCCAGAAGTTGCGGTCGCTCACGATCGCGAAGAGCGGCGTCTGCGCCTGCACGGTCGCGCCGGGCCGCAACGTGAGGTTCGCGATGGTCCCCGAGGTCGGCGCAGTAACGCGCGTATGCTCGAGATCGAGCTTCGCCTGCCCGAGCTTCGCCTTCGCGGCCAGGATCGTCGCGTTGTGCGCACCGGCCTCGCCCAGGGCGTTTATCGCCTGCTCGAGATTCGCCTTCGCGGCCCGCACGGCCGCCGCGGCGGTCAGCGCCTGCGTATGTGCGGCCTCCGCTTCCTGTGCCGAGACGAGACCCTGCTTGCGCAGATTACGAACGCGCTCGTCGTTCGCCTCGGCGTTGCGGAGCTCGGCCTCGCGCTGAGCCAAGGCCGCGCGTGCGGCCGCGACGGCCGACGATTGCTCGGCGACCGACTGCTCCGCGAGATCGAGCTCTGCACGCGCGGCCTCGAGCGCGAGCTTGAACGGCCGCGGATCGATCTCGAACAGGAGATCGCCGGCGTCGACGTGCTGCTGATCGCGCACGTCGAGACGGATGACGGGACCTGAGACCTGCGCTGCGATCTGCACCACGTCCGCATTGACGTAGGCATCGTCGGTCGAGACGTAGAGCTGCGCATGCCGCCAATAGCGCCACCCGAAGATGCCGGCGGCGACGAGCACGGCTGCGAGCAGCGCGGCCTTGACGATGCGGCGCACGGCGAGGCGGGGCCTCGCGCGCGGCTGCACGGCGCCCGTGTCCTCTCTGCTCGCGACGCTCGCGCCCACCTTCGCGCCGGTTGTCCTCGACGATCCCATGCTCATCGTACGACTCGGGCCGGGGTTGGGACGCCCGGGGAGCTACAGAGCTATAGTTCGATGGATATGGACAAACGACGTGAGGGCTTGCTCTCGGAAGCGCGCGCCGCGTATCGGCGGCACGCCTGGCGCGACGCCTTCGATCTTTTCTCGCGGGCAGACGCCGAAGCCCCGCTCGATGCCGAGGATCTCGAACCGTTCGCGTGGTCGGCCGCGCTTTGCGGCCGCGACGCCGAGCTGCTCGCGGCGCTCGAGCGCCTGCATCAGCTCAACTCCGACGCAGCACGCCACGAGCAGGCAGCGCGCGCCGCCTTCTGGTCCGGCTTCCGATTGTTCTCGCTCGGCGAGACGGGCCGCGCGACGGCATGGATGCAGCGGGCGCAGCGCGCTCTCGAGCGCGGCGGCGACCTAGACTGCGTCGTGAAGGGCTGGCTGCTGCTTCCCGTCGGCTTGCGCCATCTGCTCTCCGGCGAGCTGGAGCAGTCGCAAGCGGCCGCAGCGCGCGCGGCCGAGATCGGTGAGCGCTTCTCCGATCGCGACCTCGTCTCGTTCGCGCGCGGTCTCCAGGGAAGAGCGATGATTCGCGGCGGCAGGATCGCCGAGGGTCTCGCGCTGCTCGACGAGGCCATGCTTGCGGCCGCGAGCGGCGAGCTCACGCCGCTCGTGACGGGTCTCGTCTATTGCAGCGTCATCGCAACCTGCTGCCAGATCTACGCGCTCGATCGCGCGTGGGAATGGACCGCCGCCCTCGCACGCTGGTGCGACACGCAGCCGCAGCTCGTCCCGTTCAGCGGAACGTGCCGCGTGCACCGCGCCGAGCTCATGGAGCTCAACGGCGACTGGCGCGAGGCCGTGATTGAAGCCGAAGACGCGTTTCAGCGTCTAGCCGAGACCGTCGACCGCGAAGGGGCAGCGGCCGCGTGCTATCAGCGCGGTGAGATCTATCGGCTGCGCGGCGACCTCGCTGCGGCGGAAGAGTGCTACCGCGAGGCGAACCGCTGGGGGCGCGAGCCGCAGCCAGGCCTCGCTCTGCTGCGTCTCGCGCAAGGCCGCCGCGACCAGGCGGCAGCGGCGATACGGCGGGTGCTCGGAGCGACTCCGGAGCCGCTGCGCCGCGCGCGGCTCCTTCCCGCATTCATCGAGATCATGCTGGCCGTCGACTCAATCGACGAGGCCGCCGCCGCGGCGGAGGAGCTCGCAGACACGGCGCGCACATTCGAGACGGACGTGCTCGCCGCCATGGCGGCGCACGCATGCGGCGCGATCGAGCTCGCGCGCGGCGACTGCCACGCAGCGCTCGCTGCGCTTCGAAGCTCCTTCTCGACCTGGGATAAGATCGGCGCGCCGTACATCGCCGCGAAGCTGCGCGTTCTCATCGCGCGGGCCTGCCTGCGGCTCGGCGACGAGGACGGCGCGGAACTGGAGCTCGAAGCCGCGCGCGCCGTCTTCGACAGCTTGAACGCGGCGCCCGACCTCGAAGCGCTGGCGGCGCTGTTCCGGGAGAGGTATGCCGAGCCTCGGCCGCCGCCGGCGCATCGATTGACGCCGCGCGAGCTCGAGGTGCTGCGCCTCCTCGCCGACGGGAAGACGAACCGCGCGATCGCGGAGGCGCTCGGTCTCAGCGGCAAGACGGTCGACCGGCACGTCGAGAACATCTTCAACAAGCTGGACGTGTCGTCTCGCGCGGCCGCGACCGCTTACGGTTATCGCGAAGGGTTGCTCTGACGCTCGCCCGCGCCGGCGGTGGGGCGAATACCCCATACGCAACCGCGCCAGGTGGGGCATCCGCCCGAAGCGGTCCGGCCTAGCGGCTTCCTACACTGCCCTCCGAGGCCGGGAACTTGGGAGGAGCGCAGTATGAACCGCGAATCACTGAACGCACGATCGCGTGCTACCGCACAAAATCTGTTCATCGAGCAGGGGGATGCGTTCATGGCCCTCGAAGGGCGGCGCATCTTGGCGGAGGAGAACGGTCGGCGGCCACGCGAGGGCGGCGGAGCGCCCGAGCGCGAGCGTTTCGACGTCGTCGTGATCGGGGCCGGGCAAGCCGGTCTATCGGTCGGCTATCACCTGGCCCGGCGAGGCCTCGAGTTCGTGATCCTCGAGGCGAACGAAAGAGTCGGCGACGCATGGCGGCGCCGCTGGGACTCGCTGCGGCTCTTCACGCCCGCCCGCTTCGACGCCCTCGACGGCCTGCCCTTCCCGGCACGCAACGACTCCTTTCCGACGAAGGACGAGATGGCCGACTACCTCGAGGGGTACGCAGCAAAGTTGCGCCTGCCCGTGCGCACGCGCACGAGAGTGGAGTCGCTGTCTCGCCGCGGCGGCGTCTACGTCGTCGAAGCGGGCGGCCGCGAGATCGAGGCGAGCCACGTCGTCGTCGCCGCCGCGAGCTATCAGAGACCGCGCGTGCCGTCGTTCGCGGCGGAGCTCGATCCCGCCATCGTGCAGATTCATTCGAGCGAGTACCGGAATCCCTCGCAGCTCCGGAAAGGTCCGGTGCTGCTCGTAGGCGCGGGCAACTCCGGCGCCGAGATCGCGATCGAGCTCGCGCGCGAGCATCGAGTCTGGCTCGCCGGGCGCGACGTCGGGCACATTCCGTTTCGCATCGAAAGCTTCGCCGGGAGGCGCCTTCTTGCACGCTTCGTGCTTCGCGTGCTGTTCCATCGAGTGCTGACCGTCGATACGCCGATTGGACGGAGGCTGCGCCCGAAGCTCCTCGCCAAGGGCGGCCCGCTGCTGAGGCAGCGGCCTCACGAGCTCGAAGCCGCAGGTGTCGAGCGCGTGCCCCGCGTCGCGGGCGCCGAAGACGGCCGCCCTCGCCTCGTCGACGGCCGGCTGCTCGACGCCGCGAACGTCATCTGGTGTACGGGCTTCGGGCCCGGCCTCGATTGGATCCATCTGCCCGTTATCGACGAGCATGGCGAGCCGAAGCAGGATCGAGGCGTCGCGTGCGGAGAAGCGGGCCTCTACTTCGTCGGCCTTCACTTCGAGTACGCGATGTCCTCCGTCATGATCCACGGCGTCGGCCGCGACGCACGCCGAGTCGCTGAGGCGATCGCGGCTCGGATGCTCTCGGCTCGCCGCATCGCGGACGCCGCCCGCTACACCGCGGCGACTCTCGACGTGCCGAAGGCGCGCGCTACGGACGCTCCTCCGTCACTCTGAGCGAGACCGTCGCCCCGGCCGGCGAGAGGAAGTGACTGCCGAGCGCACCGAGGCTGATGACCGCGTGGAACGGCGGCTTCGGCAAGCGCACGCGGCGCCCGTCCGTCTGCCGCCAGACGCGGCCGTCCTCGGTGACGAACCGGACGTCGGCAAGCTGCCCGAGACGCCGCACTTCCACGACCGTCACCTCGAGGTCGCCCGAGTCTTCGTGCTTCGCACCTTCGGGCGCCGCGCGGGACGGCCGAATCTCTCGCTCGCTCGGCGCT
>DASTSM010000224.1:0-16532 GCA_035760685.1 Gammaproteobacteria bacterium | reverse complement strand
AGGTCCGCCTCGTCCGCGGGACGCAGGACGCCGCGGCTCACGATGAGCCTTCGGAGCCGCTCGATCGGATCGCGCCGGCGCTCTCGCATCAACTCCTCGTCGTCGCGATAGCGCCGCGCGTCGTCCGCGGTCGTGTGGTCGGCGAGCCGGTACGTCAGCGCCTCGACGACGTGGGGGCCCCCGCCGTCGCGCGCCTTCTCGAGCGCGCGGCCGACGGCGTGGCGCACGGCGACGACGTCGTTGCCGTCCACCTGCTCGCCGGGAATCCCCGCCGCGATCGCCTTCTGCGCCAGCGTCTCCGACGAAGACTGGCGGCTTCGTGGAACCGAGATCGCCCAGCCGTTGTTGACGATGACGAACACGACGCCGAGACGCCACACGCCGGCGCCGTTCAGCGCCTCGTAGAAGTCGCCCTTCGAGGTCGCGCCGTCGCCGAGCGCACACACGACGGCGCGCCGCTCGCGGCGGTGCTTCATCGCGTAGGCGACGCCGACGGCCTGCGTTGCGTGCGTCGCGATCGGCACGCAGATCGGAAAGTCGTGGGCCGGGCGAGCGTACGCCATGCCGCGCTCGTCGCCGCCCCAGTACAAGAGCAGGTCCGTCATGCGCACGCCGCGCAGCAGCATCGCCCCTGTTTCGCGGTAAGTCGGCAACAGAACGTCGTGGGGCTGCATGGCGGCGCCGAGGCCGACGGCCGTCGCTTCCTGGCCAAGGCTCGAGGGAAACGTGCCGAGCCGGCCCGTGCGCTGCAGCGCGACGGCGCGCGCATCGAACGCGCGCGTCAACTTGCAGGCGCGATACATCGCCCGGAGCTCCGCCGGATCCTCGGCGAACGCGGGCAACGGCGCGACGACGCGGCCGCGCTCGTCGACGAAGCGGCTGAACGGGATCTCGAAGCGAGCGGCCGTATAGGACGCGGCGCCCCGCTCGAGCGGGCGCCCGCGCGTCGAGTGCTCCAATCTGCCGAAACGCGCTGCCATGTCACGAAGCCCCGTGCATGTTGCGTTCCGCCGGCGCGGTTTCCGCGCGGCCGGACGGCACCGTCTCCGCGCGTTCCGCCGCGGCGGCCTCGCGCCGCGCGGCCGAGGCCCTTTCGCGGCGCTCGGCGGTAGCGATCTCGCGCCGCTGGCGATCGAGCCCGTTCCAAAAAACGCTGACGGCGTCGAGCATCTCGAGGGCTCGAGCCACGAACGCATCCTCGTCGACCTCGCGGCCGCTGCACCACTGCTCGAGCTCGTCCCAGGTGTGGCTCGCATGGTTCGCTTCGAGCCGCGCATGCCACGTGAAGAACCGGAGGTCGAGCTTCGCGGACGCGCCGCGGCGCGCCTCGAAGCCGGCCCAGCCGCGCACGAGACGGTCCCAGAAGCCGGCGGCGGCCCAGTTCTCGACGGCCCACGACGCGGCCTCCGCTACGGCGTAATCCTCGTGGCCGTAGAGCCGCACGAGCTCGTTGCAGAAGTGAAGCGTCGCCTCGGTCGCGAAGCGGCGCCTGCCGAGATCCTCGAAGCGCAGCCCGAGGCCCGCCGCCGTGCGGACGAGCAGCTCGAAGTGTGCCGCACTGAAGCGGAACGTGCCGCCCTCGATACTGCCGGTGACGCCGCCGAGCTCCGCATCGTCGGCGCGTGCGCGGCCGCGATATCCGACGCCGATCTCGTTGGCGAGAATCTCCTTCGACTCCCGCATCGCCTCGAGGCTCTCCGCGTTCAGCATCTTTTTGAGCTGAGCGACGAGAAACTGATTGGAGAACACCGAGAACTGGACGAGGAAGGCGCGGGCTTGAGAGGGGCTCGCCTCGCCGCGCTCGAACCACGCCGTATACGGATCTCCGGCGAGCACCGGGTGACTCATGACCTCCTCGCGGAGGCGCGCTTCGAATCCATTCATGCCGCTCATGATGTGTTCCTAGCCTCGTGCATCCGGGCAACGAGGACGTTCCTACTCTAGCGCGTAGGGCCCGCGGTTTTTGGCTAAAGGCGCGCTGCTTTCGCGCGCACTTTGAAGGAAACGGCTATAGTCGGACCGAGCCGCGCGTGTTTTTCTCGCGCGCGGCGCGGCATGAGGGGAGGCCCCGATGGCCTTGGACAAGATCGACCTGCGGATACTCGCCGCGCTTCAAGACAACGCTCGCATCAGCATCAGCGAGCTCGCGAATCTCGTCTCGCTGACCGCGACGCCGTGCGCTCGGCGGCTCCAGCATCTCGAGGAGGAGGGCTACATCGAGCGTTACGTGGCCGTGCTCGATCAAAAGCGTCTCGGGTTGCCCGTCGACGCTTTCGCGGAGGTGCGTCTCACGCGCGAAGGCAAGGCGGAGATGATGGAGTTCGAGTCGGCGGTGCGGCATAGCCCGCAGATCCTCCAATGCTGGGCGATGTCGGGGCGCTACGACTACTTGCTGCACGTCGCGGCGTCCGATCTCGAGAGCTATAACCGCTTCTTGCGCGAGGAGCTCTTGAAGCTCAGCTGCGTGGATCACGTCGAGACGAGCTTCGCGCTGCAGCGCGTCCTCGGACACCGCGCCCTGCCTCTCGAGCATCTCTCGGCGAGCGCTTCCCGCAAGCGCTGAGGGCGGAAAGGTTCCGGGGCCGGCGCGGGCGGCGCGGGCGCCGCGGCCGCAGCCATCAGGCGAACATCCCCTATCCGCCCGTTCCGCGGAGCGGGCTCAGAGGCCCGCGATCTCGCGCGCCGCTCCCGTGAGCTCGACGATGTGCAGCCCCGCGCCCGCGCGATCGAGCGCGTAGATGAAGCCGCGATCGTCGAGGTTCACGTTGTTGGTTTGGATGACCTTCGCGCACTGCCGCGAGCCGTCGACGTCGGCGCACGACTCGATCGTGTTCGCGTTGATCTCGGGGATGAAGTGCGCGACTTCCTTCGGCGCGAACGGATTCCTGATGTCGACGACGCGGATGCCCGCATTGAAATACGCGAGCACGACGAGCTTCTTGTCGAACGCCGGATGATAGGCGTCGGCGAACGAGTGCGGCCCGAAGCGCCCGCCGCGCTCGCAGAAGCCGCCGGGCTCCGCGGGCACTTGAAACGTCGAGATCGGCAGCGGATGCCGCTCGTCGGTGATGTCGAAGATGAACATCACGTCGCGCGCACCTTCGCAGCGGAACGACTCGGCCTCCGACGACACGAGCAGCAGGTCGCGCGCACGGCCTTGCGTGTCGTCGGCGTAGTCCGCGACGTCGACGCCGTAGATCGGCTTCGCCGTGTGCACGCCCCAGTAGCTCGGCATGTCGACTCGCGCGATCTCCGGGTAGCGCAAATTCTCGGGCGTCGGTGAGAGCCGATCCGGCACGCTCGGATCTCCGTGCAGGAACTTGTCGCGGTCGAGAATCTGGAGCACGCCGTCGTCGCCGCTGTTGTAGCCCAAGTAGATGCGGTTGCCGACGACGAAGGGCTGGTGGAGGCCCGCGATCTGCGGCGCGGGAAACGGCCCGGCCGCGCCGGGCTCGTAGCCGACGAGCCCGAAGTCGCGCAGGTGCTTCGGCGCGGCGGGATCGCCGAGGTCGTAGGCCTCGAGCACTCGCGTGACGCGCCAGCCTTGCGCCGTGCCGTTGAGGTACGCGATGCCGGTCTCGCAGTCCCACTGGAACTTGTGCGTCTCGCGGTCGCCGCGCTCGGACTCCGGCCGCGGCGACGTTCCCGTCTCCGCAATCGTGCTCAGGAACGCAGGCGCCGCCGGATCGGTCACGTCGAGCACCTCGTAGCTCAGGAGCCCATTGGTCCGGATCGCGTAGACCTTCGCGGGATCGGCCCGGGGCAGCGCGCGGCCGTCGCAGACCTGCACGTGCTGCGTGCCGCTCGCCTCCGGGCCCGTCGGCGGCACGTGCGCGAGATAGACGGGCGAGGCCGGGTTCGTCACGTCCACTATCGACAGACCGTTCTTCTCGACCTTGCCCGTCATCGGATTCATCGCCTGCCCGGCGTGATGCCCCACGAAGAGGATTCGCCGCTCGCCGTAGCGATGCACGATCGGCTGATACGCGGAGCGCCCCTGGAGGTCGTCGTGCCCGACGAGCCTCATGTCGTGGGCCGGCTCGACGGGCGCGTGCTCGGCCGCGAGCGGCGCTCTTGCGGCGCCGATCAGCAACGCGCCGGCGGCGCACGCCGCGCGCACGGCCCTGCGATTCTCGGTCAGCATCGGAAATCCCCCTGTCCCCTTCGAAGCAGACCTTACGCCACCCGCGGCCGTGCCGCGAGCACCGGCGCGCGGCCCGACGCACCGGCGCGCGGCCCGACGCACCGGCGTGCCGCCCGACGCACCCGCGTGCCGCCCGACGCACCGGCGTGCCGCCCGACGCACCGGCGTGCCGCCCGACGCACCGGCGTGCCGCCCGACGCACCGGCGTGCCGCCCGACGCACCCGCGTGCCGCCCGACGCAGTGCGCCGCGCGGCGAGCGTGGCCCGCGGCGCAGCTATGATCGGCAGCTGTGATCGCGATGAGAACTCGGCAGAGCTTTAGCGGCTTCCGGCCGAGCTCGTCCGTCAGTGGCTTCCGACCGTCCGGTGCGGCATGGCGGCGTGCCGGCCCACCGAGCTCGGCGCGTCCGCGTTCGCGTCGCTGTAGACGCCGACTCCGAGGCGATCGACGAGCTCGCCGCCGAGCCATGCCGTCACCAGCGCCAGACCGGCGCCCACGAACGACAGCACGTACGCCCACGCCGACGGGTCCTCCGGCATACCGGCTCGAAGGATCGCGCTGCCGATGAAGAGCAGCACGACGATGAGATTTCCTCCGCCGTGAATGGCGCCGATCCGCTTCGCCCGCGTGCCGGCGGGTATCGCGCGGAGCCAATCCACGAAACCGAACGGCGCGGCCACGAGACCGCCCACGATGCCGCCGATGATGACCCAGTACGCGACGTGCGCGAACGTCGTGTTGTCGGTCGCGAAGTAGACGATGTCGAAGAGTACGCCCGTTGCGAGCAGGCCCAATGGGAAGGCCACGAGCATCTGATGCACGGGATGTCCGAGAAGCTTGGCTTTGCTCTCCATCGCTCGTTCCTCTCGTCGCCGAATGGGACCCGGGAAAGGCAATAGTCGTGCCAGCAAGATTATGGATCGAGCGGCGCCCCGGCCGCGCCGGCCGCATCGGCGCCGGCGCCCTCCGCGGCGCGCTGCTCGATCCTCGGGCGGAACCCGATCTGCTCATAGCGAAACCCGTCGGCGGGCCGGTCGAGGCGCAGCAGATAGAGGCGCCGCGCCTCGCGGCGCGCCGCGCTGCCGCTCGCGACGACGCGGTCTCCGGCCTTGAAAGTCTCGGCGCTCATCCCGACCTCGACGAGCTCGTTGCGATTGTCCATCTCGAGCTGCCAGGTCTCGGCTCGCCCGGCCTCCGCGGCGGCGTCGACGACGAGGACCGGATGCGGGTTGACGAACCGGAACTCCCTGACGGTCCCTTCGACGGTGACCTGCCGCGCGCTGTCGTAGACGCCGCTGATCGAATGATGGGCGTAGGCCGCCGGGGCGAGTCCGGCGAGCACGAAGACCGAGAGTGCGAACGGCGCGCGATGCATCGGAGACCCTCGTGGACCATGCTAGCACTGCTTGCTCGGCGCACGCTTCTCCGGAGGTAACCGCGTCGGCTCGGTGCGGAGCCGGCGCCTCGGCTCGTTGCGCAATCGGCCGCTCGACTTGTTGCTCAACCGGCCCGCTCGGCTCGTTGCAAACCGACCGCGTCGGCTCGGTGTGGGACTCGGTGTGGGATAATCGCGGCTCGGACGGCGGCGGCGCCCTCGCGGCTCGGCGCTCCCATTTTGTTTGCTCGCTCTTGTTTGCTCGCTCTTGTTTGCTCGCTTTGCTTGTTTGCTCGCTCGCCGTTCGCAGGTCGATCGCTTCACGGAACGCTTTTCCATGGATTCCTCACACGCCTTCGCCGCGCTGCCGCTGCCCGACGCGCGCGCGCCGCACGTTCGTTGGGGCCGGCTGCCCGGCGCCGCCCTCGGCCTCGCCGCGGCCGAAGCGGCCGAAAGGCATAAGGGCCCTGTCGTCATCGTCGCGCCGTCGGCGGCCGCGGCGGACCGCCTCGAGCGCGAGCTCGCGTTCTTCTCGCCCGGCGCGCCGACGCACCGGTTTCCGGACTACGAAACGCTGCCCTACGAGCCGATCTCGCCGCCGCAGGACCTCCTCGCGGAGCGCCTCTCCGCGATGCACGAGCTCGCGCGCCGCGAGCGCCGCATCTTCATCGTCGACGCCGAAGCGCTCATGAGCCGCCTGCCGCCGCCGGACTTCATCCTGAGCCGGTCTCTCGATCTGCGCGTCGGTCAGGAGGTCGACCGCGACACGATGACCGAGCGTCTCGTCTCACACGGCTACATGCGCGTCGAGCAGGTCGCGGAGCCGGGCGAGTTCGCCGTGCGCGGCGCACTGCTCGACGTCTATCCGACCGGAGCGGCCGCGCCGGTTCGGATCGACTTCTTCGACGAGGAGATCGAGACGCTGCGCACGTTCGATCCGCAAACGCAGATGAGCCGCGGCGAGACGAACGAGGCCAAGATCCTTCCGGCCCGCGAGTTCCCGTTCGACTCGCAGGGCATCACGGGCTTCCGCCGGCGCTTTCGCGCCCGATTCCCCGGCGAGCCGAGCCGCTGCCCGATCTATCGCGACATCTCCGAAGCGCAGCTGCCCGCCGGCGTCGAGTACTACCTGCCGCTGTTCTTCGACGAGACCAAGACGCTGCTCGACTACGTTCCGCCCGACGCGCTCATCATCATGCTCGAGGACGCGCGGCAAGGACTCGAAGAGGGCTGGCGCCTCGTCGAGGAGCGCTACGAGCAGCTGCGGGGCGACATCGAGCGGCCGATCCTGCCGCCGGACGCCGCCTTCGTGCCGCCGGCCGAGGTGCTGGCCGCGCTCGACGCCCGGCCGACGCTGCACTTGCTGCGCTCGCGCGTCGAGCAGGCGCCGGCGGAGGGGACGGGCGGCGCCGCCGCGGACGCGACGGGCGGCGCGCCGGCAAACGCGACGAGCGAAGCGCCTGCGGACGAAGCGCCCGAGACGGCCAAGGCGCGCGCCGGCGAGAAGAGCCGCGACTTCGACTCGCCGGCCGTCCACCCGCTCTCCTCGGGGCTCGCGCCCGAGGCCGACCGCATCGCGCGGTGGCTCGACGGCGCGCCCGGAGAGCGCACGCTGCTCGTGACCTCCTCGCCGGGCCATCGCGAGATGCTGCTCGAGCTGCTGCGGGGCCGCGGCTACGCGGTGTCGTCGCTGGCCGGGTGGCGCGAGTTCGTCGCGTCGGACGCCGCGCTCGGCCTCGCGATCGGCGAGCTCGACGAGGGCCTCGCGTTGCCGGACCGGCACCTGCGCATCGTCACGGCCGAGCAGATCGGCATGGAGCGCCCGCGGCAGCGCACGCGCCGCCGGCGCGCCGCGCGCGACCCCGACGCCGTCATCCGCGAGCTCACGGATCTTCGCGTCGGCGCGCCCGTCGTGCACGAGGACTACGGCGTGGGGCGCTATCAGGGCTTGAAGACGCTCGAGGTCGAAGGCGTCGAGACCGAGTTCCTCGTGCTCGAGTACGCGGGCGGCGACAAGCTCTACGTGCCCGTGCAGAGCCTGCATCTCGTGACACGGTACAGCGGCGCTTCGCCCGAGAACGCGCCGCTGCATCGGCTCGGCACGGATCAGTGGTCGAAAGCGAGAGCCAAGGCGGCCCAGCAGGCGCGCGACGTCGCGGCCGAGCTCTTGAACCTCTACGCGCGGCGCGCGGCGCGCGAAGGCCTCGAGTACAAGCTCGACGACCAGGCCTATCAGCATTTCGCGATGCAGTTTCCGTTCGAGGAAACCGAGGATCAGGCGACGGCGATCCTCGACGTGCTCAAGGACCTCGCGAGCACGAAGCCCATGGACCGCATCGTCTGCGGCGACGTCGGCTTCGGCAAGACGGAGGTCGCGCTGCGCTCGGCTTTCGCGGCCGTCGAGAGCGGCTATCAAGTCGCCGTGCTCGTGCCGACCACGCTGCTCGCGCAGCAGCACTATCGGACATTCGCCGACCGCTTCGCCGACTGGCCCGTGCGCGTCGAGCAGCTGTCGCGGTTCAGGAGCGCGAAAGACGCGAAGGGCGTGCTCGCGGATCTCGCGGCCGGCAAGGTCGACGTCGTGATCGGCACGCACCGGCTGCTGCAGAGCGACGTGCGCTTCAAGCGGCTCGGCCTCGTCATCGTCGACGAGGAGCATCGCTTCGGCGTCAAGCACAAGGAGCAGCTCAAGAAGCTCAGGGCCGAGGTCGACGTGCTCACGATGACGGCCACGCCGATCCCGCGCACGCTGAACATGACGCTCGGCGGCTTACGCGACCTCTCCATCATCGCGACGCCGCCGGCCGAGCGCCTCGCCGTCAAGACCTTCGTCGGCGAATGGCACGACCGGCAGATCCGCGACGCCGTGCTGCGCGAGCTCAGACGCGGCGGCCAGGTTTACTTCGTGCACAACCGCGTCGAGAACATCGAGGGCGTGGCCGAGCAGCTGCGCAAGCTCTTGCCGGAGGCATCGATCCGCATCGCGCACGGCCAGATGTCCGAGCACGCGCTCGAGGAGGTCATGCTCGACTTCTATCACCGCCGCTTCAACGTGCTGCTCTGCACGACGATCATCGAGAGCGGCATCGACATCCCGACGGCGAACACGATCATCATCACCCGCGCCGACAAGCTCGGTCTCGCGCAGCTCCATCAGCTGCGGGGCCGCGTCGGCCGCTCGCACCATCAAGCCTATGCGTATCTGATCGCGCCGCCCGCGCGCTCGCTGACGCCCGACGCGGCCAAGCGGCTCGAGGCCATCGAGACGCTCGAGGACTTGGGCTCGGGATTCGCCCTCGCGACGCACGACCTCGAGATCCGCGGCGCCGGCGAGCTCCTCGGCGAGGGACAGAGCGGACAGATCCACGCCGTCGGCTTCACGCTCTACAACGAGCTGCTCTCGAGAGCCGTCGCGGAGCTCAAGGAAGGCCGCGAGCCCGACCTCGAGGACCCGTTCTCGCACGGGCCCGAGGTGGAGCTCGGTCTGCCCGCGCTGATCCCCGAGGACTACATGCCGGACGTGCACACGCGCCTCGTGCACTACAAGCGCATCGCGAACGCGAGCTCGCGCGAGGAGCTCGACCGGCTTCAGGTCGAGCTCATCGACCGGTTCGGACTGCTGCCGCCGCAGGCGAAAACGCTGTTCCAGATCACCTGGCTCAAGCTGCTCGCCCAGCGGCTCGGCGTGCGCAAGGTCCAGGCCGGCGCCTCGGGCGGCTCGATCACGTTCGCCGATCGCGCGAAGGTCGACCCGGCCGCGCTCGTCGGGCTCGTCGGCGACGAGCCGGAGACCTACCGCCTCGACGGCCCGTACAAGCTGCGCTTCTCGTGGGGGCACGCGCACGACGAGCAGCGCGTCGGCGCGGTCGAGAAGCTGCTGCTGCGGCTCGGCGCGGGCGAGCTCGAGGCCGCGGCATAAGCCGATCTCGCTTTGCCATGTGCTTTGCCGAGGGCTTTGTCGCATGCTTTGTCGCTCTCTTGCGTCAGGGCTTCGATTGCTCGCGCCCCCGCGCGTTCCGGCTAGCGTAGAATCGGCCGCATGAGCAGAGCCTCCACGCTATTCACGCTCCTTGGGGGCGCCGCCCTCGCCGCGGTCCAATCCGTTCCCTGCGCCGCGCAGCCGGCCGGGGCGCCGATCTATCAGGTCGAGATCATCGCCTTCGCGTATTCGAACCCGAACGCGTCCGAGGAGCTCTTCCCGAAAGAGACGGCGGCCGAGGCGGCGCCGGAGCTCGGCGTGCTGCCGGATCAGGGAGCGGCGGACGGCGCCGAGGGAGCCGGCGCCGGCCCAGCGCCGGACGCGGGCGGGGACGACGCCGCGCCCGGAGGAGCGTTACGCGACGCGGACGCGGCAGCGAACCCCGATGCGTCGAGCGCAGCGCCGGGGGCTCCGGCTGCGCCCGGCGACGCCTCCTCGAACGCGGAAGCGCCCGCCGCCGAAGCGCCGCTCATCGACGAGCGCGGCTTTCGTGTGCTCGATGCGAGCGCCTACAAGCTCGACGCGGCGTACGCGAAGCTCGAGAAGCTCGACGCGTACCGGCCGCTGCTTCACGCGGCGTGGATTCAGCCGGCGCTGCCCGAGGAGCAGGCGAAAGAGATCTCGGCCGTCGATCTCGGCGCCGAGAACCCGACGGGCGGCGTCGAGCTGTACGCGAGCCGCTATCTGCACTTGACCGTGAACCTGCGCTACCACCCGACCCCCGAGCAGAGCGCCGCCCTCGCCCCGAGCTTGCTGCCAGCGCAGAGCGGGACGCCCGGGCCGGGCGCGGGCGTGCAGAACGGGGCCGGAGCGCAAGCGGGCGGCTCTCCGCCGCTCGGCGCGACGGGGCCGCAGCCGTTCGGCGCGAGCCCGCCCCAGCCGTTCGGCGCCTCGGGACCGCAGCCCTTCGGCGCAACCGGCTTCGCGATCGACGAGTCGTCCCTCGGCCCGAGCCTCATGCTGAAGGCCTCGCGCCGCATCGCCGCGGGCGAGCTCCAGTATTTCGATCACCCCTACTTCGGACTGCTCGTGCTCGTGACGCCCTACGAGCCGAAAGACGGGAAGGCGTCTCAGACGAAAGTCGCGCCGTCGCCCTGAGCCCGAGGCAGCTCAGCCGCGCGGCTGAGCCGGCGGCAGGTTTAGCCGCGCGCCTTCGTTGGGCTGAGCCTCGTCGAGCCCCGCAGCGCGCGCTCCGCGCTATCGACGAGCTCCTCGGCGTCGTCGTCGGGCTTCGGCACGCCGCCGTGCACGGCGCTCGAGACGGTCACGTACTTGCCGGATTTGGCGCGCGGGTTGTGAAGCTTCAAGCCCAGCACGTTGGCGACGATGCGATCGGCGATCGCGGCCGCCTCCACGGGCTCCTGACCCTGCACCGCGGCGACGAAGACCGCGTCGCTCATGCGCGCGCAGAGATCGCCGGCCCGCCGCAAGCTGCCGCTGATCTGCGCCGCGATCATTCGCGTGCAGGACTCCGCGGCCTTCGCCCCGAACGTCGACAGGTACGCATCGAGCTCGACGATCTCGAACATGAGAATCGACACGGGGCGCAAGTCTCGGCGCGCGATCGCGAGGTCGCGGTTCAGCATGCCGAGGAAGTGCTCGTAGCGCAGCAGCCCCGAAGCCGGATCGTTGCGGGCGGCAGGATCGATCTTGACGCGTGGCTTGCCGAGCTCGCGCCGCAGCAAGGCGATCTCCGTCGAGCTCCAGTCGGGCGCCGGCTCTTTCGACAACGCCTGTAGGAACAGCCAATACCGAATGTCCCCGCCGGCATCGAACACGGGCGAGAAGCTCACGCGGCTGAGCCAGGCGGTTCCGTCCTTGCGCACGTCGGGCAGCGAGACGGCCGCGGCCTCGCCGCGGGCGACGGCCGCGCGCAGGCGATCGAGCTCGGCGTCGCCGTCCCGGTCGCGATGAAACGCTCGCCACGGCATGCCGAGAACCTCGTCGGCGCGATAGCCGGTCAGCGTCTCGAAGGCGGGGTTCACGTAGACGACGGGCGACTCTTCATGGCGCGCGTCGACGAGCACGACGGCCTCGGAGCTGCGGGTGACGATCTGCTCCAAGCAATGCCGGTCGAGCGCTCTTTTTGGGCGGCTTTCGACGGCGGGTTTCATTGGCATTATGTTCATGACGCTCGATCCGAGGGTCAATGATCTCCATCACAGACTTAAGCTCGGAGTGCCTCGACGAGGCGTTCGAGCACGCCGCGCATGCGCCGCATGCCCTCCCCGAGGTGGCGCTCGATCTCGCCGTGAATCGTAGCGGATGCAGGAATTCTGCCCGCGGCGTGGTTCACGGCCAGGGCGCATATCGCGTAGCGCATGCCGAGCTCCCGGGCCAGCGCGGCCTCGGGCAGCGCCGTCATGCCGACCATCGCACATCCGTCCCGCTCGAGCCGGTCGATCTCGGCCGCCGTCTCGAGCCGCGGCCCCTGCGTCACGCCGTAGGTGCCGTCCTCGACGACCCGAGCGCCCGCGGCTCGGGCCGCGGCGGCAAGCGCCCGGCGCAGCTCCGCGTCGAAGGGCTCGGCGAAGTCGACGTGCACGACGCGTCCGTCCGCGCCGCCGAACGTGCCCGGCCGGCCCCAGGTGTAGTCGATGAGCTGATCGGGCACGGCGAGATCGCCGGGCGCGAGATCGGCCGCGATCGCGCCGACGACGTTGACGCCGATGCAGCGGCGCACGCCGTGCTGCCACAGCGCCCAGAGATTGGCGCGGTAGTTGATCTCGTGCGGCGCGATCGTGTGCGCTTCGCCGTGGCGCGGCAGGCAGAGGACCCGGGACGCGCCGATCTTCGCCGTCAGCAGCGCCGAGCTCGGAGGACCGTAGGGCGTATGCGTCGACGAGCGCGCGACGATCTCGAGGCCGAGCGCCTCGAGGCCGCTGCCGATCACGAGCGCGAGGTCGCGGGCACCGGTCATGGCGCGTCCCTCGCTCCGCGGGCAGCGTCGCGCCCGCTCGCGCGAAGCTCCGGCTCCTGCGCGAGCGCGAGGAGCTCCGGCCATCCGCGCCAGTAGCCCTTGTAATCCATGCCGCAGCCGAAGACGTAGACGTCGTCGACGTGCACGCCGACGAAATCGACGGCGGGCCGGGACCGAGGCCGCTCGAAATCCTTGACGACGAAGACGGCCTTGAAGACCTCGCCGACCCCGAGCGCGCGCACGGAACGCTCGATGGCCGCGAGCGTGACGCCGCCGTCGAGGACGTCATCGACGAGGAGGATCGTGCGGCCCGCGAGCGACGGACGCGGCTCGACGTGCCACTCGAGGTCTCCGCCCGTGAGCTCCCTGCCGTAGCGGCTCACGTGCACGTAGGCGAACTCGTAGGGGAAGTCGAAGCGGCGGCAGAGCTCGACGGCCGTGAAGACGCCGCCATGCATGACGGCTACGACGACCGGATTCGCCTTCTGGAGCCGGGCCGCAATCTCCTCCGCCATGCGGCGCATCGCGGCGTCGACCTCGGCCGCCGTCAGAAGCCGCCGAGCGGCGCGCCGGACGACGGCCGCCTCCTCGGCGAGATCCGGGGTCGGCGCCACTCAGCCCTCGAGCTCGAGCGCGGGCTTCGAGACGAGCCGCTCGAGCCGCTCGCGGGCCGCGCGCCATTCGGCCGACGCCGTGAGAGCGGCCCAGTCTCGCCGGCGCCCGCCGCGGAGCCGCATGAGCCTCAGTTGCGCCACGGGATCGACGAAGCCTTCGAGCGAGTCGAGCACCTCGGGCACGTCGTCCGGCGCGTTGCAGAGCAGGACGAGGTCGCAGCCCGCGTCGAGCGCGCGGCGCACGCGCGCGGCGGGCCCGCCGGCGACCTTGGCCCCGGCCATCGACAGGTCGTCCGAGATCACCGCGCCGTGAAAGCCGAGCTCGGCGCGCAGCTGATTCTTGATCCACCACGCGGAGAGGCTCGCCGGCGACGCATCGAGCTTCGGAAAGATCACGTGGGCCACCATGATCGAATGCAAGCCGCAGGCGATGAGCTCGCGGTACGGCGCGATGTCGTCCAGCAGGTCCTCGTAGTCGCGGCGGTCCTCGGCGATCTCGGTGTGCGAGTCGCTCGCGACGCCCGCGTGAGTCGGGAAATGCTTCGCCGTCCCGATCATGCCGGCGCCGGCGGCGCCCGAAAGAAAGGCGCGCGCGAGCCGGACGACGACTTTCGGATCGCGATCGAGCGCGCGGTCGCCGATGACGTCGGCGAGACCGAGGTCGAGGTCGACGACAGGCGCGAAGGAGAGATCGACGCCGACGGCCCGAAGCTCCGCGGCCATGAGCCAGCCGAATGCGCGAGCTGCCGCGAGGCCCTCGTCCTTGTCCTCGCGATAGAGGCGCCCGAGCAGGCGCGGCGGCGGCAGGCGGAAGAACGGCTCGCGGAAGCGCTGCACGCGCCCTCCCTCCTGATCGACGGCTACGAGAAGCGGCGGATCGCGGACCGCGTGGATCTCGGCGACAAGGCTCTCGAGCTGGAGGCGATCGGCGAAATTGCGCGCGAAGAGGATCACGCCGCCGACGAGCGGGCTCGTGAGCCGGCGGCGCTCCTCGGCCGTCAGCGACGTGCCCGCGATATCGATCATGAGGGGCCCGAGCGACATGCGTGCCTCGCTAATGGATCTCGACGACGGTACCGACCGGCACGAGATCGAACAGCTCGGCGATCTCGGCGTTTCGCATACGAATGCACCCGATCGACCCCGGCACCCCCATGGGCTCGGAGTCGGGCGCCCCATGGATGTAGATGTAGCGGCGCATCGTATCCACCTTGCCGAGGCGATTGCGGCCGCGCTCGGTGCCCGAAAGCCAGAGGATCCGCGTGAGGATCCAGTCGCGGCCGGGCTCGGCGGCGGCGAGCGCGTCGGAATAGATCTCGCCCGTCGGCCGGCGGCCTCGAAACACGGCCCCGAGCGGCGCGCCCGCGCCGATCTTCGCGCGCACCACGTGCCGCCCGCGCGGCGTGCGGTGGCTGTTCCGAAGCTCCCCGGCGCCGTACTTCGACGTCGAGACGGCAAACACTCGCCGGCGCCCGCTCGCTTCCTCGAGCTCGAGGCTTTGCGCCGCGAGGTCGACGCGGATCTTGGCGCTCATGCGGGGCGGCCGGCGTCCGGCTCGCCGTCGCGCCCCGCGTCCGGGTCGCGGCCGTCGCGCCCCGCGTCCGGTTCGCGTTCCGCAGCCGTCCACTCGCTGTACGGGTGCTCGACGAGCCGCACGTTGTAGTAGCGCGGCAGATGCGTCACCTCGGGGCCGAGCCACGGCGGCCGATCGAACGGCTGGCCCTCGCGATCGAGCTCGAGCTCGGCCACGACGAGCCCTTCGTTCCGGCCGTGGAACTCGTCGACCTCCCACTCGAGCCCGCCGTGCGGCACGAAGTGCCGCGTCTTCTCGACGAGCGGTCCGTCGCAGAGCGACTCGAGCATCTCGCGCGCATCGTCGACCGGGATCGCGTACTCGAACTCCTGCCGAGAGGCGACGTATCCGCCGCCCTTGACGTTGAGCCAGGCGCGGTCGCCCGCGATGCGGACGCGTACGGAAGCGCGCGCGCCGCCGGCGAGATAGCCCTGGACCATCTTCGTCCTGCGGGCGGCCGCGGCGCGCCACGCGCCGCCGGCGACGAGGAACTTGTGCTCGATCTCGCGTCCCAACCGCGGCCCCCGCTACAGAAGACCGAGCGCTATCGCTCGCTCGGCCTCACGGACTCGAGGTAGCGGAAGAACTCGGAGTCCGCATCGATCATGATCGTCGTGTTCGGACCCAGCGATTGATACGTCTCGAGCGTCTTGAAGAAGTCGTAGAACTCGGGATCGGCGCCGTAGGCCTGGCCGTAAATCTTCGTCGCCTGCGCATCCGCCTCGCCGCGAACCTCCTGCGCGCGCCGCTCGGCTTCCGACGTGATACGGCGCAGGTCCCGTTCCATGTTGCCGAGGATCTCCTGGCTCCGGCCCTGGCCTTCGGAGCGGAAGCGCGCCGCGATGGCCTGGCGCTCCGCGATCATGCGGTTCTCGACCTGCGTGCGAACCGAGTCGATGTAGTTGAGCCGCTTGATGCGCACGTCGACGAGCTCGATGCCGAGAGCCGGCATGAAGCGCTGCGCGCCCTCGAGCATTTCGTGCTCGAGCACGGCGCGGCCCTTCTTCGGTCCCTGAAGCTCCTGCTCGCCGAGCGCGCTGCGCTCCGCCTCGTCGAGGCCCTCGACGTTCGGGGTCCAATCCGCCGAGCGCACGATCTCCTCGAGCTCGGTGCCCGAGACGATGTCGCGCACGGCGGAGTCGAGAATGTCGTCGAGCCGCGTGCGCGCGCCCGCCTCGTCGCGCACGGAGCGCAGGAACTGAAGCGGATCGGCGATGCGCCAGCGGGCGGTCGTGTCGACGATGATGAACTCGCGGCCGAGCGTCGGGATCTGGCTCACGTCGCCGTCCCACGCCAGCAGACGCTTGTCGAACCGGCGCACCTCCTGCACGAACGGCAAGCGCCAGTGCAGGCCCGGCTCCGTGATGACGCCGCCCTTCGGCTCGCCGAACTGCACGATGATGGCTTGCTCGGCCTGATCGACGATGAACGCGGAGCTCGACACGAGCACGACGACGGCGGCGATCAGGATCGCGGCGGCGGCGGTCGCGGCTTTCATCGGCTTCTCCCTCGGTCGCGCGCGTCGGCGGGCGGCGCGGCATTCTGCGGCGGCTGGCCGACGCGCTCCCCCGGCGGCGCCGAGGACGAGCCTGACGGCGCGGGCGCGAGCGCGCGCGGAGGCTGCGCGTCGCGCAGGTTGAAGAGCGGGAGCGGAGACGTCTGACCCTTCTGCACGACGACGACGGAGCCGATCTTCGGCAGGGCCTCGGAGAGCGTCTCGAGATACATGCGCGATCGCGTCACGCCCGGGACGTTGCGGTACTCCGCGAGCACGTCGTTGAACCGCGCCGTCTCGCCCTGGGCGCGGTTCACGCGCTCGATCGCGTAGCCTTCCGCCTCGGCGACCGTACGCTTCGCCCCGCCTTCGGCGCGCGGGATCGCCTCGTTGGCCTGCCGCGTCGCCTCGTTGACCATGCGCTCTAGCTC
>DASTSM010000223.1:0-9651 GCA_035760685.1 Gammaproteobacteria bacterium | reverse complement strand
GGCGCGACGAGCTACGACACGCCGGAGATGGCGCGCACGCTCGAGCCCGAGCGCGAGGATCTCGCGCGCGCCGTCGCGGAGACGGGCCGCTACGCGGCCTCGGCGTTCGTCGAGTCGCCGACGTTCGGCGGCGGCTCGTGGCTCGCGCATTCGAGCCTCATGACGGGCACGACGATCAAGGACAACGGCGTCTACAACCTGCTGCTCACCCAGCGCCGGGACTCGCTGCCGCGCCGCTTCGAGCGCAGCGGCTACCGCGCCGTCGCGATGATGCCGGGGCTCAAGCAGGCATGGCCCGAAGGCAGCTTCTACGGCTTCAACCGCACCTACGGGGCCGCGGATCTCGAGTATCGGGGTCCCGAGTTCGGCTGGTGGCGCATCCCCGATCAATACACGCTCGCAAAGCTCGACGAGCTCGAGATCTCGCGTGCGTCGCGGCCGCCGCTCTTCGTGTTCTTCCCGACGATCAGCACGCACATCCCGTTCCGTCCGACCGCGCCCTACCAGCCCGATTGGCGGCGCGTGCTCGGGCCCGAGCCGTTCCCGAGCGACGCGCTCGCCGCGAGCCTCGCGCAGGAGCCCGAGTGGACGCATCTCTCGCCCGGCTACGTCGGCGCGCTCGCGTACACGTTCGAGTACTGGGCCGGATACCTGCGCTACCGGCCCGACGCGAACTTCGTGCTGATCCTGATAGGCGATCACCAGCCCGCCTCGAGCGTGAGCGGCGAAGGCGCGCGCTGGGACGTGCCGATTCACGTGATCTCGAAACGCCGGGACATCGTCGAGGCGCTCGAGCGCGCCGGGTTCTCGGCGGGCTTCAATCCCGATCCGAAGCCCTTGGGGCCGATGTCGGGGCTCGCGAAGCTCCTGCTCGACGACTTCGAAGGCGTCGCGCCCGCGCGCTCGACGGATTCGGGCGATCCGGCGCCCGGCGCGACGAGCGCGGCGGCATCGGCGAGCGCGACGGCCGCGGCGCGCTGAGCGAACCCTCAGCGCCCGGCCGAATCCGCGAGCGGCGCGCCGAGCCCCGGCGCGTGCGCAGGCTGGCGGGCTCGGCGGCCGGCCGCGCCGATCAGCGACAACGTCAGCGCCGCCGCGTGCGGTAGGGCCGAGGCCGCGAGCAGCGCGGCCCAGAGCTTCGTGTCGAGGCTCGGAAGCGGCGTGAGCGTGGCGACGCCGATCGAGGAGGCGATCAAGGCCGAGGCGATCATCGTCTCGGGCAGCGCGGCGCCGAGCGCGCCCGCGACACCCTGACGCTGCGCAAGCTTCGGCGTTCGGCAAAACGGCGCCCGGCGGCCGGCGAGCCCCGCGATGACTGCGACGCCGACGACCTGCACGAGCGCGAGGCCCGCGACGAGCGCGCCGACCGTCTCGAGCGCGCTCGCGCGCACCTCGCTGCGGTAGAGCACGACGGTCTTCGCGAGCTTGAACGCGAAGAGACCGAGCACGGACGCCGACAGGCAGGCGACCGGCGCGAAGCAGCGATCGGGCAGCGCGACCATGGCGGCCGACCACGCGATCGCGAGCACGTTGAAGACGAGATTGACCGCGTCGCCGAGCCACGGCAGCCACCCCGACAAGAAGTGATACCGCTGGCCGCGGGTCAGCGCGGTGCGGCGCCGCGCGCCGAGCTCGCGGGCGTGGCGCTTCATGATCTGCATCGCGCCGAGCGCCCACCGGTAGCGCTGCGACTTGTAGTCGAGGAAGTTGACCGGCGTGAGCCCGCGGCCGTAGCACCGCGGCGTGTAGAGCGTCTTGCCGCCGTGCTCGAGCACGCGCAGGCCGAGCTCCGCGTCCTCCGTGATCGTCCACTCCGCCCAGCCGCCGACGCTCTCGAGCGTCCGGCGCCGAATCAGCGTCATGGTCCCGTGGTGGATGATCGCGTCGCGCTCGTTGCGCGTGATCATGCCGATGCGGAAGAAACCCCGATACTCGGCGTCGCACATGGCCTTGAAGACCCCGCGGGAGCCGTCGCGATACGCCTGCGGCGCCTGCACGATCGAGAGGCTCGGGTCCTCGAGCTCGGGCACGAGGTCGCGCAGCCAGTCCGCCTCGACGACGTAGTCGCTGTCAACGAGCGCGACGATCTCGGCGTCGGGCGCCGTGCGCGCGAGCGCGAAGTTCAAGGCTCCCGCCTTGTATCCGTCGAGCGGCGCGACGTGGAAGAAGCGGAAGCGCGGACCGAGCGCGCGGCAGCATGCCTCGACGGGGCGCCAGAGCCGCTCGTCGTCCGTGTTGTTGTCGACGACGAGGACCTCGAAGCTCGGGTAGTCGAGCGCGGCGAGCGCGCGCAGCGTCTCGATGACCATCTCGGGGGGCTCGCGGTGCGTCGGCACGTGGATCGAAACCTTCGGCAAGCGCCGCGCCGGCTTCGCCGCGGCTCGCCGGTGCCTCCGCGCCCAGCGCGCCTCGGCCCATTCGTGCGCCTCGACGAGGAGCAAGAAGACGACGCCGAGGAGGCCCGCCGCGACGACCGCCGCGGCGAGCACGTCGTGCGCGGACCAGTATTCGCGCGCGCAGAGCGCGGCGGAAAGACCGACGGCGACGCCGGCCGCGGCCGCCGCCGCCGCGAGGAACAGCCGCCCCGCGCAACGCAGCCGGCGGCCGTCGGCGACGAGGGCGAGGAAGGCCGCGAGCGCGAGCGCGGCCGACGCCGCCGCGAAGACTCGCGCGTGGCGCATCGGCGCGACCGGACCTGAGGCCGCGTACTTCGGCCGCCGCGCCGCGTCGTAGAAGCCCCAATAGGCGCCGGCTTCGCCTTCGTCCGCACGCTTCCACGGCTGATCGAACGCTTCCATGACGAAGTAGTCGTAGCCCTCGTGCTCCGCCCGGGCGAGGAAGCGCCGCAGGAACGTCGCCGCCGCCGCGGGCGAGGCGACGGCCCGGCCGACCGTGCGTCCGAAGCTCGGCCAGCCGACCTCCCCGAGCACGACGGGCTTGCTCGGGTACTCGGCCTCGAGCTCGTGCACGCGCGCCGCGACGTAATCGACGGCTTGCTGCGCATCGATGCCTTCCCAGTACGGCAGCACGTGCACCGCCAGGAAGTCGACGTGCGCGGCGAGCTCCGGATGCGCTTTCCAGATGTGCCAGGGCTCGGCCGTGCCGACCGGCACGTCGAGATCGCGCCGCGCGTCGTCGAGGATCTCGATGAGCTCTGCCTCGGTGAGATCCTTGCGCAGCAGCACCTCGTTGCCGACGATTACGCGCGTGACGTTGCTCGCGCCGCGCACGACGTCGCGCAGCTTCGCGAGGTGCTCGGCGTTCGCCTTGCGGTCGTCGCCGAGCCAAACGCCGAGCGTGACGTCGAGGCCGTGCCGCGCCGCGAGGGCCGGGACGTCGGCCAGCGGGCCCGCGAGCGAGTAGGTGCGGATCGAGCGTGCGTGCTTCGCGACGAGCGCGAGGTCCGCGTCGACGGCCGCCGCCGAAGGGTAGACGGCGCGCGTCGGATCCTCGCCGCGGCTGAGCGGCGAGAACGCAAAGCCCGCGATCGACGCGGGCCACGGCGGCGCGGAGACCGGCCGCGCGAGCAAGCCCCAGACGCCGAGCGTCGCGGCGACGACCACGAGCGCGAGCACGACGTTCGCCCTCCGCATCATCGGCTTCAGCCTGCGAAGCCGAGATCGCCGATCAGCGCCACGGACGAGAGCGCGAGGATCACGACGAGGACCCAGCGCACGAACTTCGCGCCCTTCTCGACCGCTAGATGCGCGCCGAGCCACGCGCCGGCGCCGTTGCCGACCGCGAGCAGCGCGCCGAGCAGCCAGTCGACTTGGCCGTTCGCGACGAAGACCGCGAGCGCCGCGACCGTGAAGACGAGCACGATGAGGTTCTTGACGGCGTTCGCGCGCACGAGGTCCTGCCCCGCGGCGAGCACGAGGGAGGCAAGCAGCAGGATGCCGACGCCCGCTTGAATGAAGCCGCCGTAGAGACCGACGACGAAGAAGATCGGCGCGATGACGGAGAGCGATGCGGTTTGCTCTCGGGCATGCGTCTCGAGAAAACGTTGCGGCCGCCAGAGCATGATGGCGAGCATGCCGAGCATGAGCGCGCCGATCACGCGGCGGAGCAGGGCTTCGTCGAGGTCGACCGCGAGCTCCGCGCCGACGGCGGCGCCGACGATCGAGGGCAGCAGCAGCTTCAGGCTCCCGCCGAGGTCGAGCGCGCCGCGCCGCCGGAACGTCGCGACGGACACGACGCCTTGCACGAGGATGCCGACCCGGTTCGTGCCGTTCGCGACGTTCGCGGGCAGGCCAAGCAGGATCAGCATCGGCAGCGTCACGAGAGACCCGCTGCCCGCGAGCGTGTTGATGAACCCGGCGACGAGACCGACGACGGGAACGGCAACGAGCAGTAGCGGGTTCGATTCCATAGGGCAGCGGCCGGCGGGAGCCCATCATAGCGTGTCGCGGCTCGCGCCGATCCCAAGGTTTCTTTGGAGCTTTCCGGCCACGGAAGCATGGGGATCCCCGGCCGACGACGCGAGCGCCGCGGCGGGCGCCCCGCTTTCGCGGCGCTGCCATAATCAAGGCGAGCCCTTTGGAAAGGAGAACAACAATGACGACGACGAGAACCGCAACTACGAGACTTCTCTTCGCCGCGGGCGCGGCCGCGTGGCTCGCGGCATGCAACCCCGAGCCGCAGGTCCCGGCCGAGCGGGCGGCCGACGGCGCGTCGCGAGCGCCGGCGGCCGGCGCCCCGAGCGCGGCCCCTGCGGCCCAGCCGCGAAGCGGCTCGGCCGACGCGCCGAACGCGCCGGCGGGCGGGAGCGCGAGCGGCTTGCCCGCGCGCATCGTCGCGAAGCGCGGCGGCTTCATCCCCGAGGGCGTCGAGTACGACGAGAAGAATCGCCGCTTCCTCACGGGGTCGCTGGCCGAAGGCACGATCTTCCGCATCGACGCCGACGGCAGCGTCGTGCCGTTCGTCATGGACCCGGAGCTCGTCTCGTCCGTCGGGATAGAAGTCGACGAGGCGCGCGACCGGCTGCTCGTCTGCAACTCGGACCGCGCCGTCTTCGACGGCAAGTCCGCGGGCCAGGCGAAGCTCGGCATCTACAACCTCACGAGCGGCGAGCGCATCGCGATGGTGGACCTAACGGCCTCGATGCGCCGCAAGCCAGAGAACGCCGCGTTCTTCGCGAACGACGTGACGGTCGACGACGACGGCAACGTCTACGTGACGGATACGCGCCAGAACGCGGTCTACAAGGTCGGCTCCGATCAAAAGCCGGCGATTCTCTATCGCTTCGAGCCGGCCGAAGGGCTCGCGCTGAACGGCATCGTCTACGCCGAGGGCGGCTATCTCATCGTGATCGGCGGGCCGAAGCTCTACAAGGTCACGACGGGCGATCCCGCGAAGCTCACCGAGGTCAAGCTCGATGCGCCGATCCCGGGCGCCGACGGCATGGTGTTCCTGCCGGACGGCCGCCTCGCCGTCGTGAGCAACAGTCAGAGCAAGGTCTTCGCGCTCGAGAGCGACGACGGCTGGGACTCGGCTTCCATGACGGCGACGGCGCCCTTCGAGGGCCAGGCGACGACGGCCGCGGTCGCAGGCGCCGACGTCTACGTCGTTCAGCCGCACTTCAACGATCAGGAGCCGCCCGTCATCGAGCGCGTGTCGTTCCGGTAGGCTCGAGGTCGAACGCGTCCGCGGTCTCGCCCGCGAGAAACGGCGCGGGCGCGCCGCGGAGCCAGTCGGCCTGCTCATCGGCGAAGTGGCGCGACAGGAAGTGGCCGCTTTGGCCGCCCTCGAGCTCGAGGAAGCCGGACTCGGGATGCGCGGGCGAGACGACCATGCGGAAGACCGCGCCGCGCCCGGGCTCGGCGACCCTGAGCGAGATCGACGAGCCCGGCAGCGGCACGGACGGGAGCCGAAGGCGCCGGCCGAGCAGCGGCAGTCCCGCGAACAGATGCGCGACGTCGAGGCGATTCGCGTCGCCCCAGGTCGCCTCGGGTCCGGGACGCGCGGGGTCGGCGTCGAGCGCGTGCACGGCGTCGACGAGCACGGCGCGAAGGAACGTGCGCCAGTCGTGAAAGCCCGCGGGCAAGAGCTGCGGCGGGCGCTCCTCGATGACCCGGCGCAGCGCTTCGTCGGCGAGGGGCCAGCGATAGACGAAGGCCGGGTCGGCCGCGCGCGCCGGCGCGAGCAGCGGCGCGAGCACGCGCTCGAGCAGGGCGCGGTAGTAGACGTGGAGCAGCCGGAAGCCCACTTGATCCGCGTCGGCGCGGCCGTTCCATTCGGCGATGCGCGCACGCACGCGCGCGAGCTCGGCATCGCCTTCGCTCGCGGGCAGCACCTCGAGCGCGACGTCGCGCACGAAGTCGTAGCCTTCGGCGCGCGTGTCGAGCTGCATGGCGAGGAAGTCCGTATCGGAAAGATCGCGGCGCGCTCCGAGCAGATCGGCGATGCGCTTCGCCCGGAGCGGCCGCATCCAGGCTCGGGTCAGCGCGTCCGAGGAAGGGGCGGCCAGCGTGCGGTTATTGGCCGTGTAGAGCGCCTGATCCGGAGGATCGACGACGCGCGGGAGCTCGAGCCGGCCGTCCCAGCCGCGCCGCCCGTCCGCCCACGACTCGGGCACGGAGCCGTCGAGCCCGCGGCGGCGCGGCAGCGGGCCGTTGACGATCCAGCCGATGCCGCCGTCGGCGTCCGCGAACGTCCAGTTCAGCGACGGGCCGGACCAGCCCGCGACGATGTCCTCGGCCGCGCGCACGTCGGGCGCCTCGACGAGCGCGAGCATGTCGAGGTCGAGGCCGTCGGGCTCGAGCCATTCGGCATGGAGCGCGAGCAGGCGGCCGCGCCAGTCTCGGTCGAGCACGGGGCCCCACCGCGTCGTGCGGATCTCGATGCTCGCGGGCGGCGCGCCGTGCACGTCGATGCGCTCGCGCTCGACGCCGAACGGCTCCGTGCCGTCCGGCGTCACGTAGCGGCTGTCGTCGCCGGGCGCGGTCTCGACGACGACCCAGTCGCTCTGATCCGCGTAGCTCACGGTCAGCCCCCACGCGAGCCGCGGCGTCGCTCCGATCAGGATGCCGGGCAGGCCCGGGATGCCGACGCCGCGCGCGACGCGATCGCCGAAGTAGAGCTCGGTGCGATAGAACGGATTCGGCAGCCGGAGCTCGAGATGCGGGTCGTTCGCGAGCAGCGCCGCGCCGCTCGCGGTTCGCGCAGGTCCCACGACCCATTGGTTCGACGCGGGGCCCGTGAGCGGGGGCTGCACGATCGAGGGCGTGCCGCCTTGCGACGGCCCGATGCGAAGCGCATCGGGCAGCGGGATCGGCATCGCGCGGTAGCCGCCCGTCGGATCGTCGGCCGTCGCGCCGACGAGCGGCCGATCGAACCGCGACGTCGAAGGCGTCAGCAACGCATAGACGCTCGCGGGCAAGGTCGCGCGCATGACGCCCTGCGGCTTCTCGAAGGCGTCGTTGTTCGACAGCATCGTGTAGAACGCGTACGCGACGAGCAGGCTGTCCTCGGGCTTCCACGGCTCGGGCGGCGCGCCGAGCAGCCAATACTCGGGCGGGCGCGCCCCGAGGTCCGCGAGGCCCGCGTTGACGCCGGCCGCATAGGCCTCGAGCCAGTCGCGCTGCACGGCCGGCAGCGAGCCGAGGAGCGCGTGTGCGCGCTTGCGGAATTGGAACGGACGCTGCCGCTCGTCGAGCGGCAGCGCGCGGGCTCCCGCGAGCGCCGCGAGCTCGCCTGCCGCGCTGCGCCGAGCGAGATCCATCTGGAAGAACCGCTCCTGCGCGTGCAAATAGCCCTGCGCACGGAATGCATCGTCCAGGGATCCCGCGTGCACGCGCGGGATCGCGCGCGCGTCGAGCTCGACGTGGACGGGCGCGGCGAGCCCGGGCACGGCCGCGCGCCCGCTCGTCCGCGGCAACGAGGCCGCAAGCAGGGCGTAGGCGCCGGCGGCGAGCGCGAGCAGGACCGAGAGCGCAGCGAAGACGAGCTTTCGGGCGATGGCGAGCTTTCGATTTTTTTGCGAGGGAGCCGCGAGGGTGGGCCGCGGGCGCCGGCCGAGTCAAGTCAGCTCGCACGCGTCCGCGGGTCCTTTGCGGCGCTTCCGCCGCGGCGCATACTTCTGCGTGCGCGGCCTCAAGGAGCCGGAGCGTCGGCGACAAGCTAGGCTTCGCGGCAATCGGTTCCCCGCAAACGAATTCGTTCAACGGCGTATGCGTCAACCTCTGCTCTTTCTCGTCGCCGGCCTCGTCGCGGGCTTTGCGGTCTCCGCATGGCTCGGGCCGCGACACACGATGCCGGGCGCTGCGAGCGAATCCCCCGACCTCGCCCGGCGCGTCGCGTCGCTCGAAGCATCCTTGCAAAGCGACGCGGCGCGGCTCACGGCGCTCGCGAGCGAAGTGGCCCGGCTCCGCGCCGCGGTCGCGGCCGCGCCGGCGGAGGATCGCCCCGCGCAAGGCGGTGCTGCCGAGCGGGCGGTTTCGGCTCGGAGGACGGCCGCGGCCGAGCAGAACGGCGGCGAGCTTGTCGCGGATTCGAGCGAAGGCGCCGCGCCGACCGGTCCTCCCTTCCGCGGGCGCGGTCGTTTCGACGCCGGCGAATCGCGCATCGACCGTTTCATCGCCGCAGGCTTCTCGGCCGATCGCGCGGCCTATCTCGACCGAAGGGCGTCGGAGCTGCGCATGCAGGCGCTCGAGTCGCAGTACGAGGCCGTGCGCGCGGCGCGCTCGGGCCGGCCGCAAGACGCGCCGCCGGTCGAGGATCCCGAGCAAGCGCTCCGCACGGAGCTCGGCGACGCCGACTACGAGCGCTACCTGACCGCGCTCGGCCGGCCGACGCGCGTGCCCGTGCGCAACATCCTCGCGAGCTCGCCGGCCGAGCAGGCCGGCCTTCAGGCCGGCGACGAGATCACGGGCTATGACGGCCACCGCGTGTTCGACGTCGCCGATCTGAACCGGCTCACGCTCGAGGGTCAGCCCGGCCAAAACGTCGCGATCGACATCGTGCGCAACGGCGAGCCCATGCAGATCTTCGTGCCGCGCGGCCCGCTCGGCATCACGGGCGGGCGGGGCCGTTTCGGCGGCGGACCGTAGACCCCAGCACGGGGCCGGCCGTCCACGCGCCGATCCTGCAAGGCCGCGAGCCGCCGGCACCGTCCGTGCCTCGGCTGGCCTGCCCCGAAGCCCGCCGATAGAATGAGCCGCCTTGGTCCGGCCACGAGCTCCATGTCGCTGCAACAGAAGTTCCTTCGCCTCGAAGCGCATCTCAAGGGTCTGGTCGTGGGGCAGGAGCGGCTGTTGAATCGCATGCTCATCGCCCTGCTCTGCGACGGCCATCTGCTCGTCGAGGGCGCTCCCGGTCTCGCGAAGACGCGCGCGATCAAGGTGCTGAGCCAGAGCATCGAGGGCGATTTTCATCGTCTCCAGTTCACGCCCGATCTTCTGCCCGCGGACCTCACGGGGACGGAGATCTATCGCCCGCAGGACGGATCGTTCGTCTTCCGGGAAGGTCCGCTGTTTCACAACCTCGTGCTCGCGGACGAGGTCAACCGGGCGCCCGCGAAGGTGCAATCGGCGCTGCTCGAAGCCATGGGGGAGCGGCAAATCACGGTCGGCTCCGTGACGTATCCCTTGCCGGGCCTCTTCATGGTCATGGCGACGCAGAACCCGATCGAGCAGGAGGGCACCTACCCGCTGC
>DASTSM010000222.1:0-4662 GCA_035760685.1 Gammaproteobacteria bacterium | reverse complement strand
GGACTTCCACAAGCAGATGACCTCGAGCGGGGATCGCTACGACATGTACGGCATGACGGCCGCGCACAAGACGCTGCCGCTGCCGACGTGGGTCGAGGTCACGAACCTCGAGAACGGCAAGAGCGTGGTCGTGAAGGTCAACGATCGCGGGCCCTTCGTCGGCAATCGGATCATCGATCTGTCCTACGGCGCCGCGAAGGCGCTCGACATGATTCGCGCCGGGACAGCGCGCGTCGAGGTGCGGGCGCTCGGGTCGCCGGAGCCGAGCCTCGCTGCCGTGCCGGCGCCGGCCGCGGCGTCCGCGCCGGCCGCGACGACCGCTGCTCGTCAGGCTGCGACGCCGGCGGCGCGTCCCGCCGCCGTGCCGCCCCCTGGCGCTTCGAGCGCGCGCCGCTCGAGTTTTTCGCCGATCAGCGAAGCCGCGGCCGACGAGCTGTCGCCCGAAGAGCGGGAGCGGGGGGAGGCCGAGGCCCTGCACCGAGCGACGCTGTCGGGCGAGGAGCGTCCGGCGGCGACGTTTTCGCGGCAGCGCCTGTTCGTGCAGGTCGGCGCATTCTCGAGCCGCGAGAACGCGGCCCGTCTTGTCGATCGCTTGAAGGCGCAGGGCTACGCGAACGCCTTCGTCGTCGCCGAGCGTGACGGGCTCAATCGCGTTCGGGTGGGTCCCCTCGCGGGCGCAGACGACTACGACCGCGTGACCGGCCGCCTCCATGCGCTCGGCCTCGCCGACACGCGGCTCATCGCGGAGTAACCCGCCGCGGCGCTAGCGGGCGCGCGCTCACGTGGCGCGTCGCTGCTCGAGCCGAGTCCGAGTCCGAATGGCGGCGGCGCGAAACGCGCCCGCTCTCGAGCTCAAGTCAGCTCGGCGAAAGCGTTGCGCACGACGTTGGCGAAATCCAGCAGCCGCTCTTTGAGCGTCCTCTTCACGGCGATCTTGGCTCCGCCGAACAGCATCAAGCCTTCGACGAGGATCGTCGGCCCCATGCTCGGGCTCGGCGCGCTCGCGCGGTTGTCGATGCCGCCGAAGATGCACACGGCCTTCGACCGCACCTCGACGCCTTCGGGCACGTAAAGCGTCGCGCCGCCGAAAATGCAGAGCATCTTGATGCGCGTCGTCGGCGCGGAGAATTGCGCTTCGCTGAAGTCGAGCTCCGCGCCGCCGAAGAGATTCAGCATGTGGATCTCCTTCGCGACGGTCCACATGCCGCGCCGATTGCTGCCGCCGAACACGTGCACCATGTGCTCGACGTCGCGCGGATCCGCCGCATCGGCGCGCATGCCGAGCTCGCGCTCCTTGCGCTCGCGGTAGCCCTCGTCGATCGTGAGCTCCAGGTCTTCGGTGAGCCCTACGAGCTCTTCGTGCGTCTTCGCATCCAGCGCGGAATCGAGCCGCCTCTCGAAGGCTTCGAGCGAGAGCTTGCCGTGACCGTAGTTCAGAATGAGCCGGTCGACGGTCTCGGCACGCAACGATGCCAAGGGCTTGTCGGTTGCGATCGGCATGGCGAGCCTCCTACTCATCGGCCCGAACAAGCAAACGGGCTGCACAAGCATAACTCGCTGCCGGCGCGCGCGGCCATGTCGCTGTTTTCGCGTCACAACTGACGAAAAGCACGAACAACTGATCGATCTCGCCGTGCGGGCTTTCGCCGTTCCCGCGCGCACGGCACGCGTTTGTCGAGCAGCAACAAGGTCTTACACCGCGGCTACCCGCTTGGCACGGAAGCTGCTCTCGGGCATCCCGTCGAGAATGCGGGGGACGAGGGGAAACATCTCGTGGACGATAGGGTTGCTTTGCTCGACAGCCTGCGCATCGAGCGGGCGGATCACGGCGAGGTCGGCTCCGGCAGGGCGCGATGGGCCGGCGGCATCGTTGCTTCGATCGCGCTGATCGCCGTCGCCGGCTGGCTGCTGCTCGCGCCGTCGAACGCCTTGACCGTGAACGCGGCGACCGCCACGGCGGCGCCGGGCGCGGCCGCCGTGCAGCGCGGCTCGATCCTCGACGCTTCGGGTTACGTGGTCGCTCGAAGGCAGGCGACGGTGTCGGCGAAGAGCACGGGACGCGTCGTCGATCTCGAGATCGAGGAAGGCCAGCGCGTCGAGCAGGGACAAGTCATCGCGCGCCTCGACGACACGAATGCCCGCGCTGCGCTCGCCCGCGCCGAAGCCGCACGCGCGGAGGCTCGCGCCCGTCTCGATGCCGCGCTCGTCGCCGTCAATAACGCCGCGCCCACCTTCGCGCGCAACCAGCAGCAGTTCGCTCGCGCGGTCATCAGCGCACAGGACTTCGATGTCGCGAAGGCGAGCTACGACGCCGCACGCTCGAGCGTCGACGTCGAGAAGCGCGGGCTCGAAGTGGCCGAAGCCGACGTCGAGGTCGCCGAGCGCAATCTCGATGACACGGTCGTCCGCGCGCCCTTCGCCGGCATCGTCACGGTCAAGGCGGCGCAGGAGGGCGAGATGGTGTCGCCGGTCTCGGCCGGCGGCGGTTTCACGCGTACCGGCATCGGCACGATCGTCGACATGGATTCGCTCGAGGTCGAGGTCGACGTCAGCGAGAGCTTCATCAACCGCGTGCGTCCAGGGCAGAACGCCGCGATCAAGCTCAATGCCTATCCGGATTGGAGCATTCCCGGGCACGTCGTCGCGATCATCCCGACGGCCGACCGAGCCAAGGCGACCGTGCGCGTCAGGGTCGCGTTCGAGCAGAAGGACGCGCGCGTGCTGCCGGAAATGGGGGCGCGGGTCTCGTTCCTGACCGACGACGACGAAGCTCCGAGCAGCCTCTCGGCGCAGCCCGCCGTGCTGATCCCCGCCGATGCCGTTCAGGCCGACGGCGACACCGGCGTCGTCTACGTGATTCGAAACAAGACAATCGAGCGCCGAGCCGTGCGCCTCGGCGCGCGCACCGACTTAGGCCAGATCGTGCTTGCGGGCATCGAGCCCGGAACGCGCATTGCGGTCGGCGACCTATCCGCGCTCGCCGACGGCGCGAGAGTCCACGTCGAGGAGTGAAGCCATGCCAGCGATCGTCTCAATGAGGAACGTCGTCAAGGGATACGCGCGGGGAAAGCAGCGCGTCGAGGTGCTGCACGGCATCGATCTCGAGGTCGAGGCCGGCGAGTTTCTCGCCCTCATGGGCCCGTCCGGCTCCGGCAAAACGACCTTGCTGAATCTCATCGGCGGGCTCGACCGGGCCGACGAAGGGGAGGTCGTCGTCGCCGGCGAGCGGCTCGAGAAGCTGTCCTCGTCGAAGCTCGCGAAATGGCGCGCGCGCAACGTCGGCTTCATCTTTCAGTTCTACAACCTGCTCCCCGTGCTCACGGCCGCCCGCAACGTCGAGGTGCCGCTGCTGCTCACGAAGCTTGCCGCGAAGGAGCGCAGGCAGAGAGTGCAGGCGGCGCTCGAGCTCGTCGGCCTCGCCGATCGCGCCAAACACAAGCCGGCCGAGCTCTCGGGCGGCCAGCAGCAGCGCGTCGCGATCGCGCGCGCGCTCGTCTCGGATCCGCGGCTGCTCGTCTGCGACGAGCCGACCGGTGACCTCGACCGCGAGACGTCGGAGTCGATCCTCGGGCTGCTGCAGCTGCTGAACCGCCAACACGGCAAGACGATCGTCATGGTCACGCACGATCCGCGGGCAGCCGAGCACGCGTCGCGCGAGGTTCATCTCGACAAGGGCCGGCTCGAGCCGACGATGAGGACCGCGGCATGAAGCTCCTACCGCTGGTTTGGGCGGGTCTCTGGCGAAAGCGCGCCCGAACGGTGCTGACGCTCTTCTCGGTCGCCGTCGCGTTCGTTCTGTTCGGCAGCCTGCATTCCGTGACCGGCTCGCTCGACAACGTGATTCAGAGCATCGACGCCGACCGGCTCCGCACGGTCAGCCGCGTCAATCTGCTCGAGCCGATTCCGCTCGCGTATCTGCCCCAGATCGAGAGCGTCAAGGGCGTCGAAAAGGTGGCGTACTACAGCATCGTGTTCGGCTACTACCAGGAGCCGAGCAACTCCATCGGAGTGGGCGCCATCAGCGCGGAGCGCTTCTTCGACGCGTTCTCCAAGGACCTCGTCCTGCCCGAAGAGCAGCGCGCGGCCATGCTGCACACGCGCACGGGTGCCGTCATCGGCAAGGATCTCGCCGAGAAGTACGGCTGGAAGATCGGCGACCGCGTGCCGATCCGCTCCGCGCGCGACGTGCGCAAGGACGGCGCCGCCGAGTGGACCTTCGACGTCGTCGGCATCTACTCGATCAAGGGCGACGCCGGGGACGCCGACGAGTTCTGGATCAACTACGACTACTTCGACGAGGAGCGCGCAGCGCAGAACGGCACGGTGAACTTCTACTTCGAGCGCATCGCCGATCCGAGCCGGGCCGCGGACGTGTCGGCGAGCATCGACGCGCTGTTCCTCAACTCGACGAGCCCGACGCAGACGCAGAGCGACAAGGAGTGGGTCCGCGCGCAGATCAACCAGATCGGAGACATCAAGTTCTTCGTCAACGCGATCGTCGGTGCCGTGCTCTTCGCGCTCTTGTTCCTGACGGGCAACACGATGATGCAATCGGTTCGGGAGCGCATCCCCGAGCTCGCCGTCCTCAAGACGTACGGCTACGGCGACGGCCTCGTGATCTCGCTCGTGTGCGCGGAGGCGCTGCTGCTCTGCGTGACCGCG
>DASTSM010000221.1:0-6055 GCA_035760685.1 Gammaproteobacteria bacterium | reverse complement strand
ACCCGACGCCGCTCTCGAACTTCCTCGAGGTGTTGGCCATCAATCTCATCGGCGTGGCGCTTTGCTATACGTTCGGCGTCATGGTCGGCGACCGGCGCCAGGGCTGGGCCGTGCTCGCGGCCATGCTGGTCATCTTCGTGCCTCTCACGATCGGCGTCATGTCCGCCGAGCAGGCCGGCAACCCGCGGCTCGCCGCGCTTGGCGTGGATGAGGCGGCATCGGACTACCAGTCCGGCGGCAACATGGAGGGCAAGGAGACGCGCTTCGGCATCACCGGCTCCGCGCTGTGGGCCGCCGCGACGACGGCCGCTTCGAACGGCTCCGTGAACTCGATGCACGATTCCTTCACGCCGCTCGGCGGCCTCGTGCTCCTGTGGCTCATGCAGCTCGGCGAAGTCGTCTTCGGCGGCGTCGGCAGCGGACTCTACGGCATGTTGATGTTCGTGATCGTCGCCGTCTTCATCGCCGGGCTCATGGTCGGGCGCACGCCCGAGTATCTCGGCAAAAAGCTCGGCGCGTACGAGATCAAGATGGCGGCGCTCGTTCTGTTGGTTTCTCCGAGCGCTGTGTTGGTGGGCACCGCCATCGCCAGCGCTCTGCCCGTCGGTACAGGCAGCATCGCGAACCCGGGAGCGCACGGCTTCTCCGAGATGCTCTACGCCTTCTCGTCCGCGGGCAACAACAACGGCAGCGCCTTCGCGGGGCTCTCCGCGAACACGCCCTTCTACAACGCGATGCTCGGCGTCGCGATGTGGGCGGCGAGGTTCTGGATCATGATCCCGGTGCTCGCGCTCGCCGGCAGTCTCGCCGGAAAGCGCGCCGCGGCCGTGACCGCCGGCACTTTGCCGACGCATACGCCGCTCTTCGTCGTTTGGCTCGTGGGCGTCGTGCTCCTCGTGGGCGCGCTCACGTTCGTGCCGGCCCTTGCGCTCGGCCCCATCGTCGAGCAGCTGCAAATGATCGGGAGGGGGTGAGCCCATGAGCGCCGTTTCACCGCGCGCCGAGCGCCCGAAGGAATTCCTCACGAGGCCGATCGTCTCGGCCGCGCTTCGCGAGTCGTTCGCGAAGCTGCATCCGCGCGTGCAGGCCCGCAATCCCGTGATGTTCGTCGTCTTCGTTGGCAGCCTCTTCACTACGGCGATCGGCATCGCCGCGGCGACCGGAGCGGTCGAGAACGCGGGCCGGCCCGGATTCGTGCTCGCGATCGCCGCTTGGCTCTGGCTGACCGTGCTGTTCGCGAATTTCGCCGAAGCCGTCGCCGAAGGGCGCGGCAAAGCGCAGGCGGCGACTCTCCGCAGCATGCGCAGGCACGTGCACGCGAAGCGGCTGCTTCGTTCGGATACGCGGGAGTACGAGACCTGCGAGGCGAGTGAACTCGGGCGCGGGGATTTCGTGCTCGTCGAAGCGAACGACGTCGTTCCGGCCGACGGCGAGGTCGTCGAAGGCGTCGCTTCCGTCAACGAGAGCGCGGTGACGGGCGAATCCGCGCCCGTGTTGCGCGAAGCCGGCGGCGACTTCTCCTCCGTGACGGGCGGCACACGCGTCCTATCGGACTGGCTCGTCGTCCGCGTCACTAGCCGCGAAGGCGAGGGGTTCCTGGACCGCATGATCGCGATGGTCGAGGGCGCGAAGCGCGCGCGCACGCCGAACGAGATTGCGCTCTCGATCCTGCTCGCCTTCATGACGATCGTGTTCTTGCTCGCGACGGCGACACTCGCGCCGTTCTCGCGGTACGCGGTAGTCGCCGCGGGCACCGGCTCGGCCGTGACGCTGACCGTGCTCGTGGCGCTCCTCGTATGCCTCATACCGACCACGATCGGCGCGTTGCTGTCCGCAATCGGCATCGCCGGCATGGACCGGATGGTCCGCGCCAACGTCATTGCCACGTCGGGCCGAGCCGTCGAAGCCGCGGGCGACGTCGACGTGCTCCTGCTCGACAAGACGGGCACGATCACGCTCGGCGATCGGCACGCGGCTTCGATCGAGCCGGCGCCGGGAATAGCGGCGCGGGAGCTCGCGGAAGCTGCGCAGCTCGCGTCGCTTGCCGACGAAACGCCCGAAGGCCGCTCGATCGTCGTGCTCGTGAAAGACAAGTACGAGCTGCGCGGGCGCGATCTCGGCGGGACCACCTTTCACCAATTCTCCGCGCAGTCTCGCATGAGCGGCGTCGACATCGACGGCCGGAAGCTTCGCAAGGGCGCCGCCGATGCGATCCGCGCTTTTGTCGAGGCCGAGGGAGGCGCGTGGCCGGGCAAGGTCGGCGAGTCCGTGGACGCCATCGCGCGCGCGGGGGCGACGCCGCTCGTCGTGGCGGAGGGGCGTCGCGTGCTCGGCGTGGTGGAGCTGCGCGACGTCGTCAAAGGTGGCATCCGCGAGCGGTTCGCGGAGCTGCGACGGATGGGGATCAAGACGGTCATGGTCACGGGGGACAACCGTCTGACCGCGGCGGCGATCGCGGCCGAAGCCGGCGTCGACGAGTTCCTGGCCGAAGCGACGCCCGAGAAGAAGCTCGAGCTCATTCGCCGGCATCAGAGGGAGGGCCGCCTCGTGGCGATGTGCGGCGACGGCACGAACGACGCGCCGGCGCTCGCCCAGGCCGACGTCGCCGTCGCCATGAATACCGGCACGCAAGCGGCCAAGGAAGCCGGGAATATGGTGGACCTCGACTCGAATCCGACGAAGCTCATCGAGATCGTCGACGTCGGTAAGCAGATGCTCGTCACGCGCGGCGCGCTGACGACGTTCTCCGTGGCGAACGACGTGGCGAAGTACTTCGCGATCATTCCGGCGGCCTTCGCGACGACGTATCCCTCTCTGGCTGCGCTGAACGTCATGGGACTCGCGACCCCGGAGAGCGCGATCCTCTCGGCGGTCATCTTCAACGCTCTGATCATCGTCGTGCTCGTGCCGCTCGCGCTGCGCGGCGTGAAGACCCGGGCCGCCTCGGCGGCCGCGCTGTTGCGCCGGAACCTGCTGATCTACGGCTTGGGCGGCGTCATCGTGCCGTTCGTCGGCATCAAGTCGATCGACCTCGGCTTGGCGGCGCTCGGGCTCGTCTGAACGGAGACCATGACCATGATGCGCGAGCTACGGACCGCGGCGATCGTGTTTGGGCTGCTGACCGTGTTGACCGGCGTCGTCTATCCCGGAGTCGTCACGGCAGTCGGGCGCGTGCTCTTCCCGAAGGCGGCGTCGGGGAGCATCATCGAGCGCAACGGCAACGCCGTCGGCTCGAGTCTCCTCGGCCAGTCCTTCACGAGCCCGGGATACTTTTGGGGCCGGCCGTCCGCCACGGCGCCGCAGGCCTACAACGGCGCGGCTTCGGGCGGCTCGAACCTGGGCCCGACGAATCCCGCGCTCGAGGCGGCCGTGCGGGGCCGGATCGCCGCGCTGCGGGCAGCGGCTCCCGACAACGCCGACGCGGTGCCGATCGACCTCGTGACGGCGTCGGGCAGCGGCCTCGACCCGCATATCTCGCCTGCGGCGGCGGAATACCAGCTCGCGCGCGTCGCCAGGGCGCGAGGACTCGACGAGGCAAAGGTGCGTGAGCTCGTGCGGGAGGCGACCGAGGGTCGGACGTTCGGCGTGCTCGGCGAGCCGCGCGTCGACGTCCTGCGCCTCAACCTCGCGCTCGACGAGCTCGCGCGGAAGAACGTCGCCGGCGAGAAAGGCAGCCTCACGGATCAGTGACCCGATGGTAGAAGCGCGCCCCGACCCCGATAGACTGCTTGCGCAAGTTCAGGCCGAGGAGGCCAAGGCGCGGCGCGGGCGGCTGCGGATCTTCTTCGGCTCTGCGGCCGGCGTCGGGAAGACTTACGCGATGCTGCAAGCCGCGCGCACGGCGGCCGCCGCCGGCACCGACGTCGTGATCGGGTACGTCGAGCCGCATGGCCGCGTCGAGACGGAGCGCCTCATGGAAGGGCTGGAGCGCGTGCCCACGCTGCGCGTACGTTATCGAACCACGACGAGGCAGGAATTCGATCTCGACGCGGCGTTGCGCCGCCGGCCCGAGATCCTGCTCGTCGACGAGCTTGCCCACTCGAACCTCTTGGGGGCCGAGCCTGCGCCGCGTCATCCCAAACGCTGGCAGGACGTCGAGGAGCTGCTCGACGCGGGCATCAACGTCTGGACGACGCTGAATGTTCAGCATCTCGAGAGCCTCAACGACCTCGTCATGCAGATCACCGGCGTCCGGCAACGCGAGACCTTGCCGGACCGCGTCTTCGACGAGGCCGACGACGTCGAGCTCATCGACCTGCCGCTCGACGATCTGCTCGAACGGCTGCACGCCGGCAAGGTCTATGTGCCGCACGATGCGCGCGCCGCCGTGGAGCGCTTCTTCCGCAAATCGAATCTCATGGCGTTGCGCGAGATGGCGTTGCGCCGAACCGCCGACCGCGTCGAGGCGGCCGCGCGCGCTTCGATCGATCAGGAGCGGGCGACGCGCGCGCGCTTCGCCCGCGATCGCGTGCTCGTGGCGCTCGGTCCCGATCCGCAGGCCGAGCAGCTCATTCGTGCCGGCAAGCGGATCGCCGCCGCTCTCGACGCGGACTGGACGGCCGTCTACGTCGAGACCCCGGCGCTGCTGCGTCTTTCGGAGAAGCAGCGCAACCGGCGCATCGACATGCTGCGCCTCGCGGAATCCCTTGGCGCCGAGACCGTGACTCTGGACGGACCCACGGCTGCAGCCGCGCTGCTCGAGTACGCCCGCACGCGGCAAGTGACGCGGCTCGTCGTCGGCACGCCGAAGCGGAGCGGGCTCCGAGCGCTGCTGCGGCGCTCGGCCGTTACGGATCTCGTCAAGCACGCGCGCGGCTTCGACGTGCTCGTCGTCGCTCCCCCGGACCGCCTCGCGCCGAGCGAGCAGCGCCCAACGTTCTTTTCGCCCGATGGCCGGCAGCCCATTCGTTGGAGCCGATACGTTTGGGCGCTCGCCATTACGGCGGCTTGCACGGCGCTCGCGGCGGCGATGTATCCCTACTTCGAGCTCGTGAACCTCGTGATGCTCTATCTATTGGGCGTCACGATCGCGGGCCTCGGGCTCGGCCGCGGGCCCTCGGTGGTGACCGCCGTGCTCAACGTCGCCGCGTTCGACGTCTTCTTCGTGCCGCCTCGCTTCACGCTCGCCGTATCCGACGTCCAGTACGCCCTCACGTTCGGCGTCATGCTGACGGTGGCGCTCGTCATCGCGACGCTCGTCGCGAACGTCCGTCAGCAAACGCGGGTAGCGGGGGCTCGCGAGCGGCGCACCGCGCTCCTCTATGCCATGAGCCGAGAGCTCGCGGGCGCGCGCGGCGTCTCGAAAATGGCGGGCATTGCGATCAAGCATCTCGCCGAGGTGTTCGACTGCCGGGCCGTCATCTTGCTGCCGGACGCCGCGGGCAGGCTCGCATACCCGCGCGAGCCCGCCGTCCCAGGCGCCTACCGAGGCGCCGACCTCGCCGTGGCGCAGTGGGTCGCCGATCACGGCCGCCGCGCGGGCCTCGGATCCGACACGCTGCCGGCCTCGCCGGCCGTCTACATCCCCCTGGGAGACAGCGACCGCAAGCTCGGCGTCGTGGCCGTGCTGCCGTCCAATCCGCGCCGCGTGCTACTGCCCGAGCAGCGGCATCTGCTCGAGACGTTTGCCGGACAGATCGGCATCGCGCTCGAACGGGAACGGCTCGCGGAGGGCGCCGAAGCGGCGCGCGTCGCCGGCGCGCGGGAAAGCTTGCGCAATACGCTGCTCGCGTCGATCTCTCATGACTTGCGGACGCCGCTGGCCGTCATGGCCGGCGCGGCCAGCACGCTTGCGGAGCACGGCGACCGCCTCGACGAAGCCGCCCGCAAGTCGCTCGCACGGTCCATCGAGACGAAGGCCCGCGAGACGACCGAGGTCATCGCCAAGGTGCTCGATCTCGTGCGCTTCGAATCGGGCGGGACCGTCTTGCGGTGCGCCTGGGAATCGCTCGACGACCTCGTCGGGACCGCGCTCGGTCGGCTCGAGGAACGGCTCGGCGACCGATCCGTGGAGCTGCGGCTGCCCAAGGACCTGCCTGCCGTCTATGTCGACGCA
>DASTSM010000220.1:0-3248 GCA_035760685.1 Gammaproteobacteria bacterium | reverse complement strand
CGATCGAAGCCGAGCCGTAGCCCTTGTCCACGAGGACCTTGCCGCCGCGGGCGACGTGGACGGTGCCGTAAAAGTTGTTGGTCGCGACGAGCGGCGCGAGGTAGCGATCGATCTCGCGCTCGAGCGAGGCGTCGGGTGCGTCGGCCGGCTCCGTGCCCTTCGCGCCGCCTCGTGCGCAGCCGTCCACCGCGCATTCCAGCCTTTCGAGCAACCCGGGGTTCAGGGAGCGTGCACCCGAATAGGCTGCAGCCGAGACGATCCAGCCGACGACGAAAACGACGAGCAACTTGCGCATCATGAGCCGATCACCGTGAGTTTGGCGGCATGGGAAACGACGGCGTGGCGCGGCGGCGGACGCACCATGCGATAGTTCAACCGTCCGTACCAGATGGCCGCTTTGACGATCGCGGCGGCGATCAATAGGGCGGCCGCGATATTCGCGACCGCGCCCGCGGACAGCGACAGCGCGAGCAGCGCCGCCGTAGGCACGTCGGCGGCGGCCAGAGCGAAGAATTCGCGGAGCGCAACCGCGATCTGCGGCGTATGGGACAGTGCCCCAGCCAGCAGCAGCGCGGCGAAGCCGATGACTCCGAGACCCGTGAGCACGAGCGCCGCGAGCACGGCCGCGCCGACCGCGAGCAGCGGGACGATCAGCGCGAGGTTCGCCGCTCCGAGCGCGACGAGCGCGGAGATTGCCTGAAACGCGGCCGCCGGATCGCGTTTCACCTCCCAGCGCCGCACTCGAATCTCCGCGCGCAGCTCTCTCGCGAGCCGCACCGGATCGCCGAGCGCCGCCACGACCTCGGCTTCCGGCCTACCGCGGCTCTGCGCTTCCTCGATGTGCGCCTCGTAGTCGCCGACGACGTCCGCCACGGTATCGGCCGGCAGGCCCTCGAGCCCTTCACGCAGAGCGGCGAGGAACGTCTCTCGAGTCACGCTTCGGCTCCTTGCAGATGTCGTTGACGGCGCGGGCGAACTCGGCCCAAATCGCTCTTTGCTTCTGGTACGCCGCCCTCCCGGCCTTCGTCAGCTTGTAGTACTTGCGCGAAGGGCCGGCGGAGGATTCGACGAGATAGGTTTCGACGAGCCCGTCGTTCTGCAGGCGCCGCATCAGCGGGTAGATCGTCCCTTCCCCCATTCCGATGCGCTCGGCGAGCTGCTGCGCGATCTCGTAGGCGTAGCTCTCGCCGCGCGAGAGCACGGCGAGCACGCAGAGGTCGAGCACGCCTTTCTTGAGTTGAACGTCGAGGGACTCAGTCATGGATTCTCCCGGTCGCGGAGGACGCTAGTAGCACTTAGCATGCTACCTTGTATTGTACGGTAGCATGCATGAGCAGGTTCAGCAAGGGAAGCTCTCGTCAGCCTTGTCTCGGCCGATCCCGCCGGCCGTCGTCGTCCGTGTGCGGGCCGACGGACGGCGGCGGTGGCTTACGGCTCGGGCATGAAGTACTTTACCGAGCGTCTTCCCGCGGTTCGTCGTGTTCGGGGAGGGGCGAAAATGAACGTGCTGCTGCAGGATCTGCGCTACGCGATCCATCAGCTTCGTCGAGCCCCGGCTTTTACCGCGGTGGCGGTGCTCACGCTCGCACTCGGCATCGGCGCCAACGCCGCGATCTTCAGCGTCGTGAACCGGCTGCTCCTGAACCCGCTTCCCTTCTCCCAGGCCGATCGCATCGTCTACCTGAGGCTCGAGACCGCAAAGGAACACTTTCAGCTGCCGGTGGCCGACTATATGGCGAGCGCATGGCAGGCAGCGAGGACCCTCGACGGCGTGGAAGCCTTCGCGGCCGAGGATCTGCTCGCCTCCGACGATCGTGGCGCGCGCCTCGTGCACGGCACGTCGATCACTCCGGGGCTCACCGCGTTCCTCGACGTTCGACCCGTGCTGGGCCGAGCGTTCACGGCCGACGATGCGAAGCCCGGCGCGCCCAGCGTCGTCCTGCTCAGCTACGGGCTGTGGCAGCGCGAGTACGGCTGCGCCGCGGACGTGCTCGGCCGCTCCATCAAGCTCGGCGGCACGCTGCACACGATCATCGGCGTCATGCCTCCCCGCTTGAGCGCCATCGATACGGCAGATCAAGCCGCCGACATTTGGCTGCCGCTCGATCTGCACCCGAAAGCCGAGTCGGGCGCCGGCGCCGGCGCCGGCGTCCCGCACGTGGTCGACGTCGTTGCCCGGCTTCGCCCCGCTGTGCCGCTCGCGCAGGTGCGAAGCGAGCTGGCCGGCTTGGCCATGAGCGCCATGGAGACGGCGGGCCAAACGTCCTTTTTCGGCGCGAGCGACGTCTCCGTGCGCATCACTCCGCCCTCTGAGACGTCGTTCCGCTCCGATCTGCGCGACGCGCTGCTCGTGATGTCGGCGGCCGTGGGTCTCGTGCTGATCGTCGCCTGCGCGAACGTAGCCAACCTGCTGCTCGCGCGCGGCGCCTCGCGAGCGCGCGAGATCTCGCTGCGCGCGGCGCTCGGAGCCGGGCGTTGGCGGCTCGTGCGCCAACTCATGACCGAGAACCTGCTTCTGGCCTTGGCCGCCGGAGTCGCCGGTGCGGCACTCGGCTGGGGTACCCTGCACGTTCTCATGCGGATCAATCCCGGCAATCTGAGCGCCCTGCAAAACGTCTCGCTCGATCCGTTCACGCTGCTGGCATTCACCTTCGCGCTCTCGCTCGCAACGGGGCTGCTGTTCGGGCTGGTGCCCGCGCTGCATCTCGCTTCCAAAGACCTGGGTCACGCGCTGCGGCACGGCGGCTCCGGCGTCGTGCGCGGCGGGAGCGGCGCGCGTCTTCGAGCAGCGCTCGTTGCCGCCGAGATGGCGGTCTCCGTCGTCCTGCTCGTCGGGGCGGGACTGCTCGTGCGCAGCGTCGTGCATCTGCAACGCGGCGACGTCGGCTTCGATACGCGGAATCTTTTCTCCGTCCAGCTTTCGCTGCCGCGCGACCGCTATGAGGACAGGAGTGACGCCAAAGCAATCGAAGCCGCCGCGCAGCGCCGCTCCGTTTTCGCCGGGCAGCTGCTCGACGGCATACGCGGCCTGCCCGGCGTGGACGAGGCAACGCAAGTGCACGACGCGCCGCCGCGCTACACGATGTCGCGCGGTCTCGAAATTCGCGACGGCACGCTCAGCGACGCGGACGCGAACGCGGGCTATCCGTTCAACTACGTGCAGCCCGACTATTTTCGCGCCATGGGGATCCTCGTGCTCAGCGGCCGCGTCTTCAGTGCCGCCGAAATGGGGTCCAACGCGGATCACG
>DASTSM010000219.1:0-8090 GCA_035760685.1 Gammaproteobacteria bacterium | reverse complement strand
CGGAGCCGATCTTGCCCGGAGCGGAGCGTTCACGGCCCGGCCCGGTGGCGTGAAACGGCGACTCCTCGCAGTGCGCGCAAACCTCGCTATACTTCGCGGCATGCCGCCGTCCCAGACCAGGAACCTCTCCGTCACGGAGAGGCTCTCCTTCAGGAAGCGCGCCTCGCTTGCCGCGGCGTTGTCGTACCTAGCGCTCGCGTTGGCCGGCTGCGCCTTCATGCCGCCGGCCGAAACGGCGCACGACGCGGCCCTCGCCGCCGCGCCCGATCCGAGCGCGCCGCGCCTGCCTCCGCTCGACACGAGCCGCGTGTCCGTCGATCCGAAGGCCGAGCTCGTCGGCCAGATGCAGGTCCTCTTCGCCCGCTACGAGAACACGTTTTCGGCCATCGCGCGCGTGTACGACGTCGGCTACGAGGCGGTGCGTCACGCGAACCCGGGCGTCGACGCCTGGCTTCCCGGCGAAGGCACGCCGGTCTATCTGCCGACGCGCTCGATCCTGCCCGATGCGCCGCGCGACGGCATCGTCGTCAATCTGCCCGCGATGCGGCTCTTCTACTTCCGGCGCGAGCCCGCCAAGGACGGGGAAGGCGCCCGGCTCTCCATCACGAGCCGCCCGATCGGCATCGGGCGCGAAGGCTGGGAGACGCCGATCGGGGAGGCCAAGGTCACTCAAAAGGTTCGCGATCCAGTCTGGTATCCGCCCGCGTCCGTGCGCAAGGAACACGCGGAAAACGGCGATCCGCTGCCGGCGATCGTGCCCGCGGGGCCGGACAATCCGCTCGGCCGCCATGCGCTGTTGCTCTCGCTGCCGGGCTACCTGATCCACGGCACGAACAAGCCGGCCGGCGTCGGCATGCGCGTGAGTCACGGCTGCATCCGGCTCTATCCCGAGGACATCGCGGCGCTCTTCGATGCCGTGCCGGTCGGCACGCACGTGACGATCGTCAATCAGCCCGCGCTGGCGGGCTGGGCCGACGGCGAGCTGTACCTCGAGGTGCACCCGCCGCTCGAGGACGACCGCGACCTCGCGGCGGACGCCGAGAGCGCCATCGCCGCCGCGATCGAACGAGCCGGCTTGCCGGACGTCGCGTTGAACCGTGCCGCGATCGAGCGCGTCGTCGCCGAGCGCCGCGGCATCCCGATGCCCGTAGGGAACACGTCCCGGACGCTCGTCGAGTACCTCGCCGCTTCCCGGATCGTCGACAACACGGTCCCCCTACCGCAAACCGCCGCGACGGCCGAAAACTAGGAGGCTTGGGAGCGCGGCGAGCCGCCTTGCGCCCGCCGGCTTCGCTGCGGCGCTCGTTGCCCGAGAACGCTCCTAGAATCGTCGCTCGATGATTCCGCTTCGCGACGACAATCCGACCGAGCTCCGGCCCGTCGTGACCGTGGCCGTGATCGCGCTCTGCGTGCTCGCGTATCTATGGCAGCTCTCGCTGCCGCCGCGGTCGGAGCAGGCGCTCGTGTACTCGCTGGGCCTGATCCCCTCGGTGCTGCTCGGCCATCGCGAGCTCGAGGAAGGCCTCAAGCTCGTGCCCGCGCCCGTCACGATCCTGACCTCGATGTTTCTGCACGGGGGCTTCCTGCATCTCGCGGGCAACATGCTTTATCTCTGGATCTTCGGCGACAACGTCGAGGATCGAATGGGGCACGGCCGCTTCACGGCTTTTTATCTGCTCTGCGGTCTTGCCGCCGCGCTTTCGCAGGCGCTGCCCGACCCCGAGTCCGTCCTGCCGATGATCGGCGCGAGCGGAGCGATCTCCGGAGTGCTCGGCGCCTACCTCTTGCTCTACCCGCGCGCGAGCGTGCTCGTGATCATTCCGATCTTCATCATCCCCTACACGCTGCGGCTGCCGGCCCTGCTCGTGCTCGGCGCGTGGTTCGTCGGTCAGCTGCTGAGCTCGCTCGCGGCGCCGGGGGCGGGGGGCGGCGTCGCGTTCCGCGCCCACATCGGCGGATTCCTGGCCGGCGTGCTGCTCGTCCGCCTGTTCGCCCGGCGCACGCCGGCGCTGCGGCCGCGATGGTGAGCGTCCCGTCCCCGAGAGTTTTGCTCGCGCGCTTCGCGTGAATCTCCTGCTGCACGGCAGGGAGCCTCCGGCTATGATCCGTTTTTTCCGGCACGGGGCCCCATGGCAGTCGAGATTGGCTTCCCTCCCGCTACGGCTCGAGCCGCGCCGCGCCGCGAGAGCCCTTCGCCGATCGAGGTCCTGAAGCCGACCGTCGCCGCCTTCCTCGGAAGGGCCGAGCGCGGCCCCGTCAACGAGCCCATCGTCATCACGAGCCTCGACGACTACCGGAAGGTCTTCGGCGGTCATTGCGGATTCGGCTTTCTTTCGCACGCGGTACACCACTACTTCATGAACGGCGGCACGCACGCGATCGTCGTGCGCCTCGTGAACGGCGCGCGCCGCGCGGAGATCGACGTGCCCGCGGGCGACGGCTTTCTGCGTCTCAGGGCGCGACGGCCCGGGAGCGCCGAGCATCTTCGCGTCTCGGTCGACTACGACGGGCTGGAGCGCGAAGGCCCGCGCTTCAATCTCGTCGTGCAGCGCGTGAGCCGGCCGGGATCGAGCCTCGTCGAGGATCAGGAGCTCTATCCAGCGTTGTCGATGTCGAGCGACGATGCGCGCTTCGTCGTCGACGCGCTGAAGGATTCGAAGCTCGTGGCGCTGCTCGGCCCCTTGCCATCGCAGCGCCCCGATGCGACTTCGCCGGCGCACCCGGGACAAGCCATTCCGTACGTCGACTGCACGCGTCCCGGCTCCGACGGCGAGGAGCTCACGGACTACGACATCGTCGGCTCGAATCGCGAAGGGACCGGTCTCTTCGCGCTCGACCGCGCCGAGCGCATCGACTTTCTCTGTCTGCCTCCGCCGCCCGGCCGCGATCTCGGCACTACGACCTTCGTGGCGGCCGAGCGCTACTGCGAGCGGCGCAGGGCCCTCCTGATCTGGGATCCTCCGTGGGCGTGGCGAACGGCGGACGCCGCGCTGCTCGGCGTCCGGGCCGCGGGACTCACGAGCCCGAATACCCTCACGTACTTCCCGCGACTTCGGCCCCGCGCCGAGCTCGGGCGGTTCCCGCACGGCCTGCCCGCATCCGGCGCGCTCGCGGGGCTGCTCGCGGCGGCCGCGCGCGACGGCGTCTGGCGCAGCGACGCCGACGTTCGGCTCTCGACCGCGCTGTCGACGGCCGCGGACGTCGGCCCCAAGGAGGGAGCGCGTCTGCACCGCTTCGGCGTCAACACCTTGAGCCGAGGCCCGGGCGGCAACGTTCGCCTTCACGGCCGCGTGTGCCTCGAGCCGAGCCGAACCGTTCCGGCGGCGTGGGGCCTGCTCGACCTGCGCCGCACGGTGCTCTTCGTGCTGGGCTCGATCGAGCGAGCGACGCAATGGATGACGCGCGCTTCGATCGACGCCGCCGCGTGCGCGCGCCTCGTCGAGCAGGTCCGAGATTTTTTCGCCGAGCTCCATGGCCGCGGCGCGTTCCCGGCGGCGAAGGCCGAGCAAGCCTTCTTCCTGCGCGTGACCCGCCGGCACGCGGCGGGCCCGGACGCCGTCGTGACGCTGCGCTTCGGCTTCGCACCGCTCGATGCGGGCCGCTTCGAGGTCTACGAGATCGACTATGGTGCGGGCTTCGCGAAGACGCGCGCCGTTCCGCCGCTCGAGGGCAGCGTCAGCGATCGGCCGTCGCGCTGATCGAGAGCGCGCGAGCGAAGCTCAAAGTCCCTTCCCGTACCCGCCGCCGCCCGGCGTCTCGATGACGAAGCGATCGCCCGCGCGAAGCTGCGCTTCCGCCGTCGCTCCGAGCGCCTCGATCTCGCCCGTCGCCCGAATGACGTAGTTCTTGCCGGCAAGGCCGTCGCCGCCGCCCGCGAGGCCGAACGGCGGCACGCGGCGCCGATTCGAAAGCACGGCGCAGCGGAGCGGCGCGAGGAACTCGAGCTCGCGCACGAGCCCGTCGCCGCCTCGCCACCGGCCCGCGCCGCCGGAGCCGCGGCGGATCTCGAAGCGCACGAGGCGGACGGGGAAGCGGGTCTCGAGCACCTCGGGATCCGTGAGCCTCGAGTTCGTCATGTGCGTATGAACCGCGCTCGCGCCGTCGAAGTTAGGTCCCGCGCCGGCGCCGCCGCAGAGCGTCTCGTAGTATTGATGGTGCTCGTCGCCGAACGTGAAGTTGTTCATCGTGCCCTGCGACGACGCCGCCGCGCCGAGCGCCGCGAGCAATGCGTCCGCGATGCACTGCGACGTCTCGACGTTTCCGGCGACGACGGCCGCGGGGTAGGCCGGGCACAGCAGGCTCCCGGGCGGCAGCTCGATCGAGAGCGGACGCAAGCACCCGGCGTTGAGCGGGATGCTGCGCCGCACGAGCGTGCGAAAGACATAGAGCACGGCCGCCTTCGCGATCGCCGTCGGCGCGTTGAAGTTCGTCGGGCTCGGGCCCGACGTGCCCGTGAAGTCGATGCGCGCCTCGCGCGCCGCCCGATCGACGCGGACGCGGACCGAGACGCGCTCGCCGCCGTCGAGCTCGGTCGACCAGGCGCCGTCGCCGAGCAGCGCGACGACCTCGCGCACGCTTTCCTCGGCGTTCCGCTTGACGTGGCCCATGTAGGCGCGTACGGCCTCGAGACCGTATCGAGCGACGAGGGCCTCGAGCTCGGCGGCGCCCTTGCGGTTCGCCGCGAGCTGCGCCGCGAGGTCCGCGAGATTCTGCTCGGGATTGCGCGCCGGGTAGGGGCCCGCGCGCAGCAGGGCGCGGATCTCGTCGGCGAGAAAGCGTCCTTCCGACACGAGGCGCCTGCACTCGATGAGGACGCCTTCCTCGTCGATGCTGCGGCTCGACGGCGGCATCGAGCCCGGCGTCGTGCCGCCGATGTCGGCGTGATGGGCGCGGCTCGCGACGACGAAGTCGAGCCGGCGGCCGTCGGCGCCGAACACGGGGCTCACGACCGTGACGTCCGGCAGGTGCGTGCCGCCGCCGTACGGCGCGTTGAGCACGAACGCATCGCCGGGCCGCATCTCCGCGCCGAAGCGTGCGAGCACGCTCGCGACGCTGTCGCTCATCGAGCCCAAGTGCACGGGCACGTGCGGCGCGTTCGCGACGAGCTCTCCGGCCGCGTCGAATACGGCGCACGAGAAGTCGAGCCGCTCCTTGATGTTGACCGAGTGCGCCGTGCTCTCGAGCACGACGCCCATCTCCTCGGCGATGTGCATGAAGAGGTTGTTGAAGACTTCGAGCATGACGGGATCGGCCGCCGTGCCGACGCGCTCGCTCGCCGCACGCGGCGTCGAGCGCGCGAGGACGAGATGGCCGAAGCCGTCGACGGCCGCGCGCCAGCCGCGCTCGACGACGACGGTCGCGTAAGGCTCGACGACGAGCGCGGGGCCCCCGATCACCGCGCCCGCGCCGAGGTCCTCGCGCCGGTAAACGGGGGCGTCGATGCAGACGCCGTCGAACCAAACGGGCCGCCGCGCGACGGGCTCCGGCGCGCCGATCTGGGCCGGCACGGGCCGCTCCTCGAGCTTATCCGTCTCGCCTATCGCCTCGACCTCGATCCAGTCGACGGCGAGCGCGGAGTCGCTCGCCGCAAAACCGAAGTGGCGCGCGTGCGCCTCTTCGAACGCGGCCCGTGTCGCCGCCGCCGCGTCCGCCGCGCTCCACTCGATCGGCAGCACGGTATCGGCGCCCTCGACTTTGAGACCGAGACGCCGCCGCATGCGGATGCGCGACGCCTCGACGCCCTGCGCGATGAGCTCGGCCGCGGCCTCGGCCTCGAGCCGCGCCGAGAGCACGGGAAGCTCGACCGCCGCGTCCTCGAGCCGGCGCCCGACGGCGCGCTGGCGAATCGTGCGCAGGTCCGCGAGGCCCAACCCGTAAGCGGAGAGCACGCCCGCGAGCGAGTGCATGAAGACCGTCTCGATGCCGAGCGCGTCGGCGACCTGGCACGCGTGCTGGCCGCCCGCGCCGCCGAAGCTCGAGAGCGCGAAGTCGGCCGGGTCGCGGCCCCGCTCGATCGAGATCTTCTTGATCGCGTTCGCCATGCGCTCGACCGCGACGCGCAGGCACCCGGACGCGACGCGCGCCGCGTCGTGCCGCCGGCCCGTCGCGTCGGAGACGCGCTTCGCGAGGGCGTCGAACAGCGCGCGAACGACGTCGGCGTCGATGGGCTGCCGGCCGTCCGGCCCGAAGCTTTGCGGAAAGAAGTCGGGCTGAATGCGGCCGAGCAGGACGTTCGCGTCGGTCACGGTCAGAGGTCCGCCGTTTCGATAGCAAGCGGGTCCCGGCAGCGCGCCGGCCGATCCCGGGCCGACCTGGAGACGTCCCGACTCGAACTCGAGGATCGAGCCGCCGCCCGCGGCGACCGTGTGGATCCTCAGCATCGGCGCCGCGACGCGCACGCCCGCGACCGTGCCGCTCGACGTTCGCTCGAGCTCTCCGGCGAACAGCGAGACGTCGGTCGAGGTGCCGCCCATGTCGAAGCCGATCACGCGCGGGAAGCCCGCGGCCCGCGCCGTCGCGGCCATGCCGACGACGCCGCCCGCGGGCCCCGAGAGAATGCTGTCCTTGCCGCGGAAGAACGGGGCGGCGGCGAGGCCGCCGTGGCTCTGCATGAAGAGAAGCGGCGGCGAGCCGAGGCCGCGGCCGAGCTCGTTCTTGAGCGCGGATACGTGCCGCTCGAGCACGGGCGAGAGGTACGCGTCCACGAGCGTGGTGTCGCCGCGCGGCACGAGCTTCGGCAGCGGGCTCACCTCGTGCGAGAGCGATATTTGCCGAAAGCCGACGCGCCGAGCGATCTCGCCGGCCTGACGCTCGTGCTCGGTGAAGCGATACCCGTGCATGAGCACGACGGCGACGCTCTCGATGCCGCGCTCGCGCGCGGCGCGAAGATCCCGGTCGAGCCGAGCCGCGTCGAGCGGCGTCACGATCGTGCCGTCGGCGCCGATGCGCTCGACGGCTTCGACGACGCCGACGTAGAGCATCTCGGGCAAGCGAATGTCGAGCGCGAAGAGATCGGGCCGCTGCTGCGTGCCGATGCGCAGCGCGTCCTTGAGGCCGGCCGTGATGACGAGCAGGGTCGGCTCGCCGCGCCGCTCGAGCAGCGCGTTCGTCGCGACCGTCGTGCCCATGCGCACGCCCGCGATGCGCCGCGCCTCGGCGGGCGCATCGGCGAGCAGGCGCCGGATGCCCTCTGCGGCGGCGTCGGCATAGCGCGCGGGATCGGCGGACAGCAACTTCAGCGACCGCAGGCTTCCTAACGGATCGCGCGCGACGACGTCCGTGAACGTGCCGCCGCGGTCGATCGAGAAGTGCCAGCCGGGCGTTAAGCCCGAGTCGCGGCGATCCGCCGATTCGCTCTCCGGGGAAGGCGCCGGACGAGCGTCGTTCGTCGACGAAGCCACCGGCGCGCGTCAGTCCTCGGCCGGGGGCCGGAACTCGCTCTCGAGCGCCTTCTGAACGGCCGCCGGCGCCGGCGAGTAATGGTCGAACTCCATGGTGAACGTGCCTTCGCCGCCGGTCAGCGATTTCAACGTCGTCTGATACGAGCCGAGCTCGGCGAGCGGCACCTGGGCGCGGATGCGCGCCCGATTCCTCGAGAGCGCGTCGCTGCCCTCGATGCGGCCCCGAATGCCGGCGAGATGGCCCGTGATCTCGCCGACGAACTGACTCGGCGTCGTAATCTCGACCTTCGCGATCGGCTCGAGCACGATCGGCTGCGCCTGCGAGATCGCGTCGAGGAACGCGCGCTTGCCGGCCGTGACGAACGCGACCTCCTTCGAGTCGACCGGGTGGTGCTTGCCGTCGTGCACGATGACTCGAACGTCCTGGAGCGGATGGCCCGAGATCGCGCCCTCGGCCAGCACTTGCCGCACGCCCTTCTCGACGGCGGGAATGAACTGGCCCGGGATGGCGCCGCCGACGACGCGGTTCACGAACTCGAAGCCCTCGCCGCGCGGCAGCGGCTCGACGCGCAGATACACCTCGCCGAACTGGCCCGCGCCGCCCGTCTGCTTCTTGTGCCGATGGTGCCCTTCGGCCGCATGCGTGATCGTCTCGCGGTATGCGACCTTCGGCGGATGCGTCTTGAGCTC
>DASTSM010000218.1:0-2358 GCA_035760685.1 Gammaproteobacteria bacterium | reverse complement strand
GCAATGCGCCGAGCGGCGGCAGGGTCGATCTCTTCGAGACGCCGATGCAGCGCGGGCCACCCGACGTCGGCCGCCTCGCGGTCGAGCGCCTCGCGCACGGCGCGATCGGCCTCCGGCAGCTCCGCGAGTCCCTGTCTTAGTGCCCGCAGATACAGCAAGGTTCCCCCGACCAGCAGAGGCAAACGGCCGCGTGCGCGGATGTCGGCGACGGCGGCGGCCGCGTCGCGGAGGAAGCGCCCGGCCGAATAGGCCTCCGACGGATCCGCGACGTCGATGAGGTGATGCGGAATCTCGGCGCGGATCTCGGGCTCGGGCTTCGCCGTGCCGACGTCCATGCCGCGATAAACCATGGCGGAGTCGACGCTCACGATCTCGATCGGCAAGCGGCGCGCGAGCTCGATCGCGAGCTCGGTCTTGCCGCACGCCGTCGGCGCCGTGAGGCAGACGCAGCGCAGCGGCGACGGGTTTTCGGGCCCCCGTGACACGAGACGCTGCGCTAGCGACCCCGCAGAAAGAGCGCGTCGAGATCGGCCAGCGTGATTCGCGTCCACGTCGGCCGGCCGTGATTGCATGCGGCGCTGCGCTCCGTGCGCTCCATTTGCCGGAGCAGTGCATTCATCTCCGCCACCTCGAGCCGCCGATGCGCGCGCAGGGCCGCATGGCAGGCCATCGTCGCGAGCAGCTCGTTGAGACGGGACTCGACGCGCGCGGGCTCGACGTGCTCGGCGAGATCGCTCAACACGTCGCGGACGAGTCCCGGCAGGTCGCCGCCCTCGAGCAGCACGGGCATCGCCTGGACCTGCACGAGGTCTTCGCCGCGGCGCACGACGGCGAGACCGAGGCGCTCGAGGTCTTCCTGCCGCTCCTCCGCCGCATCCGCTTCGCGCGCCGAAACGCGGACGTCGATCGGCACGAGCAGCGGCTGGGCCTTGAGCTTGTGCTCGCCGTAGGCCTGCTTGAGCCGCTCGGAGGTGATGCGCTCGTGCGCGGCGTGCATGTCGACGATCACGAGGCCGTCGCGGTTCTCGGCAAGGATGTAGATGCCGCCGAGCTGCGCACGCGCGTAGCCGAGCGGCGGAACGTCGGCGCCGGACGCGCCGTCGGGGGCGTGCGCGCCGCCGCCCTCGTCCCGGCCGTCGGGCTGGGCGCCCGCGGGGCGAAGCGGCGCCGGTCCGTGCAGGCGCTCGTAGAGCGGCAGGTATTCCCGAATCGCGTGGCCCTGGCCGGGCGCATGCGCGCCGCCGCGGGCGTGGCCGTCGCCGTGCTCGTGCTCGTGCTCGAAACCGTAGCCGTGCCCGTGGGTGCGTGCCGGCCCGAGCCCGAGCGACGCTTGCGACATGCGCGCCTCCGCCTCGACGAGCTGCGGCCGAAACGCGGCGGGGGCCAAGGCGGCCCGGTTTTCCTCCGACCCATCCGACGCGAAGGTCGCGGCGAGCGCCGCTTCGACGGTGCGAAAAACGAAGTCGTGCACGAGCCGCGAATCGCGAAATCGGATCTCGAGCTTCGCGGGATGAGCGTTGACGTCGACGCCACGCGGATCGAGCGACAGGAACACGACGAAGGCGGGTTGCCTCGCCTGATAGAGCACGTCCTGATAGCCGAGCCGCACGGCGTGGCGAAGCAGCTTGTCGCGGACGAAGCGCCCGTTCACGAACGTGTATTGCATGTCGGGCTGAACGCGCGAGAAGGTCGGCGCCGCGAGCCAGCCCGACATGCGGAGCCCGTCGATCTCGCGCTCGAAATACCGCGCGTGCTCGAGAAACTCGGCGCCGCAAAGCTCGGCGATCCGCGCCTCGAGCGCTTCCCGCCCGGCGCAAGAGACGAGACGCAGCAGGACCCGCTGGTTGTGCCGCAGGCGGAACTCGACGTCGGCGCGCGCGAGCGCGAGGCTCTTGACGACGGCGTCGATGTGGCCGGCCTCCGTTCGCTCGGCGCGCAGGAACTTGCGCCGGGCGGGCGTGTTGAAGAAGAGATCCCGGACCTCGACGCACGTGCCGAACGGATGCGCCGCCGGACGCGGCTCGCGAAGCTCGCCCGCGTCCGCCCGGATGCTCCACGCCGTGTCCGCGCCCGCGGCGCGCGAGGTCAGCGTGAGGCGCGCGACCGATGCGATGCTCGGCAGCGCCTCGCCGCGGAACCCCATCGTCTCGAGCGCCTCGAGGTCGTCGAGGCTCGCAATCTTGCTCGTGGCGTGGCGCGACAGCGCGAGCGCAAGGTCGCCGCGGTCGATGCCTCGGCCGTCATCGGTCACGCGCACGAGGCGCGTGCCGCCCGCCTCGACGTCGATCTCGATGCGCGTCGCGCCCGCGTCGAGCGCGTTCTCGCAAAGCTCCTTGACGACCGAAGCCGGCCGCTCGA
>DASTSM010000217.1:0-5369 GCA_035760685.1 Gammaproteobacteria bacterium | reverse complement strand
GCCCCTCGCCGCCGCCAGCCTCAACTTCAATCTGCAGGCCACGATCCTCGATTACTACAAGACGAAGCAGTCGCCTGCGCCGTTCGACCCCGAAACGGATTGGAAAGGCTCGCTGGGCCCGACGCTGACCGGCACCAACGGCGGCGCGTATGACTACCGGTTGTTCGGCGGAGTTAACTATGCGCGGGACAGCTGGAACGTGGGCCTTCGTTTGCGGTACCTGCCCGGTGTGCATACGGCCGGGTGGGCGAGCCAGCAGGCCATCAAAGAGAACAACGCGCGCGTCGCGGCCGGCGGTCCCGGCATCCTGCTGAGCTACACGCCGTCGACGGAGGTCAAGTCCGATGCTTACAGCATCTTCGACTTGTCGTTCGGGGTTAACGTCAACAAGACGATCTCCGTCCGCGGCGGCATCACGAACCTGTTCGATACCGAGCCGGAGGTCGTGGGTGCTTCGACGGGATATCCGATCGGAACCAACCTAGGGTCGGTCTGTGCTGACCTCGGGTCTCCGGCGGGCTGCCAGAACCCGTTCGGGTACAGCCTCCCGGGGTCGGGAAGCTATCAGCCCGGCTATTACGACACGCTCGGCCGCCGCTTCTTCGTCGGCATGAACGTGCGGTTCTAGCTCGGAAGGTTCTTCAACCCTCAAAGGCGGGCCCTCGGCCCGCCTTTTTTTATGAGCCGGCGGTTTCGCCCCGGCGGTTGCGCGCCGCGAACGGCCTAATGGCCGCTCTGCTGGGCCGCGAGCATCGCCTCGAAGCGCTTCTCTTGCGCATCGATGTGCGCGAGGTAGCCCGCGTGATCGATGAACGGATTCGGATCGCCGGGCTTTCGGTTCATGAGAGCTCGGTACTTCGCCTCGAGGCCGTAGAAGGATCCGTGCGAGCCCAGAAAGACATCGACGGGCAGCGTGCGCGCCTTCGCGAACGTCGCGACGTAGTCGTCTGCGATCTCCGGATAGTCCTTGTTACCGACGAGCACGTAGTTCGGGTTGACGCCGAAGCTGCAGACGATGAGCGCGTGATAGTTCTTGCCGTCCTCGCGCAGGTCGAGGCCCCAGCTCGTGCAGCCTTTCGTGTGGCCCGGAGTCCGATAGGCCGTAAGGATCGTGCCGCCGATCGAGACGTGATCGCCGTCGTGCAGCACGTGGTCGATCGGATGCTCTTTCCCGCCGGGCCGCATGGCCTCGAGCGCGGGCACGTCCTCGGCCATGGCCATGACGGTCGCGCCCGTCATCGACTTCACGAGCGCATCGCCCTGCATGTGGTCCGGGTGCGCGTGGCTGCCGAGCACGAGCTTGATGTCGCCGAACTTGAAGCCGAGGGCCTCGACGTTCTTCTCGAGCAGGGGGACGGTGCTCTCGAAATCGCTGTTGATGAGGATGTGTCCCTCGGGCGTCGTGATCAGGAACGAGCCGAGCTGGGCCGTGCCGACGAAGTAAAGATTGTCCATGATGCGATGCGGCGGAAAGGGCGCGTTCCAGTCGGTCTGCTGCTGAGCGCTCGCGGCGCCGGCCGCGAGCGACAAGGCCGCGAACAAGACGAGTCGTTGCATCGTAAGCTCCTCGCGAAGTGCCGAAAAATGGGGTCAGACCCCATTTTTCTCTCGAGCGAAAAAATTGGGGTCTGACCCCATTTTCTCCGATCAGTAGCTCTCGTCGCTGGACGGGAAGCGGCCTTCCTTGACGTCGGCTCCGTAGCTCCGGAATGCGGCTTCCATCGTCTTTCGCAGCTCCGCGTAGTGGCGAACGAAGCGAGGACGGAACTTCGTGAAGAGGCCGAGCATGTCGTGCGTCACGAGGATTTGCCCGTCGCACGCGGGCCCAGCGCCGATGCCGATCGTCGGAATCCGGACGGCCTCCGTGATGCGCGCCGCGAGCTCGGTCGGAATCTTCTCGAGCACGATGGCAAACGCGCCGGCGTTCTCGAGCGCCTTGGCGTCGTCGTAGATTCGATTCGCCTCGGCCTCGGAGACGCCTCGCGCTCGGTAGCTTCCGAATTTATGGATGGATTGCGGCGTGAGGCCGAGATGGCCCATGACCGGAATGCCGCTATCGACGATCCTGCGCACCGTGGGGCAGATCGGCGAGCCGCCCTCGAGCTTCACGGCCTCGGCGAGCGCCTCCTTGATGAAGCGCCCTGCGTTGCGGAGCGCCTCCTGTTCGCTGACCTGATACGACATGAACGGCAGGTCCGCGACGACGAGCGCGCGCTTGACGGCGCGGCAGACGACCGTCGTGTGATAGAGCATCTGCTCCATCGTCATCGGGATCGTGGTGTCGTAGCCCGCGAACACCGTGCCCGCGGAGTCGCCGACGAGAATGAGGTCGATGCCGGCCTCGTCGAGCACGTTGGCCATGAGGTAATCGTAGGCCGTGAGGCATGCGATCTTCCGGCCGGCCGCCTTCATCTCCTGGACGCTCCGGGTCGTGACCTTGCGACGTTCGGTGCTCATATGCGCTCGCTGTGTGCTGTCCGCTCCCGGCCGACTGGGCCAGGCATTATACCTGCCGCTCGCGCTACCATACCGCTCCGTGAGGAGATCGCCATGAGCCACGACGCCGTACTCGCCGCGAAGCCCCTCGGGTTCCCCTGGGAGGGCGTCGACCCGTTCCTTTTCTGCACCTACCACAACGACACGTATCCGGCCGGAAACGAGCAGCTCGGCCCGGCCGCCTCGCTCGCCGGCCGCGATATCGGCCAGGACTTCGAAGGCAAGGACGGCTGGCGCATGTATCACGGCCGAGCCGTGCCCGGTTTTCCGCGCCACCCGCATCGCGGCTTCGAGACGGTGACGATCATGCGCCGCGGCTACGTCGATCACTCCGACTCGCTCGGCGCGACGGCGCGCTTCGGCCCGGGCGACGTGCAGTGGCTCACGGCCGGCAAGGGGATCGTGCACTCGGAAATGTTCCCGCTGCTCGAGCGCGAGGGGCCGAATCCGCTCGAGCTCTTTCAGATCTGGCTGAACTTGCCTGGCAAGGACAAGATGGCCGAGCCCTATTTCGCCATGCTTTGGAGTGAGACGATCCCGCGGGTCGCGCTCCGCGACGAGCAGGGCCGCGCGACCGAGATCATGCTCGTCGCAGGCGCGATCAACGGCGCGAAGGCTCCGGCGCCGCCGCCTCGATCCTGGGCGTCGGATCCGCGCAGCGGCCTCGCGATCTGGACCCTCAAGGTCGCGCCGGGCGCGCGCTGCACGCTGCCCGCGGCTTCGGCGGAAGTCAATCGCACGCTTTACTTCTTCGCGGGCGAGTCCGCGACGATCGGCGCCGCCGCCGTCCCCGCGCGCACGATGCTGAGGCTTCGCGCCGACGTCGAGACGGTCATCGAGAACGGGCCCGGCGAGAGCGAGATGCTGCTGCTGCAAGGGCGGCCGATCGGCGAGCCGGTCGTGCAGTACGGCCCCTTCGTCATGAGCTCGCGCAACGAGATTCAGCAGGCGTTCTACGACTATCAGCGTACGGAGTTCGGCGGCTGGCCCTGGCCCAGCGACGATCACGTGCACCCGCGCGACGCGGGCCGTCATGCGCGCTATATCGACGGCAGGATCGAGCGCGCGGGCTAAGCAGGGCGACGAAGAGCCTTCGGGCGGCGGCTCGTCCAGAGACGAACGCCGAGCTTCTCGAGCTCGCGCGCCCAGAGCACGCTGCTCGCGGCCCCGGCGCAGATCAGCCAGTCCTCGAGCTTGAGCGGCACCGTCGAGAACGCGTTTTCGAGAAACGGCAGATAGACGACCGCCGTCTGGAGCGCGAGCGACAGCAGCACGGAGCCCCAGAGGGGCTTGTTCGCGAAGACGCCTCGGAAAGCCGAGAGCCGGTCCGAGCGTGCATTGAAGACGTTGAAGAGCGAGAAAAGCACGAGCGTCGTGAACGCCATCGTCTGTGCGTAGCGCAAGCTTCCCGAGCCTTCGACGAGCCCGCCCGGCAGGCTCGCATCGAGCACGAGTAAGGTGCCGAGTGCCGATACGGCGCCGACGACGACGATGCCGCGCCACATCGGCCGCGTGATGACGCCTTCGCCGCGGGGGCGCGGCGGCTCGCGCATGAGACCAGGCTCGGCGGGGTCGACCCCGAGCGCGAGCGCGGGCGCACCATCCGTCACGAGATTGATCCACAGAATCTGAGTCGCGAGCAGGGGCAGGACCAACGTCCCGTCCGACCGCCCGCCGAGCCCGATGACCTCGGCGAAAACGACGCCGAGGAACATCGTCATGACCTCGCCGATGTTCGACGACAGCAGATACCGCAAGAACTTTCGAATATTGGAAAAGATCGCGCGGCCCTCTTCCACGGCGGCGACGATCGTCGCGAAGTTATCGTCGGCGAGGATCATGTCTGCGGCCTGCTTCGATACGTCGGTGCCGGTGATGCCCATCGCGATGCCGATGTCGGCGGCCTTCAATGCCGGCGCGTCGTTGACGCCGTCGCCGGTCATCGCGACGGTTCTCCCGCGCTTCTGCAGTGCGCGCACGATGCGCAGCTTGTGCTCGGGGTCGACGCGCGCGTAGACGGAGGTGCGATCCGCGATCCGCTCGAGCTCCTCGTCCCGCATCTCGGCGAGCTCGCGGCCCGTGACGGCCGGATCGCCGCGCCGAGCAATGCCGAGCTCCGAGGCGATGACGGCCGCGGTCCTCGGATGATCGCCCGTGATCATGATGGGCTTGATGCCGGCGCGTTTCGCGCGCGAGACCGCCTCCTTCGCTTCCTCGCGAGGCGGATCGAGCATGCCGATCAGGCCGAGAAAGACGAGGTCCCGCTCGACGCTCTCGGCGGCTGCCTCGGGATCGAAGCCGCTCTTCGGCAGCTCGCGGAACGCGACGCCGAGCGTGCGCAATGCCTGGCCGGCCAGCTGCTCGTTCGCCGCGAGGATGGCGGCGCGGCGCTCGCGCGTCAGGGGCCGCGTCTCGCCGCCGACCAGCTCTTCGGAGCAGCGCGAGAGCAGCACGTCGGGCGCGCCCTTCGTCATCGCGAGCAGGCGATCTCGGCGTTTCGCGTCCGTGTGCACGGTGCTCATGAGCTTCCGTTCGGACGAGAACGGCACCTCGGCAATGCGCTTGAATCGGGACTCGAGCGCGCCGCGCTCGAGTCCGGCCTTGCGCGCGGCGACGATGAGCGCGGCTTCCGTGGGATCGCCTTGCACGCGCCACCCGCCGTCGCGCTCCTCGACTGCGGCGTTGTTCGCGCACGCGGCGGCCTCGAGCGTGCGCGCGAGCTCGAGCGCGAGTGGAGCCGCGATGGGACCGCCGCCTTCCGGCAGCACGTCGCCTTCGGGGTCGTAGCCGGAGCCCGTGAACGATACCCGCCCGCTGGCCGTCAGGACGACGCGGACCGTCATCTCGTTCTTCGTCAGCGTGCCGGTCTTGTC
>DASTSM010000216.1:0-8331 GCA_035760685.1 Gammaproteobacteria bacterium | reverse complement strand
CCCGCTGGGCCGGGCAGCGGCCCATTGACCGGCCAATAAGCAAGCCGCATGCCAAGGCGGCCGCGCGCGTGGTAGAGTCGTTGCGGATTTGGAGCCGAACGAGTCTGCCATGTCCGATCGCGCCGTGCGCAGGGCGGCCGTGCTGGCCTTCCCCGAGGTGACGGCTTCCACGTTGTTCGGGATCTAGAATACCGGAAGCGCTTCCGCGCGCTCCGCAAGGAGCTCGAGGACCGAACGGCGGCGCGACTATGAATATGAATAAGGGACCGTTCGACAAGGAACCGGTCGTCGAGGAGCAGCTCGCCAAGGAGCAGCTCGCCAAGGAGCAGCTCGCCAAGGAGCAGCTCGCCGAGCAGCCCGACGAGATGCAGCACGCCGAGGAGCAGTTCGAGATTCTCGACGAGCACGGCACGCCCGTCGGGCTCGCGCCGCGCTCGCGCGCGCATCGCGAAGGATTGTGGCATCGCGCCGTCCACGTCTTCGTGTTCCGCGCGGACGGCCGCCTGCTGATTCAGCGCCGGCATTCGCGCAAGGACATCTGCCCCGGAGCGTGGGACTTGAGCGCGGCGGAGCACCTGAAGCCCGGCGAGAGCTATGCGGAAGGTGCCGTGCGGGGCCTCCGCGAGGAGATCGGCGTCGAGGACAACGTCGTGCTCGAGGAGATCGGCGGCGTCTCCGTCGCGCGCCTCGACTTGCCCGAGCGCCGCGTTAAAGACTACGAGTTCCAGCAATCCTTCCGCTGCGTGTACGACGGTCCGGTCGTGGCCGATCCCGGCGAGGTGGCCGAGGTTCGAGCGATCTCGCTCGGCGAGCTTCGCGCCGCATTCGCCGAGCGCCCGGCCGACTTTACGCCGTGGTTTCGCGACGACGCAGCGCGGCTCGGCTTCGTGTGAGTCGAAGAGGCTCGACTGCGGCTCACCGGGCTCGGGCAGTCGGATTAGGCTCGCCTTTGCGCGAGGGGCTCAGGCCGCGAGGCCGGGATTCCAAGCGACTTCCCAGAGGTGTCTGTCCGGATCGAGAAAGTAGCCGGCGTAGCCGCCCCAGAAGGTCGTGCCTGCCGGCTTGACGATGATCGCGCCCGCCTTCTTCGCCTGGTCCATGACCGCGTCGACCTCGTCCTTCGACGACACGTTGTGGGCGAGCGAGAAATCGGTCGGGCTCGGGTCGTGGACGTCGAGGCCCGAGTCGTGCGAGAGGCTGGCGCGCGGCCAAAGCGCGAGCTTGAGACCGTTCTCGAGATCGAAGAAGACGACGGCGCCGTGCTCGAACTCCGTGCCGACGATGCCCTCCGTCTCGAGACCCAAGCCGTCTCGATAGAAGCTCAGCGCCCGCTCGAGATCATCGACGCCGAGGGTGATGAGCGTGATTCTCGGTTTCATGTCGGATCCCCGTGTTGCCGTCGACGCGCCCGCCGCCGTGCTTGCGGTCGAGCGCGGCGAGCATGCGCTTCGTCGCGACAGTGCGATACGCCTGCTCCGCCAACTGCTCGATGAAGCGCCAGTTCAAGCGCTCGTCGGCCCAGAGGCTGATCCAGCGTCCGCGTCCGTAAGGGGTGGCGAAGAAGCCGTCGCCCTGCAGCAGACCGTCGACGACCGACGCCTCGGCCCTGAACGCGAGCGAAGGCCGTCCATTGATCCACTCGAAAGCCGTGAACGTCTTTTGGCCGGCCCGGAAGTTCGGATGACCGAAGGAGCCGGCTTCGGACGCTTCAGGGAACGCGAGGCACAGCTTGCGGAAACGAGAAACGACGGCATCCATCGATTTCATTCGTCGTACCCCTGGCCGAATGGCCGCGCCTGCCAGTACGTTGAGGGCCGCCTCGGCTTTTCCTCTATCGAGCCGCGCTCGAGCGGCCCTCCCCCGTGATGCGCACCGCGGCGTCGTGCACGAGCCCGTTAGAGAAAATGCAGCCCGTCTCGAGCGCGTAGCGGCCGCCGAAGTCCGTGAACTTGCCTCCGGCTTCCTCGACGACGATCGACGGCGCCGCCACGTCCCACGCACCGCCCATGAAGAAGAACGCGACGTCGTAGCCGCCGAAGGCGACCTGCAGCGCGGGATGATCCTCGGGCGGCGCGGGATTCGTTAGCGTCGAGAGCTTCTCCGCCAGCTCCTGCGCTCTCCGATCGGGCAGCCATTCGGGCGGAGGGACGAAGCTCCTCGCGCCTTCGAGAACGCGATTGCGGCTCACTGCGACGCGCGCACCTTCTTTCCCGTCGTCCGCGCGAAAGGCGCCTCCGCCGCGCACGGCCCAGCAGCGTTTCTCTCTGGCGGGCGAGTCGCAGACGCCGACGACGACCCGCCCGTCGACCTCGAGCGCGATCAGCGTCTCCCACTTCGGCAGGCCCGCCGCGAAGTGCACGGTGCCGTCGATCGCGTCGACGATCCAGCGCCTGCGCCCCGTGCCGATTTGTCCGCGCTCCTCGCCGAGCATCGCGTCGGTCGGGCGCTCGCTCGCGAGGCGGCGGCGCACCTCGTCTTCCGTCGCCTCGTCGGCCTCGGTCACGAGGCTGCCGTCGCGCTTCCTCCATTGGCGCGGCGAGCGGCGAAAGTACGTCATCGAGACCGAGCGCGCGGCGTCCGCGAGCGCGTGAGCGAGCGCGAGGTCTTCGTCGAGTCCGAAATCCTTATCCATGCGGCAATTCTCAGCGGCAATAGAGAGCGAAACCCTCAACTTGTTCGAGGTCGACTAGCGGCCGGCTCCGGCGCGGAACACCTTCCTTCGCGGGGGTCATTCGACGGCGTCGCCTCGCGCGGCGCGCGCGAGACGCTTCGGCGCCTTGCGCGCCCACGCGGCCCGAAGCAGATCCTCGAGGCGCCCCGCGTCGGCCGTCGCGAGCGTCACCTTGACGCCGACGGCCTTCTTGCCCCACCAAAGCGTCTCGTAGGCTTCGGGCTCGACGGCGACCGCGAGCTCGCGGTCTTCGTCCGACACGAAGACGTGCAGCAGCGCGTCGCCCTGCGGAACCGTCGCGAAGATCTTGCCGCGCACGCGAAACGACGAGAGATGGAAATGCGGCTCCTCGGTGACCTCCGGCAGCGAGAGCGCGAAGCGCCGAGCCTCCGCGAGCTCCACTAATCAGGCACCCTCTTTGACGGCGCGCTCGAGCTCCGCGGCCGTCATGAGCTTGCTCGCGAGCGGCTGACCGAGGTCGAAGCGCCGCGCGCTCTCGAGCCCGCCGACGACGACGGAGTCGAAGCCGGCCTCGTCGATGAGCCGCTTCGCAATGGCGAGCGCCTCATCGTCGTCACCCGCGATCGGAATCGCGATGCGCTCCGGCCTGCGGTTGCCCTCGTTCGCGAGCGAAGCGGCGGGTATGCAGTTGAACGCGCGCACGAGGCGCGTGCCCGCGAGGTACTCGGACGACGCGACGCCCGAGCCCTTCTTGAGCGCGCCGGCGGCCATGGGACCGTCGCGCCTCTCGACCGGGTTGCTCGTGTCGAGCACGATCTTGCCCTTGAGCTCGGCGGCGTAGTCGCGGCCGATCTGCGGCATCGCGGAGTACGGCACGGACACGAGCACGACGTCGCCGAAGGCCGCCGCCTCGCGGGGCGTGCCGACCCGAGCCCTGGCCCCAAGCTCCGAGGCGAGCGGCTTCAGCTCGTCGGGATGCCTCGAGGACCTCAGAACCTCGTGCCCGGCCTTGACCCAATGCCGCGCGAGCGCGCTGCCGATGCGCCCGGTGCCGATGATGCCGATCTTGAGCGGCGCGTTCTGCGCGAACACCGTCCGGGAGGCGCCGGCCGCGAGGCCCAGCATGCCTACGGCTGCGGTCAGGGAGAGGCCGCCGATAAACTCGCGGCGCGTCGAACCTCGAGAATTCTCACGCGGCGACATAGGTGTCTCCTTAAAAAGAGGCCAGTGCCGATGTTTTCCAAAAATGGGGTCTGACCCCATTTTGCGTGGACCCTATTTTGGTGCTCCAAAAATGGGGTCTGACCCCATTTTGCGTCCTGTCAGCCTTCCTTGACCATCATGGGCCACGCGGCCCGCAGGTAGTCGAGCATGGACCAGATCGTGAGCACGGCCGCGATGAAAAGCAGCGCGACGCCGACGGGATAGAGCTCGACCCCCGCGATGGGCCGCTGGTACAGCATGAGGCCGATGCCGACGATCTGCAGCGTCGTCTTCCACTTGCCGAAGAAGGTCACGGCGACGTGCGAGCGCGCGCCGAGCTGGCTCATCCATTCGCGCAGCGCCGACACGGTGATCTCTCGGCCGATGATGATGCCGGCGAGCACCGAGAGCACGATCGTCGGATCGGCCTGGACGAGCAGCACCAGCGCGGTCGACACGATGAGCTTGTCCGCGACGGGATCGAGGAACGCGCCGAACTTCGAGGTCTGATTCAGGCGCCTCGCGAGATAGCCGTCGAAATAGTCGGTGATGCCGGCCAAGCCGAACAAGAGCCCCGCGGCGGGACGCGCCCAGTGCACGGGGAGGTAGAAGACGATAACGACCAGCGGAATCGCGAGGATGCGAAACCACGTCAGCGCATTCGGCAAATTGAAGACCATGCCTCGCTCTCGGCTCGCAGCCATGGCGCTACGAGTGGAAGTGCTCGTAGATCGACTGCGCGAGCTGGCGCGAAATGCCTTTCACGCGCGCGAGATCGTCGACCCCGGCGCGCGCGACGGCTTGCAGACCCCCGAACTGGCGCAAGAGCTCGCGCCTCCGCTTCGGCCCGAGGCCGCGGATTTCCTCGAGCGGCGATGCGGTCCTGCGCCGCTCGCGGCGCGCCCGGTGGCCCGTGATCGCGAACCGGTGGGCCTCGTCGCGCAGCTGCTGGACGAGATGCAGCGCCGGCGAGGTATCCGGCAGCGCGAGCGGCCGCTCGCGCCCCGATACGTAGAGGCGCTCGCGGCCGGGCTTGCGGCCCTCGCCCTTCGCGACGCCTACCAACTTCACGCCTTCGATCTGAAGCTCGTTCAGCACGCTCTCCGCCTGCGCCAGCTGGCCGCGTCCGCCGTCGATGAGCAGCACGTCCGGCAGCGGCGCCTCGCCGCGCTTCAGGCGCGCATAGCGCCGAGTCAGCGCCTGCGTCAACGCCGCATAGTCGTCGCCGGACGTAATCCCGCCGATGTTGAAGCGCCGGTAGTCAGATTTCAACGGCCCTTCCGGCCCGAACACGACGCACGAGGCGACGGTCGCCTCGCCCGCCGTGTGGCTGATGTCGAAGCACTCGAGCCGCGCCGGGGTCTCCTCGAGCTCGAGGGCCTCGGCCAGCGCCTCGAGCTGTGCCGTGACGGTCGACGCCGCGTTGACCTTGAGCTCGGCGCCCTGCCGCGCGTTCGTCACGGCCATCTCGACGAGCCTGCTTCGATCGCCGCGCAGCCTCCATTTGATCTCGACGCGATGCCCGGTCTGCTCCGTCAGCATCGCGGCGATGGCCTCGGCCTCCGGCACGGCGCGGCTCACGAGGATCTCCCGGGGCGCCTCGCGGCCGACGTAGTACTGGAGCAGGAACGCGCGAATGACCTCGTCGTCGCCGGAGCCGGCCGCGACCTTCGGGAAATAATTGCGGCTGCCGAGCGAGCGGCCGCCGCGGAAGAACATCACGGCCGCGCAGTGCACGCCGTGAACCTCGGCGAGGCCGATCGCGTCGAAATCCGCCGCGACGCCCGCCATGAGCTGTTGCGATTGGAGGCGGCGCAGCTTCGCGAGCTGATCGCGGTACTCGGCCGCCCGCTCGAAACGGAGCTCCGCGGAGGCCTGCTCCATGCGCTCCGCGAGCCGCTCGGTCACGGCGTCGCTATCGCCCTGCAGGAACAGGATCGCGTTCTCGACGTCGCGCGCGTAGTCCTCCTTCGAGATCAGACCGACGCATGGCGCCGAGCAGCGTTGGATCTGGAACTGCAGGCACGGCCGGGATCGGTTCGCGAAGTAGCTGTCCTCGCATTGCCGCAGCCGGAACAGCTTCTGGAGCTCGCCGAGCGAGGCGCGCACCGAGCCCGCGTTCGGATACGGGCCGAAGAGCTTGCCCTTCTTCGTGCGCGGCCCCCGATAAAACGACAGGCGCGGGAAGTCGCTGTCCGTGTCGGCGTGGATGTACGGATAGCTCTTGTCGTCGCGCAGCACGACATTGAAGCGGGGCCGGTGCCGCTTGATGAGGTTGTACTCGAGCATGAGCGCCTCGGTCTCGGTGCGCGTAACCGTGACCTCGACGTCCGCGACGGCGCGCAGCATCGCGATGGTTTTTGCGTCGTGCGCCCTGCCGTGGAAGTAGCTGCCGACGCGGCGGCGGAGGTCCCGCGCCTTGCCGACGTAGATGACCTTCCCGTCCGCGTCGAGCATTCGATAGACGCCGGGCTTGTGCGTCAGGTGGCGCAGCAGCGTGGTCGGATCGAAGGGGGCCCCCGGGGCGGAATCGGCCGGCGCCGCCGGGGCGGAATCGGCGGGAGCCGCCGCGGAATCGGGCGCCATCGCTGCGGAATCGGCCGGCTCCTCGGAGGGCGGCACGGCCCCCTCGCAGAGCACGGCCCCCTCGCCGAGAGGCTGCTCGCCGGGCGGCACGGCCCGCTCGCCGAAATGCCGATCGGCGGGCGCGGCTAGGTTGGGATGCTTCGGCTCGTTCACTCCGCGGACTCGGGACTTGCAGGGCGTCGTCGTCTTCGACAACCCCCGCGGACGTTGATTCTCTCAGCTCGCGAGCCCACCCGGGTAGGAATCGGGCGCGTCGTCCATGTGCCGGATCACGGCCTCGCCGAAACCGCGCGTGCCGACGAGCGTCGCGCCCGGGATCAGATGCTCGAGCCGCTCCGTCACGGGCTCCTTGCGGTCCGGGATCTCCGCCCGCATCGACTCGCGGATCAGCGCGAGGTCGAACGTGAGCTCCTTCGCCGCGATCGTGCGCGCGACGCCGTTCATGACGAGCGCCGCCGCCTCGTCCCACCCGAGATAGCGCAGCATCATCTCGCCGGAGAGGATCAGCGAGCCCGGGTTCACGCGGTCCTTGCCCGCGACGTCGGGCGCCGTGCCGTGGGTCGCCTCGAAGACGGCGTAGCCGTCGCCGATGTTCGCGCCGGGCGCGATGCCGATGCCGCCGACCTGCGCGGCCAGCGCGTCGGAGATGTAGTCGCCGTTCAAGTTCAGCGTCGCGATGATGTCGTAGCCTTGCGGGCTCAGCACGATCTGCTGCAGGAAGTTGTCGGCGATGACGTCCTTGATGACGATCTCGCGGCCCGTGCGCGGATTGCGGAACGATAGCCAGGGGCCGCCGTCGATCTCGCGCGCGCCGAACTCGTCCCGCGCGAGCTGGTAGCCCCAGTTGCGGAACGCGCCCTCCGTGTACTTCATGATGTTGCCCTTGTGCACGAGCGTGACCGAGCGGCGGTCGTAGCGGACCGCGTACTCGATCGCCTTGCGCACGAGGCGCTGCGATCCCTCGCGCGACACGGGCTTGATGCCGATGCCGGCGCTCGACGGGAAGCGAATCTGCGTGACGCCGAGCTCGCGCTGCAGGAAGTCGATGAGCTTCTGGACCTCGGGCGAGCCGGTCGGCCATTCGATGCCGGCGTAGATGTCCTCCGTGTTCTCGCGGAACACGACCATGTCGACGTGCTTCGACACCTTCGAGGGCGTCGACGCGCCGGGGAAGTAGCGGATCGGCCGCACGCACGCGTAGAGGTCCATGCGCTGACGGATCGCGACGTTGAGCGAGCGGATGCCGCCGCCGACCGGCGTCGCGAGCGGCCCTTTGATCGAGACGACGAAGCGCTCGAGCGCGTCCATCGTCTCGGCGGGGAGATACTCGCCCGCGCCGTAGCGTTCGACCGCCTTGCCGCCTGCATAGACCTCCATCCATGCGATGCGCCGCCACCCGCCGTAGGCTTTCGCGACGGCCGCGTCGAGCACCTCGCGCATGACGGGCGTCACGTCGATGCCGATGCCGTCGCCGACGATGTACGGCAAGATGGGGGTGTCCGGAACCGCCAACGACTTGTCCTCGTTGATCGTGATCCGTTGGCCGTCCTTCGGCACGCTGATGTGGTCGTAACGCATTGCATAGCCGCCGGCCGAAGCCGTCTTAAGAAACGGGGGGGCAGAGCCGATTTAACGAAAATGGGGTCAGAGCCGATGTTTCGCAAGCGCCCGTGCGACGACGCGGAAAAAAATCCGCTCCGACCCCATTTACCCGAAAAATGGGGTCTGACCCCATTTTTCAGTAGAGGGTCATGCGGCCCGCGATCAGCATGGCGATCTCCATGGCCTGCTCGTAGTTGAGCCGCGGATCGACCTGCGTCTTGTAGGCGCGCGCGAGATCGGACTCCTTGAGCCCGCGCGCGCCGCCGATGCACTCGGTGACGTTGTCGCCCGTGAGCTCGAGATGCACG
>DASTSM010000215.1:0-15512 GCA_035760685.1 Gammaproteobacteria bacterium | reverse complement strand
TCGACGCTGAGCTTGTAGAATTCCGGAATCCTGAGTCCGTCCCCACTCACTCGGCTAGCTCCTCGACAACCAGGCCATCCGCGTTTAGATGCAAGTTCAGGGCCTTATAACCCTTTTCGCCTGCGGCACGACAGAACGCGGCCAGCGCCTCTGGGTCGTCCCCTATCCCCAACCCGAGGTCGCCGCCGCCCGCGCCGCTGACCTTGTACGCCACTCCGAAGCGGCCCGCGATCTCGCGTATCGCTCGATGCTCGGCGGTGACGATGTCCGCGCCGATATCGCCGCCGAGCCGCTCGAGCTCGCGCCCGTAAGCTTCCACGGCCCGCACGAGCGCCGCGCCGTCGGCCCCACCCACCGCGGCGCACGCCTGCTCGGCAATGTCCGTCATGGCGCGCTGCCGCCCTTCGGCCGCCTGCGGCCTGCCGCGTCGAAAGGCCTCGAACCGGGCCACGAAATCGGGCGTCGAGGCGGAGCGGCCGGCAAAAATACTCGCGAATCCTACACTGTTCGGCATTCGGACTGAACCGACAAGCGGCAAAGAATCGCCGTCGAGCCGATATTCGATGAGCCCGCCGGTCACGGACGCCGCCACGTCGAAGCCGCTGCCTGCACCGCCCTGGAAACGGCGGTGCAGCTCGACGAGCCGCCGCAGCGTCGGACGGGGCAGGCCGAGCGAGGCCGTCCAAGCCGCGGCAAATGCGACGAGCGCCGCTGCGCTCGAGCCGAGGCCGAGCTTCGCTGGGCCGAGATAAAACCTCGCCGAGTCGAGCTCCGCCCGCCAGGCGGGCGCAGAGCCCGGCCACGTCTCGAGCACGAGATCGACGAGCGGCACGGCGGTGGATCCCGTCGCGGGCCAATCGATCTCGCGGAACGCAGGGGACCGCGTCGCGAGACGCCTGCGGCCGTCCTCGGCGGGCGCGATTTCGGCCCGGCACTCGCGGTCGACGGCGAGCACGAGGGCCGGCGCGCCGTAGAGGACCGCGTACTCGCCGAGCACGGCCAGCTTGCCCGGGGCGCGCGCGACGACTCGCATTCAACCGGCCTCGACGCCGGGTCCGAGCCCCGTGACGATGCGGTCGAGGACGCCGGGCACCTCCGCGAGCGCCGCCGCGACGCGCGCCGTCGCGCCCGGCTCGCAGACCGCCTTGACCTGCGGGCCCGCATCGATCGTGAAGAAGACGCCGACGCCCGAGCGCCGAAGCTTGCGGACCCGATTCATGCACTCGACCGTGGTCCCGTTCCAGTAGATCAGCGCCGGCTTCGCCGCCATTGCCGCGGCGTGCATCTTGAGGCAGCTGTGCTCTGCGACGTCGGCCAGCGCCTCGAAGTCGCGGCGCCGAATCGCGTCGCGCGCCGCAGCGAGGTCGGCGGGATGCGTCGCGACCCAGTCGCCGTAATACGGGGACGACTGCTCGGAGCGCGCCATGCCTGCGCCCGAGCCGATCTCCTTCTCGCCGCGCGCCGTGATGGCGACGACGACCTCGAGCGGCCAGGCCTCGCGCGGCAGAAGCGGCTCGGCGAAGCTGTCGCGCCCGTCGGATGCCCGACCCGCGTGCATCTCGACGAAGCCGCCGAACACCGAGCGCGCCGCGGAGCCGGACCCCCGTCTCGCGACGATGCTGAGCTCGGTGCCGGACAGCTCGAGACCGAGCGCCTTCGCGGCGGCCGCCGCGAGCGCGGCGAAGCCCGACGCCGAGGACGCGAGCCCGGCGCCGGTCGGGAAATTGTTGCGGCTCACGACGCGCGCCCGCAGCGAGACGCCTGCCGCCTCGCGCAGCACGTCGAGGCAGGCCGAGACCTTCGCGCGTTGCTCGGGCCGCTCGGCCCCGTCGAGGACGAGCTCGTCGCCGGCAAGGCCCGCATCGAAGCGGACCTCGGTCTCGGACCAGAGCGCATCCAGCGTGATCGAGATCGATCCGACCGCGGGAATTTTCAGGCGCTCGTCCGCCTTGCCCCAGTACTTCACGAGCGCGATGTTCGCCCGCGCCTTGGCCCTACCCTGCATAGCTGCCACCGAAAATGGGGTCAGACCCCATTTTTCTTCTGCCGGAAATTGGGGTCAGACCCCATTATTCCTCCGACGTGCCTGCCGCCGAAAACGGGGTCTGACCCCATTTTTTTCCCGGTTCCCGCCATCACCCTATCAGACGAGTCAAATTCGAAGATTCTTCCGACGCCGACGGAAAATTCGGCTCTGACCCCATTTTCATGCGGAGAGGTAGCCGTTGCGGCGAAACCAATCGACGGCGTCGGCAATCGCCTGCTCGGGATCGCGCCAGCGATAGCCGAGCTCGCGCTCGGCCTTGCCGCTCGAGAAGTACATGTGCTTGGCCGACATGCGCAGGCCGTCGAGCGTCACGCGCGGCTCGCGGCCCGTCCGGGCGGCGAGCCATTCCGAGGCGAAGGCGGCCGGATAGACGGACCAGCGCGGCAAGCGCAGCCGGGGCGGCCGCCGCCCGCGGCACCTGGCGACGACGCGCAGGATCGCTTCGAGGCTCATGTCCGCGCCGCCGAGAATATAGCGCTCGCCGGGGCGGCCGCGCTTGAGCGCCGCCACGTGCCCCGCAGCGACGTCGTCGACGTGCACGAGGTTCAATCCCGTATCGACGAACGCCGGCATGCGGCCCGCCGCCGCATCGAGGATCACGCGGCCCGTCGGCGTCGGCTTGATGTCGCCCGGACCGATCGGCGTCGAAGGGTTCACGGTCACGACGGGAAAGCCGAGCTCGGCGGCGCGCCGGCGCACGGCTTCCTCCGCGAGAAACTTCGAGCGCTTGTAAGGCCCGATCATGTCCCCGAGCGCGACGGGCGTCTCCTCGTCGGCGGGCTTTCGATCCGGTCGGATGCCGAGCGTCGCGACGCTCGAGGTATAGACGAGCCGCTCCGCGCCGGCGGCGGCCGCCGCCGCGAGCCCGTTGAGCGAGCCTTGCACGTTCGGCGCATGCATGCGCTCGGAGTCCGGCGCCCAGAGCCGATAGTCCGCCGCGACGTGAAAGACGACGCCGCAGCCCGCGAGCGCGGGCCGCAGCGTTTCGGGCCGCGTGATGTCGCCTTCTCTTTGCTCGACGGGCAGGCCCTCGAGATTCCGGCGGTCGCTCGCCGCGCGCACGAGCGCGCGCACGCTTTCGCCCTCGGCGAGCAGCGCGCGCACGACCGCCGCGCCGACGAAGCCGTTCGCGCCCGTCACGAGGACCGTCATGGCGGACCGAGCCCGAGCAAAAAGCCGGAAGGCGCGAGCAACGCGGCCAGGGCCAGGAGGGTCCGGCGCGCGGCACCGTAGCGCCGCGCCAGCCTCAGCAGCGGCGGCCAATCGGCCGGCCGGAGCGCGGCGTCCACCGCCGGCGCGAAACGCCGATTGCCGCGCTCGTCGATCCAGCGCTCGATGCCGACGGGAAGCACGTCCGCGGCCGCGTCGGCGACGACGCGCAGCGCGACGAACGGAACGCCGGCCGCCGCCGCGGCGTCCGCGACGCCCGCCGACTCCATGTCGACGGCGACGGCGCCCGTCGCCGCGGCCGCGCGGGCCTTGTCCTCGGGCCGGCGGAGCACGACGTCGCTCCCGAGCAGCGGGCCTTCGTGCAAGGAGAACCCCGCTTCGGCGAGGGCGGCCGCGAGCCGCGACCGCCAGCTCGCATCGGCCTCGTAGGTCCGGTCGACCGCCGTGTACGTCCCGTCGCTCGCCGTAACCACGCGCCGCGGAAGAACCAGCGTCCCGGGCGCGGCCGCAGGGTCGAGCCCGCCCGCGAGCCCCCACGACACGAGGCCCGCGGCGCCGCTCTCGATCGCATCGGCGGCGGCCCGCGCGGCGCGGGCGGCTCCGGGACCGCATTGACGCACCGAGACGCGGCCCGCCTCCCGCCGCGAGCGGCCGAGGTGCCGGGTCACGCAGCGACTCTCGAAGCTCAAGGCAGCGACGACGGCGACGGCGGGGAGTCGGCTGGAGACGTCGGCGACGGCGGGAAATTCGGTGGAGACGTCGGCGGCCGCGGGTCGCCGGTCACCTGACATCCAGCCGCCTCGGCATGGACGGGGCGCCGCATCCCGCGAGCGGTGCCTCGAGGCTCACGAGCGGCAGGCCGTCCGCGGCGCGCTCGAACACGAGGCGCAGCGCGCGATTGCTCATGAGAGTCAGGTTCGTCGTGAAGATCGTGGCCTTCACGGTACGGCGAGAGACCTTGACCTCGGCGCCGGAGAGAAAACCCGGATTGCGGTGGATCTTGCGCAAAGTCAGCACCGCGAGCCCGAGCGCCCAGAGACAGAACTTGCGGATGCCGACCTCGCGCTTCGGGATCAGGCAGGTGTACTCGAGCGCATTGCGGAGATGCGCGTGCCCGACGCCGATCAGCACATCGAGCCCATCGCGGAAGGCCGGGGTCAGATGACTCTCCTCGAGCTGCTCGAGATCCAGCGCGCCGTTGCCGAAGACCGAGCGCGGCAACCAGCACGCGCCGGCCGCCCGGTCGTCCCAAATGTCCTTCAAGATGTTCGTCATCTGCAAACCCTGGCCGAACGACACGGCGAGGTGCATCAACCGTTCGCGCTGCGGCTCGAGCTCGGGGCAATAGCGGCAGAAGAGCTCGGTCAGCATCTCGCCGACGCAGCCCGCCACGTAGTAGCAGTAGGACGACATCTCCTCGAGATCCTCGAGGCCTGCGAGACTCTTGTTGCGCTGAAACTCGGGCATGCCCGCGCACATGATCCGCAAGCACCTGTTCAGCGCGGCGCGCTGCGCGGCGTCGAAGCCGTGACTGACCCTGATCACGGAAGCCGCGTTCGCGACGAGCTCCCGCTCGTCCGGCAAGACGCGGGACGACAAGAGCGGCGTGAGCTCGGCGGCGAATGCGTTCGCGTCCTCCGAGCCTTCGAGAACGGCGACGAAGCGTTTGTGGAAGGCGGACTTCTGCTCGTTGTCGAGACCGACGTCGTCCTCGATCGTGTCGGCCAGCCTGCAGAGGAGATAGGCATTCGTCACGACCTGCGCGAGGCCGTCGGGCAACACGGGAATCGTCAGCGCGAACGTGCGCGAAACGCCGGGCAAGATCCTTGTCTGGAAATCCAAGTCGGAGCTCGCGGCGCCGATGTGGGTTGTTTCCGACTTTACGAATGCTTGCAACGGGGCCGCCGTTTAGGTGTTACGATGGCGAATTATGATAGCACGGGCTCCGAACGAGGCGTTCGGCGAGCGTCTCGCGCGCTATCGAGATCGCGTGAACCTGCGCCTCGAGCACGTCCTCAGCCGAGACGCCGACACCCCCGCCCGCTTGCGCGAAGCCATGCTCTACTCGGTGCTCGGCAGCGGCAAGCGCGTGCGTCCCCTGCTCGTCTTCGCGAGCGGCGAGGCGTGCGGCGTCGAGCCTCGAGCGCTCGAGTCCGTCGCGGCGGCCGTCGAGCTCGTGCACGCCTATTCTCTCGTGCACGACGACCTCCCCGCGATGGACGACGATGATTTGCGGCGCGGCCGGCCCACGACCCACAAGGCCTTCGACGAGGCGACCGCAATCCTCGCCGGCGACGCGCTGCAGGCGCTCGCGTTCGAGGTGCTCTGCGCCGACGAGTCGCTCGCGTCGCGGTCCGCGGAGCTGTGCCGCATCGTCCATCTCCTCGCGCGCGCGGCCGGGCCGAGCGGCATGGTCGGCGGCCAAGCCCTCGATATCGAGGCGGAGGGCCGCCGAATCAGCGAGCGCGAGCTCGAGACCATCCATCGCCGCAAGACGGGCGAGCTGATCCGCGCCGCCATCCTGATGCCGAGCGAGCTCGCGAGCCTCGACGAGCGCAAGCGCGCGAGCCTCGATGCTTTCGCGACGGACATCGGTCTCGTCTTTCAAATCCGTGACGATCTCCTCGAGGTCGAGCAGGATACCGCGACGCTCGGCAAGAGCTCCCAGAGCGACGCCGCGAACGACAAATCGACTTACCCCTCGCTGCTCGGCGTCGAGGGCGCGCGGCGACGAGCCGACGAGGTGTACGCGCGCGCGCTCGAGGCCATCGACGTCTTCGGCGAGCGCGCCGACGGGCTGCGCTGGCTCAGCGAATTCATACTAAAGCGCGCCTACTAGCAGGCTACCGCCACCTACCGCCACGGCGCCGGCGCACCTCAATACGTCAACACGCTCACGATCGGCGCGCCTTCGAGCATCGCCCTCCCCTCGAGAAACGCGAGCTCGATGAAGAACGCGAAACCCGCGACGGACCCGCCCTGCCGACGCACGAGCTCGGCGACCGCGGCCGCCGTCCCGCCCGTCGCGATGAGGTCGTCGACGACGAGATAGCGCCCTCCGGCCCGCACGGCGTCCTGGTGCACCTCGAGATGGTCGAATCCGTACTCGAGCTCGTAGCGGATGCTGACCGACTCCCGCGGCAGCTTGCCGCGCTTTCGGACCAAGTGCATCGGCATCTCGAGCCGCTGTGCGAGCGCCGCGCCGAAGATGAAGCCGCGCGATTCGATCGCGAGCAGCGCCTCGGCCCCGAGCTCGGCGACGCCGCGCGCGAGGTGCTCGACGGCCGAGCCGAACCCCTGGGGATCGGCCAGCACGGGCGTGATGTCCTTGAAAACGATCCCGGGCTTGGGGAAGTCGGGGACGTCCTTGATGAGCGCGCGAAGGTGCTCGACGTCGATCGCCGGTCTAGCCATTTGCTGAGCGAAAGCTACTGGGCGACAATGCCGCGCTCGAATAGTAACAAAGCCTCGGCCTCCGCATGAGTCTTGCCCGCACCTGTGTCACGGCCGCCGTCGGTGCACTCAACACCGGCGGGCGATTCATGCGCCGGCTCGGCGTCGAAGCGCCCGCCCTCGAAGCCGAGCCGTTGATGCAGGCCGCGAGACGGCGCACGGGCCTCGGCGCTTTCGGCGATTGGGAATTCGAGGAGCCGCTCGACCGCTTGCTTCGGTCGTACCGCGACGAGGCGCGGCTGACGTCGCTCGGCCGCATCACGGTCCGCGAGCTTCTCGTGAGCCTGCTCGCGAACCTGCTCAAGCTCGAGCAGGAGCGGCGCGACGATGCTTCGATCGAGCCGCAGACGATCGAGGACCCGGTCTTCATCATCGGCCTGCCCCGCACGGGCACGACGCTGCTGCACGGGCTCATGTGCCAGGACCCCCACAACCGCGTACCGCTGACGTGGGAGGTCATGTATCCCGCGGGCTACTCGAACGATCCCGAGAGCGTGGCGCGGATACGCCGCCGCACCGCGTCGAGGCTCGCGTGGGCCAACCGGCTCGCGCCGGAGTTCAAGCGCATCCATCCGATCGCGCCCGACTTGCCCCAGGAATGCATCGCGATCACCGCGCAAGTCTTCATGAGCATCCAGTTTCATACGACGCACAACGTGCCGTCTTACGAGGACTGGTTCGAGAGGGATTCTCAGCACCTCGCGTATCGTTTTCACCACCGGCTGCTGCAGCACCTCCAGGCGCGGCGGCCCGGAAGGCGCTGGATCCTGAAAGCGCCCGGCCATCTCTTCGCGCTGCGCGCGCTGCTCGAGCGGTACCCCCGCGCGAAGATCGTGCAGACGCACCGCGATCCGCTGCGCGTCATGGCTTCGATGGCGAGCCATGCGACCGTGCTGCGCCGCGCGTTCAGCGACGGCGCCGTCCCGACCGAGATCGCCGCGGACTGGACGGATCGCTGGGCTCGCGCCCTCGACGATTTCCTCGCCGTCCGCGACGGAGCGCCCGCGGGGCAGTTCCTCGACGTCGGCTACGACGAGATCGAGAGCGGGCCCGACGCGACGCTCGAGCGCATCTACGATTTCCTCGGCTGGCCTCTGACCGACGAGGCGCGCGCCGCCATGCGCTCGTTCCTCGCGGCCAATCCGAAGAACAAGCATGGGGTCCATCGCTACTCTTTATCGCAGTACGGCCTGGATCACGCGACCGAGCGCGCCCGCTTTCGGCGCTACTGCGAGCGCTTCGCGATCCCGATGCAGGCCGACGGCGTCTGATCCTCCTCGGCGACCGGCGCGACGACCGGCGCGACGGCGTGCGCCGCGCGCACCGGCCGCGCCCTCGTGAAAATCCCGGCGAACGCGATTAGAATGCGCGCGACTGGCGCGACCGCCGCCGCCACAGGTCAGCCGACATGAGCGCCTACTCGACCCGGCAACTCGCCACGCTTCTCGACGTGCGGCCGGACAGGGTTCGCGCCTGGGCGCGAGCCGGCCTCGTCGCCCCCGATCGAACTCCGCGCGGACACCTGCGCTTCTCGTTCCAGGATCTCGTCTGGCTCAGGACCGCGAAGCGTCTCCTCTGCGTCGAAGGCAACGCTCGCCGGATCTGGCGCGCGCTGCGCAAGCTCGGGCGTCAGCTCCGCGACGGCCGTCCGCTGTGCTCCATCCGTATGCGCTTCGAGGGCAGCGAGTTGCTCGCGACGGCCGGCAGCATGACGTGGGACGCCGAGACCGGTCAGGCGCTGTTCGACTTCTCTCCGGAGCCGGCCTCGAACGTGGCCCGGCTGCAACCGCGCCCGCCGGCGCCCGCGCCGGCGAAACCGACCGCGGAGGAGTGGTTCGAGCTCGGTATCGCGCTCGAGCAATCCGACGCCCCGGCGGAAGCCGAGTCCGCGTACCGCCAGGCCATCCTAACCGATCCTCGGCACGTCGATTCGCACGTGAATCTCGGCCGTCTGCGCCACGCGGCGCACGCGCTCGAGGAGGCCGAGTCGCTCTACCGCCGTGCGCTCGAGCTCGATGCCGCGCACGCGATCGCGCACTTCAACCTCGGCGTCGTCCTCGAGGACCGCGGGGCGCTCGACGAGGCCATGTCGCTCTACAAGAGAGCGCTCGCCCTCGATCCGACGATCGGCGAGGCGCACTTCAACCTCGCGCGTCTCTACGAGCAGAGCGGCGACGAGCAATCCGCGCTGCGCCACCTCTCGAGCTTCAAGCGGCTCGAGGACCGCTGACGCGCCGCGGCCGCGAGGCGAGCCGGGTCCCCGGAGCGCGGTCGCGCCGCGAGCCTCGCTACCCGTCTCGTCGAGCGCCGTCCGCCGGCGCTTTCCGACGGCTTCCTCCGTCCGCTTCCGGGTTGGGGATCGGAGCCGGACAAGATATGCTGTGGGCATACGCCCGCGGAAATTCCAGGTTTCCATGGATCGCTACGCAGAAATCCGCGAGATCTTGCTCGCGAAGCAAGCCGAGTTGTCGAATCGGCTCGAAAATATCAAGCAGAACCTGCTGCGCGGACGCAGCGCGGATTCTCAGGAGCAGGCGCAGGAGCTCGAGAACGCCGAGGTCGTCGACGCGCTCGGCAACGAGACGCGCGCCGAGCTCAACAAGATCGCCAAGGCACTCGAGCAGATCAAGAACGAGACTTACGGCATCTGCGTCGACTGCGGCGAGGAGATACCGATGGCGCGTCTCAGGGCGTACCCGTTCGCCGATCGATGCATCCGCTGCGCAACGGCCGCGGAAGGCGGCCGCTCGCGCCGCTGATCGGCAGCCGAGGCGCGGCCCTCTTCCGGCTGACGCGCCGCGGGCCTGGAACTCGAGGGGCAGCCGCAATCACGCCGCGCTCGCCCGCGCCGTCTCTGTCGGAACGGATGCGGCCTCGTCGCCCCAGCAGTGGAGCAGCTCCTGCCGCTCGGCCTCGTAGGCCTTCACGGCCTGCAGCTTGACCGGGCCGAACCCGCGGACTCGATCGGGCAGCGCCGCGAGGCGGACCGCGGTCTCGTAGCGCCGCAAGTCGAGGTCGCCCACGAGCCGATCGAGCATTCGCTCGTACTCTTCGACGAGCCTTCGCTCCGTGCGCCGCTCGCGCGTATAGCCGAAAGGATCGAGCCTCGTCCCGCGCAGCCGCTTCGCGCGGGCGAGCAGCCGCAGCAGCGGCAGGATCCAGGCGCCGACCTCGTACTTCTTCGGCCGGCCCGAGCTCTTGTCTAGGCGGGCGACGAGGGGCGGCGACAAATGGAAGCGCAGCTTGAACTTATCGCCGAAGTTGCGCCGCAGGCTCTCGAGGAAATCCGTCTCGACGTGAAGCCGAGCGACCTCGTACTCATCTTTATATGCGAGCAGCTTGAAGTAGTTGCGGGCCACCGCCTCCGTGAGCTCATGGCGCCCGGGCGCGACGCGCCGCTCGGCGTCCGCGACCGCGTCGACGCGCTCGCGATACCGCCGCGCGTACTCGCGGTCCTGGTACCCGACGAGGAAATCCTCGCGGCGCGAGACGGTCTCCTCGAGCGACGAGACCGGCTCGGCCCGATGCTCGATGCCGCCGGCCAGGCGCTCGACGGCCGCGGCGTCGTGCGCGGCGTAGCGTCCCCAGTCGAACGCGAGCTTGTTCTGCTCGACGTTCACCCCGAAGAGCTCGAGCGCGCGGTAGAGCGCGGCGCCGCCGACGGGCAAGCGGCCGAGCTGAAACGCGAAGCCGAGCAGGAATACGTTGGCCGCGACGCTCTCGCCGAGCAGCGCCGATGCCAGCCGCGTGGCGTCCAGCGTCGAGCACGTGTCGGGCCGGCTCCTGCGCGCGAGCGCCGACAGCAAGCCCTCCTCCGGGAACGCGAAGTTGCGGTCGCGGATGAAATCGGACGGCATCTCGTGATGCGTGTTCACGATCACGGTCGAGCGCTCGGGCGCGAGCATCGAGAGCGCGTCGCGTCCGCCGGCCGCAAGCAGATCCGCGCCGATCAGGAGATCGACTTGGCCCGCGGGTATCCGCATGCCGTGCATGCGCGCCGCGTCTCGGCCGATGCGCATGTGCGAGAGCACCGCCCCGAATCGCTGCGCGAGCCCCGTTTGATCGAGCTGGAGGACGGACTTGCCCTCGAGGTGGGCCGCGAGGCCGACGAGCCCGCTCGCCGTGACGACCCCGGTGCCGCCCACCCCCGCGATGAGGATGTTGTAAACCGAGTCGATCGGCGCCGTCGCAGGCTCCGGGAGGCTCGGCACGGTCTCAGAGGCGAGCGGCTTCGGCGGACGCCGCTCCGCCCCCTCGAGCGTCACGAAGCTCGGGCAAAACCCTTCGAGACAGCGCAGGTCCTGGTTGCACGACGATTGGTTGATGCGGCGCTTGCGCCCGAACTCGGTCTCGAGCGGCATGACCGAGAGGCAGTTCGACTGCACGTTGCAGTCGCCGCAGCCTTCGCAGACCAGCTCGTTGATCGCGGCGCGGCGCGGTGCGGCGGGCGCCTGCCCGCGCTTGCGCTTGCGGTGCAGCTCGGACGCGCAGCCCTGGTCGTAGACGAGCGCGGAGACGCCCTTCGTGTCGCGCAGCTCGCGCTGAATCGTGTCGAGCTCGCGGCGGTCCTTGACGGCGACGCCGGGCGGCAGCGCGAAGCGCTCGTCGCGGCGCGCGTACTTCTTCGGGTCGTCGGTCGCGACGACGATGGGGCTCACGCCTTCCGCCTGGAGCTGCCGCACGACGCGCGCGACCGTGAGGTCGCCTTCGACGGGCTGGCCGCCCGTCATCGCGACGGCGTCGTTGTAGAGGATCTTGAAAGTGATGTTGACGCCGGCCGCGACCGCCGCGCGGATGGCGAGGCTGCCGGAGTGCGCATAAGTGCCGTCGCCGATATTCTGGAAGACGTGCGGCGTTTCCGTGAACGGCGCCTGGCCGATCCACGTCGCCCCTTCGCCGCCCATCTGCGTGTACGTGATCGTGCTGCGGTCCATCCAACCCGCCATGAAGTGGCAGCCGATGCCGCCGACGGCCCGGCTCCCTTCGGGCACGCGAGTCGAGGTGTTGTGGGGACAGCCCGAGCAGAAGTGCGGCAGCCTTTCGGCGACGGTCGAGAGCGCCTCGAGCTGCGCCTCCTGCGCCGCGAGAAAACGCAGCCGCTCGGCCATGCTCCCGCTCGCGTGAAAACGCTGGAGACGCGCCGCGAGCACGCGCGTGACGAGCGCCGAGGAGAGCTCGCCCGTGGACGGCACCAGCGGCTCTCCGCGCTCGGCCTGCTTGCCGACCACGAGCGGCCGCCGGTCCGCCGGCCAGGAGTAGAGCTGCTCCTTGATCTGGCTCTCGATGAGACCGCGTTTCTCCTCGACGACGAGAATTTCCTCGAGCCCGGCCGCGAAGGCTCGCAGGCTCTCGGGCTCGAGCGGCCAGCTCATGCCCACCTTGAAGAGCCGAATGCCGATCTCGCTCGCGGTGCGCGCGTCGACGCCGAGATCGTCGAGCGCCTGAAGGACGTCGAGATGCGCCTTGCCGGTCGTGACGATGCCGAAGCGCGCCGACGGGCTGTCGATGACCACTCGATTCAAATGGTTCGCGCGCGCGAACGCGAGCGCGGCGGGAAGCTTCAGCTCGTGGAGGCGACGCTCCTGATCCCGCGGCGGATCGGGCCAGCGAATGCCGAGACCGCCGGGCGGCAGCGCGAAATCGGGCGCCGCGATCTCGAGCCGGTCGGGCTCGAGCGTCAGCGTCTGCGTCGCGTCGGCCGTCTCCTGCGTGATCTTGAGCCCGATCCAGCAGCCGCTGAAGCGCGAGAGCGCATAGCCGTAGAGGCCGAGCTCGAGGATCTCGGCGACGTCGGACGGATTCAGAACCGGCATCAGCGCATCGACGAAAGCGAACTCGCTCTGATGCGGCAGCGACGAGGACTTGCAGGCGTGATCGTCGCCGGCCGCGACCAGCACGCCGCCGTTGGCCGAGGTGCCCGCCGCATTGCCGTGCTTGAGCGCGTCGCCCGACCGGTCGACGCCCGGCCCCTTGCCGTACCAGAGACCGAAGACGCCGTCGAAGCGCGCGCCGGGAAAGAGATTCGCCTGCTGTGCGCCCCAGATCGACGTCGCGGCGAGGTCTTCGTTGAGTCCCGGCTGAAAGCGGATGTCGGCGGCGTCGAGGAAGCGGCGCGCGCGCCAGAGCTCCCGATCGAGCCCGCCGAGCGGCGAGCCTCGATAGCCCGACACGAAACCGGCGGTCTTGAGCCCGACCCTTCGGTCGCGGTAGCTCTGCGTCAACAGCAGGCGGACCAGCGCCTGCAGTCCCGTGATGAGCAGCGTTCCGCTGTCGAGCAGATAGCATTCGTCCAGGTGTTCGATTCGACGCAACGACTTCAACGCTGATCCGCCCCCCAACCTCGCGACGACGAGCGGCCTATTATGGTCGATTCCGCAGCAGAATATCGCGGCGGTTTTCGACTCGACGGGGCGGTCCGGCGGCGCGCGCTCACGCGGCCCCGTACCCTCCGCCGCGAATCGAATGATGCTAAGGTACGCGCGCGTTCGCACCCCACGCCGGAACCTTCGATTCGAGATGCCGCCGGACCGTAAACCTCACGCGCTCGTCGAGCTCGACCGCGTCGACGTCGAGATCGCCGGCGCGACGGTGCTGCACGACATCACGTGGCGTCTCGAGCCGGGCGTGAGCTGGGGCGTCGTCGGCGCGAACGGCAGCGGCAAGAGCACCTTTCTCGCGCTCGTCGCCGGGACCCGCTGGCCGGCGCCGGGGCGCGGCTCGCGGCGCTACGACTTCGGAACCGGGCCCGAGACGGACGCGCTGACAGCCCGGCGCGCGATCGCGACCGTGGGGCCCGAGCTCCAGGACCGCTACGTGCGCCTCGGCTGGAATTTCACTTCTCTCGACGTCGTGCTGTCCGGCCTCTTCCGCACCGACGTGCCGCGCAAGCGGCCGACGCCCGGCGAGAACGTGCGTGCGCGCTCGATCCTTCGCGATCTCGGTCTCGCGGCGCTCGCGGAGCGGCCGTTCCTCGATCTCTCGCGCGGCGAGCAGCGCCGCGTGCTGATCGCGCGCGCCGTCGCATTCGGGGCGCGCGTGCTGCTGCTCGACGAGCCCGCGAGCGGGCTCGACGCCGCCGCGCGCGTCGAGCTCGATGCCGTCCTCGAGCGCGTCGGGAGCCGCGCGCAGTGGATCGCGACGGCGCACGCCGTCGCCGACTTGCCGAAGCGGGCGGCCCAAGTCCTCGAGCTCGACGCGGGCCGAATCGTGCGCGCCGGCCCGCGCGCCGAGCTCGAACACCGCCACCTCGCGCCGCGCGCGCTCGCCCAGACGCAGGGGCACCACGGCCGCGCCGATGCCTGCGCCGACGTATACCGCGCCCTTCGGGCCCAACGTGCGCGTGCGGCAGCCGTACAGCCCGTGCACGTACTTGTGTCCGATAAGCTTCCCGAGGAAGAGCTCGTGCATGCGCGCGAGCGTCACCTGGCCTGCGTGCGTGTGCCCCGAGAACACCAGCGGCACGCCGCGCTCCCAGAGGTGATCCGCCTCTTCCGGGATGTGCGACAGGCCGATCGTCGGTAGATCATGGCGCAAGCCTTTGACGGCTTGCTCCACATCGGCGTGGCCGGTGTAGGCGTCGTCGAGACCGACCACCTGCAGGGTTTGGTTGCGCAAGGTGATGATCGTGTTGGCGTTGTCGAGCACCTCGACGCCAGCGCGCCGGAGCGAGCGGCGCACCGCGCTCGCGCCCGACCAGTGATCGTGGTTGCCGAGCACGCCGATCACGGGCGCCTTCAGCTGCGCGAGACTGGCCTCCAGCTCGTCCAGGAACTCTTGGCTGTGGCAGACGAAGTCGCCCGTGATCACGATCAGGTCGGGGTTTTGCCGGTTCGCGAGGTCGATCGCGGCTTGCTGGACGGAGTGGGCCGTCACGCGGCCAAAGTGCTGGTCCGTGAGGTGGGCGATGCGCAGGTGCGAGACCCGCTCCTCGTGGTCGACGTGACCGGCGAAGCGACGCAGCTTAACCGGGTCGCGCGTGCGGGCGGTCGAGCTCGGGAACTGCGAGAAGCGCGGACGTTGCGGAAGACCTGCCATGGGGCTCGGCCCCTCCCGTGGGTCCCGACGCGTTCCTCCAAGGTCGTACCCCGGGCCGGGACTCTGCGGGGTTGCGTCCATCGTAATCGCTTCGCTCCCCGCGCGCATCGTTCGCCGCCTCGCCGAGCGCGATCCCAGGCGACCCGAGCGGCGCGCCTGCGCGCTTATCCGACAAGTCGCATGCTCGCGGGGCCGCTTCCGCTATATTGGCGCGCCATGTTGAAGGTGTTCGTGCCCAAGGAGCGTCGCAGCGGGGAGACCCGCGTCGCGGTCACCCCCGAGACCGTGAAGCGGCTCATCAAGGAGAACCTCGAGGTCACCGTCGAGGCGGGCGCCGGCGAGGCAGCCTCCTTCGTCGATGCCGCGTACGAGGCGGCCGGCGCCAAGCTGACGAGTGACCTCAAGCAGGCCTACGCCGATGCCGACATCGTGCTCAAGGTCACGGAGGCCGCCGATAATCCGGCGCTCGGCATGCACGAAGCCGACGCGCTCAAGCCAGGCGCGATCCTCATCGGGTTGATGGCGCCGTACCGTAACGCGCCGATGGTGAAGCGCTTGGCGGCGAAGAAGGTGACGGTGTTCGCGATGGAGCTCGTGCCGCGCATCACGCGCGCGCAGAGCATGGACGTGCTGTCTTCGCAGGCCAACATCGCCGGCTACAAAGCGGTGCTGTTGGCGGCGGTAAATCTGCCCAAGTATTTCCCCTTGTTGATGACCGCGGCCGGCACCATTCAGCCTGCGCGCGTGGTGATCATGGGTGCGGGCGTAGCGGGGCTCTCCGCGATCGCGACCGCGCGCAGGCTCGGCG
>DASTSM010000214.1:0-9610 GCA_035760685.1 Gammaproteobacteria bacterium | reverse complement strand
CGTCGCCGAGGAGCCGTTCAGGAGTCAAACGCCGGGCCGCCGGGCGCGCACGCTGCTGCGCTTCCTGCACACGGGCGAGGCCTTCGGTCTCGCAGGTCAAACGATCGCGGGGCTCGTGACGGCCGCGAGCCTCGTCATGGTCTGGACCGGCTGGGCGCTCGCTTACCGCCGGCTCGTGCGCCCGCTGTTCGAGCGAAGGCGCGCGGGCAGCGTCGGCGCCTGAGCTCGACGCGCGCGCGGCGCCGGTCCCGAGCTCGACGCGCGGGCGGCGCCGGTCCCGAGCTCGACGCGCGGGCGGCGCGCTGCCGTCAAGCCCCGCGGTAGAGGTCCGGCAGCGGCGCGGGGCGCCCCTTAAACTTCTTGTGCAGCCACAGGTACTGCTCGGGGCAGGCGCGAATGAACTCCTCGAGCCGCTGAAACAGCCGGCGCGTGTCCTCGACCGGATCGTCGCTTGGAATCCCCTCGAGCGGCGCATGAAAGCCGAGCTCCCAGCGCGCCCGGCCCTCGAGCCTGCGAAACGAGAACGGCACGAGGGCCGCGCCGCTCACGCGCGCGATGCGGCTCGTCGCGACGTTCGTCATCGCGAGCTCGTGAAAGAACGGGATCAGCGCGGCATTCGGGCCCGCATGATACTGGTCGGGCGCATACCAGATCACGGCGTTGCGCTTCAGCGCCTTGACGAGCCCCCGCACGTCGTCGCTCGCGACGGCCTCGTGAGCGCTGCGCATGCGGCCGCGGCGCTGGATCTCGTCGAGCAGCGGATTGCTGCGATGGCTGAACATGCAGGCGAAGAGCGGCGTCAGGGTCTTGAACGGCCGGCCGCAGATCTCGAGCGTCGAGAAATGACCCGTGAACAAGAGCACGCCGCGGCCGGCCGCGAGCGCGGCGCGAAGGTGCTCTGCGCCGACGACCTCGAAGCGATCCCTCATCTTCGCGTCGGGCGCGAACCATGCGAGCGCGCATTCGGCGACCGACGCGCCGAGCGCCGCGAAGTGCCGGCGCGCGATCCGCTCGACGGCGGCGCCGTCGAGCTCGGGGAAGCAGAGCTCGAGGTTGCGTTTGACGATGCGGCGCGGCTTCTTGGCGATGCGGTACGCGGCGAGCCCGAGCGCCTCGTGGATGCGCAGCGCGAGCTCGGGCGGCAGCGCGGCGGTCAAGCGCATCCAGCCGTAGAAGCACCAGACGGGCCAGTAGCGCGGCCCGAGGTAGCTCATTCGCCTCGCCTTCCGCTAGCAGGCCGATGAAAAAGTCTCTGGCGGCGCGCTGCGGCGTTGAAAATCGGCTCGAAATGCTCACGTACTGTCATGTACGCTGCGCTTTCGAGCCGATTTTCGCCTTGCATCGCATCCACCAGAGACTTTTTCATCGGCCTGCTAGGCGCGGTTCCTCCCGCCGTCCCCGGGCGTCCGGTCGTCTCGTCGGGACCGCGGCTCATGCGGCGAGCTGCGCGCGCTGGAGCGCCGCGTAGTAGCCGCCGCGGCGCATGAGCTCCTCGTGCGTCCCCGCCTCGACGATGCGCCCGTCCTTCATCGCGACGATGACGTCGGCGCTTTCGATCGTCGATAGCCGATGCGCGACGACGAGCGTCGTGCGGCCCCGCATGAGCGCGGCGAGAGCGGCCTGAATCCGGCGCTCGGAGTCGGTATCGAGCGCGGAGGTCGCCTCGTCGAGGATCAGCACGGGCGCGTCCTTGAGCAGCGCGCGGGCGATCGCGATGCGCTGCCGCTGCCCCCCCGAAAGCAGCAGGCCGCGCTCGCCGACCCGCGTGTCGAGGCCGTCGGGCAGCTCGGCGGCGAACTCCGCGACGTAGGCCGCCTCCGCCGCGCGCTCGATCTCGGCCCTCGACTTCGACGACAGCGCCCCGTACGCGATGTTATTCGCGATGCTGTCGTCGAACAGCACGACGTCCTGGCTCACGAGGGCGAGCTGGCGCCGCAGATCGCGGCGCCGATACTCGCGTATGTCGCGGCCGTCCAGCAGGATCGCGCCTTCGTCGGCGTCGTAGAACCGTGCGAGCAGGCTCACGAGCGTCGACTTGCCGCTGCCGGAGCGCCCCACGAACGCAACGTGGGCGCCCGGTGCGATCGCGAGGTCGATGCCCGCGAGCGCCTCGTGCTCGGACCCTTCGTAGCTGAACGAGACGCCGCGATACTCGACGCGCCCTTGCGCCCGCGCCACCGGCACGCCACCGGTCTCGGACTCGCCCGGCTCGTCAAGGGTCTCGAAGATGCTTTCCGCCCCGGCGATCGCGCGCTGCACGGTGGCATTGACGTTCGTGATGCGGCGGAGCGGCGCGAGCAGCATGCCCATCGCACCGAGAAAGCCGATGAACTGCGGCGCGCCGAGCCGCGCGAACGCCGTGTCGGAGAAGGCCGCGAAAACCACGGTCGCGATGCCGAGCGCGACGGCGAGCTGCGTGACCGTTTCCCCGAGCGACCGCACGGCGGTGAGCTTGAGCTGAAGCCGCGCGTTGCGATCGTTGACCTCCGCGAACTCCTCGCGGGCGCGCTCCTGCCCCTCGAAGATCTTGACGATCCTATGGCCGCTCAGCGACTGCTGCACCGCGCGCGTGAACTCGCCCATCGAGGCTTGAATCCGCGTGCCGTAGCGGCGCAACCGCTTGCCGACGCGCGCGACGACGAGGCCGACGACGGGCGCGACGACGGCGACGAGCAGCGTGAGGGTCGGGCTCATGTAGAGCATGACGCCGATGAGGATCGCGATCGTCAGCGAGTCGCGGATCAGCACGATGACGGCCGCGGAGATGCCCTCCGCGACCTGCTCGGTGTTGTAGGTCAGCTTCGAAATCAAGAGGCCGGACGCCTGCCTGTCGAAATAGCGGGCCGGCAGCGCGAGATAATGGGCGAAGAGCTCGCGCCTGAGATCCATGACGACGGAGCGGCCGACCCAGCTCAGACCGTAGACGGCCAGGAAGTCGAGCGCGCCTCTGACCGGGAAAAGCACGGCGATCGCGAGCGGAATCCACAGGCTCCCCGCCCTGCTCCCGGCCTCGAGCTCCGCGATGACGGCGCGCATGAGAAACGGCACGACGGAGTCCGCGCCCGAGTTCAGGATCGCGGCGAGGAGCGACCCGGCGACGACGCGGCGATGCGGCCGCACGTAGGTCAGCAGCCGCCGGTAGACGCCGATCGCTCCCGAGCCGAACGCCGCGATCATGGCAACGCGTTAAGGCCCGGCGCCGGTCGCGAGATCGACTTGGACCCTGCGGACGGAGCGGCGGCGCGAAGCGCCGAGGTCCGGCAGGAACGCGGCGAGCAGACCGATCGCGGGCAGGAAGGAGCCGAGCTCGTAGACTCGCTCGATGCCGATATGATCCGCGAGCTGGCCGGCGACGGCGGCGCCGATGCCCGCGAGCCCGAACGCAAGCCCGAAGAAGAGCCCCGCGATCATGCCGACGCGAGCGGGAATCAACTCCTGTCCGTAGACGACGATGGCCGGAAACGCCGACGCGAGGATCATGCCGATCGGCACGCTGAGCACGCCGGTCCAGAACAGGTTCACGTGCGGCAGCGCGATCGTGAACGGCAGCACGCCGAGGATCGAGGCCCAAATGACCGACTTGCGGCCGAAGCGGTCGCCGAGCGATCCGCCGACGAGCGTGCCGAACGCGACCGAGCCCAAGAACACGAACAGGTGCACCTGGGCGTTCTGCACCGAGACGCCGAAGCGCTCGATGAGATAGAAGGTGTAGTAGCTCGTCATCGTCGCCATGTAGAAGAACTTCGAGAAGATCAGGGCGACGAGCAGGGCGAGCGTGGCCGTGACGCGCGCCCGGGAGAGCGCCTTCTCCGGGCCTTCCGAGGCGCGGTGCCGCGCGAGACGCGCGAGGCCGTGCGCCTTGTACCAGCGGCCGACGCGGACCAGCAGGATCATGCCGACGAGCGCCGCGGCGGCGAACCAGGCGAGGCTCGACTGCCCGTAGCGCAGCACGACGAACGCGGCGAGCAGCGGGCCGACGGACGAGCCGAGATTCCCGCCGACTTGAAACAGCGATTGCGCGAGCCCGTGCCGGCCGCCCGAGGCCATGCGCGCCACGCGCGAGGATTCCGGGTGCAGCACCGACGAGCCGACCCCGATGCAAGCTGCGCCGACGAGCAGCGCGGGGAAGCTGCCGGCCCGCGAGAGCAGCACGAGCGCGACGAGCGAGACCCCCATGCCGAGCGCGAGCGAATACGGCTTCGGGCGCCGATCGGTGAAGGTCCCGACGACGGGCTGCAGCAACGACGCCGTCGCTTGAAACGTGAACGTGAGGAGGCCGATCTGGCCGAAATCGAGGCCGTAGCTCGACTTGAGTATCGGGTAGATGGCGGGCAGCAGCGACTGCATCATGTCGTTCAGCAGATGGCAGAAGCTGATGGCCGCGAGGATCGAGAATGCGGTCTTCGCGGCGCCGCCGTCGGCGGACGAGTGCGTGTTCAAGGCGGTTCCGAATCGGGACAACGAGTAGGCGCGCAAGCGTAGCAAAGGCGCATGCTGCTAGCCATCGGCGCGCGCACTTGTGCGGCAGCTGACGCCACGCTTATTATAAGCATGCTTATCACCCCGTCTCATAGACATGACTCCCAAACCCGATCCGCAGAGAAGCACGGGCTTCCTGATCACCGACGTTTCCCATTTGCTGCGGCGCAGCTTCAATCGCCGCGTGCAGGACCTCGGCCTCACGCAGGCTCAATGGCGTGCGATCGCTCATCTCTCGCGCTGCGAAGGCATGAACCAAGCCGCCCTCGCCGAGCACTTGGAGGTGCAGCCCATCACGCTCGCGCGGCTCGTGGACCGCATGGAGGCCGCGGGCTGGGTGGAGCGGCGCACGGATCCGGGCGACCGGCGCGCCGTGCGTCTCTACCTCACCGAGAAGTGCCAGCCGATTCTCGCGGAAATGCACGACCGCGCCGCGAAGATGCTCGAGGAGGCGTTCGTCGGCGTCACCGCGACGGCGCAAAGGCATCTGCTCGAAGCGCTCTGCAAGATCAAACAGAACCTCTCGTCGGCCGAAGCGGCCGCGAGCAACGGCGCGCTCGGAAGGACTGGCAAGGATGGCGCAAGACAGGACGAATCAAACCATGTCGGCAAACGAAGGCAAGTCGAGCGGCGGGCCCGCTGACGGCGCGGCCGGCGCGGCCGGCGCGGCCGGTAACGGCGGCTCGGGCGGCCCGACCGGCGCCAAACCAGCCGCCGCTCCTCCACCCTCCGTGCAGCCCCCGCGGCGCGCCCGGCGCGCGGTCCGGACGGTGCTGCTCGTCCTCGGCCCGGTCGCAGTCGCCGTCGGCGGCGCCTACTTCTACCTCGCGGCGGGACGCTACGTCGAGACCGACAACGCTTACGTCAAGGCGGACAAGGTCGTCATCAGCGCCGAGGTCGCGGGGCGCATCACGCGCGTCGCGGTCGAGGAGAATCAGCATGTCGAGACCGGGGACGTGCTGTTCGAGATCGACGATGCGCCTTATCGCGTCGCGCTCGCCCGCGGCGACGCACAGATGCAGGCCGTTCTTTCGTTTCTCCAGGGGCTCGTCGCTTCGTACAAGGAGAAGCTCATCGAGCTCGACCTCGCCCGCACGAACCTTGCGTATCTCGAGCGCGAGCTCGAGCGGCAGCGGTCGCTCGCGCAGAGGAAGCTCGGGTCCGATGCGGACGTCGACAAGGCGCAGCACGACGTCGACGTCGCGAAGGAGCAGATTCCGATCACGGAGCAGGCGCTCGCGCAGCTCCGGGCACAGCTCGGCGGCTCCGCCGATACGCCGTTGACCGAGCAGCCGGCTTACCTCGTCGCGAAGTCCCAGCGCGACAGCGCGGCGCTCGACGTCGAGCACACCGTCGTGCGTGCGCCGTTCGCGGGCGTCGCGAGCAAGGTGCCCGTCGTGGGCATGCACGTGACGCCGGGCGCGGCCGTCATGAGCGTGGTCAAGGACAGCGGCGTCTGGATCGAGGCGAATTACAAGGAAACGGATCTGACGCACGTCTGCCCCGGGCAGCCGGTCGAGATTCACCTCGACACCTATCCCGATTACATGTGGCAGGGCCGCGTCGCGAGCATCAGCCAGGCGACCGGGTCGGAGTTCTCGGTCATTCCGGCGCAGAACGCGAGCGGCAATTGGGTCAAGATCACGCAGCGCATTCCGGTGCGCATCTCGGTGCCCGTCGCCGACGGCGATCCGGAGCTCCGCGCCGGCATGAGCGCCGAGGTCAAGATCGACACGGGATACGAGCGCCGGCTGTCGGACCTCCTCGGCCTCGACGCGGCGCGCGCGACCGCGCGCTCGCAAGCCGCGAGCGCCTGCGACGCGCCGTGACAGAAAAATGGGGTCAGACCCCAATTTTCGAAAAATTGGGGTCTGACCCCATTTTTTCGGGTCGGTGATGGACACGAAATATCCGGAACGTCACCTCGGCATGATCACGATCTCGATCATGCTCGCGACGATCATGCAGGTCGTCGACATGACGATCGTCAACGTCGCTTTGCCGCACATGCAGGGCAACATGTCGGCGACGCAGGACCAGATCTCGTGGGTGCTGACGTCGTACATCGTCGCGGCCGCCATCATGACGCCGGTGACGGGCGTGCTGGCCGCGCGTTTCGGCCGGAAGCGGCTCTTCGCGGGCAGCGTCGTCGGCTTCACGATCGCGTCGGCGCTCTGCGGGTGGGCGACGTCGCTCGATCAGATCGTGATCTACCGCGTCCTGCAAGGCGCCGTCGGCGCGAGCCTCGTCCCGCTTTCCCAGGCCGTGCTGCTCGACACGTATCCGCGCGAGAAGCACGGCTCGGCCATGGCGCTCTGGGGAGTCGGCGTCATGGTCGGCCCGATTCTCGGACCGACGCTCGGCGGCTACCTGACCGAGTACTACAGCTGGCGCTGGGCCTTCTATATCAACGTGCCGGTCGGCGTGCTCGCGCTGCTCGGCATTCTCGCGTTCGTGCCCGAGACCGAGCGCCAGCCGAACCGCGGCTTCGACTTCTTCGGCTTCGCGATGCTCAGCATCGCGATCGGCTCTCTGCAGCTCATGCTCGACCGCGGCAACTCGCTTGACTGGTTCGGCTCGCGCGAAATCGTGGCGGAGGCCGTCATCGCGGCGCTCGCCTTCTATATGTTCCTCGTCCACATGTTCACGGCCGAGAAGCCGTTCATCGAGCCCGCGCTGTTCAAGGACCGAAACTTCGCCGCGGGTCTCACGCTCATGTTCGTCGTCGGCGTCATGCTGCTCGCGACACTCGCGCTGCTGCCGCCGTTCCTGCAGAACCTGCTGGGGTTTCCCGTCGTCACGGCGGGCCTCGTGCTCGCCCCGCGCGGGATCGGCACGATGTTCGCGATGCTGGCCGTGGGCCGGCTCGTCACGCGCGTCGATACTCGGTACCTCGTGCTGTTCGGTCTCACGATGACCGCGATCTCGATGTGGCAGATGGCCGGGTTCAACCTCGAGGTCGGCGTCCGGGACATCGTCGTAACCGGCGTCGTGCAGGGCGTCGGCCTCGGCTTCATCTTCGTGCCGCTCAGCACGGCCGCATTCGCCACACTCGACCAGCGCTACCGCAACGAAGGCACCGCGATGTTCAGCCTGATCCGCAACATCGGCAGCAGCATCGGGATCTCGCTCGTCGTGACCGTGCTCGGCCAGCGCACGCAGATCAACCACGCCGGTATCGGCGCGAATCTCACCCCGTTCCGCGACGCCATGCATTGGCTGCCTCGCATGTGGGACCTCGGCACGCCGATGGGTCCCGTCGCGCTCGAGGGCGAGGTCACGCGCCAGGCCGTCATGCTGGCCTATCTCGACGACTTCCGCTTCATGACGCTCATGACGCTGCTCGCCGTGCCGCTGCTGCTGCTGCTTCGGCCCGCCCCGCGGCGGCCTTCGGGCGGGGCCGGCCGCCCGGGATCGGCGCCCGCGGCCGGCCCCGGCGCGGGGTCCGCATCCGTCGCGGCCGACTGACGCATCGGTCGGGTTCGGTTAAGCTGGACGGAACCGTCTCTCCGAGGGGAGACCGACATGAGCCGAGCCGACGGAGCGCCGCGCATCCGAGAAGTCGTCGGGGTCTTCCTCGACGGCGCGCGCCTCGAGAGCGCGGCGCAGGAGCTCCTCGACGCCGGCTTCGAGGCTCGCGCACTCGGCGTGCTTGCGCGTGAGGAAGCGGCCGCGCAGTCGTTCGGACCCGTGCGAGTCGAGACGCCCGGCGCCTCGGAAGGCTCGCGCGCGAACCGGCCGTCGACCGAGTTCGTGCGGCGCGAATCGGTCGGCGATACGCTTCACGCTTGGGTCGGGGGCTTCTCCTTGGCCGGCACGACGGCGCTCGGTGCCACGGCCGTCGCCTCCGCCGCCGTGCTCGGCGGCGCGCTCGTCGCGGCGGCGGCCGGCGCGGCCGCGTTGGGAGCGGTCGGCGCCGCCATGGCCGCCATCCTGCGCAAGAGCGACGCCGAGTACCTCGAAGAGCAGGTCGACAAAGGCCGCCTGCTGCTCTTCGCGAGAACGCAAGACGCGGCGCAGCAGCGCCGGGCGCTGCGCACGTTGAAAAAGCACGAGGCGCTCGAGACGAAGACGCTGACCTTGCGCGCGCGCTGACGAGCGACCGAGGTCGAGCGCCGAGAGAGGCGACGCGAGAGAGACGCGAGAGAAACGCAGAGAAGAAGCGAGAGAAGACGCGAGAGAAGACGATGGGAGCTGCCCTATGACGTTATTCCCGAGCCCGGCGCGTTCTCGCGCTTCGAAAATGGAGGCGACGGCCGTCGCGTGGATTACGGCCTGTGTCGCGGCCTGGGCCTTGGCGCCGTCGCCGAGCGCGGCTCAGAGCGCAACGGACACGGCCGTGCCGAAACCGGGCGCAACGCAGACGGCGTCGGGGAAGCCTCTGCCTGCGGCGAGCGCAGCGCGGCCCGCGAACGGTCCGGCCGCCTCGGCCTCGGCGCGCCACTCCGACGCGCCTTCGGGCATCGCTTGGTTCCAGGGCGGCGTCGATGCCGCGTTCACGGAGGCCGCCGCGCGGCAAAAGCCCGTGTTCTTGTACTGGGGCGCCGTCTGGTGCCCCTATTGCGCCGACCTCAAAGCCCACGTCTTCTCGAGGACGGACTTCAAGGAGAAGCTCAAGCTCTTCGTGCCCGTCTACCTCGACGGCGACGACCCGGGCGCGCAGAGGTGGGGCGACGTTTTCGGCATTGCGGGCTATCCGACCGTGCTGGCTCTCGGTCCCGACCGCAAAGAGCTCGCCCGCATCGCGGGGGGCATGGACCTCGGGCTCTACACGGACATGCTCGATCTCGTGCTCGGCGATCTGCGGCCCATCGACGACCTTCTTGCGGAGGCCCGCGCGGCGACCGGCTCGTTGAGACTCGACGACTGCCGGCGCCTCGCCTACAACGGCTGGGGACTCGAAGATTCGCCGCCGACCGGCGAAGCGCGGCTCGCCGCCGCCCTCGACGCAGCCGCCGATCGATGCCCCGTGGGCGCGCGCGTCGAGCGCGCGAGGCTCACCGTCCTCGCCGCCGCATACGCGGTAGCGGCGGATGCCGACGCCAAGGCGGACGCCCCCGTGCACGACGAGGCGAGCAAGCTCGTCGCGGCGCTCGTGCCCCGTGTGCGGCAGATCGTGGCCGATCGCGCG
>DASTSM010000213.1:0-18572 GCA_035760685.1 Gammaproteobacteria bacterium | reverse complement strand
GGCTGCACGACGAGCAGCTGCCACGCGGCGAAGACGGCGGCCGCAAGGCCGAGCACGCCGAGCAGCGGTTTGCCCCAGCGCGCGCGAGAGACATAGAGACGCGCGAGCGACGTGCCGAAGCCGGGCTTCGCCGGCGAATAGGCGAATCGGTTCTGCTCGAGCGCGTCGACGCCTTGCTCGATGACGCGGTCCGGGACCTCGATGCCTTGCGCGGCGTAAAGCGACTTCAGACGCGCGACGAGGTCCGCCCGGCGCTCGTCCGAGGCGAGCTCGCGCTCGACGACGAGCTCGCGGTGACGCAGCGTGTCGACGATGTCCATCGCGAGCATGACGTCGTCGAGAGGTGCGGCCTCCTTCGTCGTCGTAGCGGCCATGCGGGCGGCTCGAAAGTGCGCGCCCGATCAGGCGCCGGGGGCCGCCGGGCGCGGAGCAGGGGCGGGCGGAGCCGCCGCCACGCGCTCGGCAAGACGCGCGACGCGCTTCTTGCCGTCCTCGACGGCGTCGCGGATCTCGTTCGCGTTGCGCGTGCTCATCGTGCGCATCTCCTCGATGATCTCGTGCGAGCGCTCCTGATAGCTCACGACGGCATCGACGAGCTTCTTGACGGATTCCATGCGGATCGTCGGTCCGTAGCCCGCCCGCAGGGCCTCTTCCTGCACCTTGCCGCCGATGTCGGCGAGGTCCTCGAGGCTGTCGCTGACGCCGCGCTTCATGGCCTCGAGCGTTTGCGTGCTCTCGTGAAGGCCGTGCAGGCCCGTGAACGAGGCACTCAGGGCAGTGAGCACGGTCTCGTTCGTGCCGAAGAAGGCGATGGCCTGCTTGTAGACGCGCTCCTTGGCCGTCGTCGTCTGGTTCAGACGCGCCATGATGACCTCGGAGGTGTTGTAGCCGATCGTGAGGTTATCGGAGATGTCCTTCGCGAGCTGGTATCGATCGTCGGCGCGCTGCACGTCGCGAAGCCGCTCGTCCCGCGCGAGCTCGAGGCGCGCGCGCTCGGCCGCATCGTTGCCCGCGTAGCCTTGAACCGCGGCGGCAGCCTGCTCGAGCGCGGCCTTCGCCTGCCCGACCTCGAGCTCGGCCTTCTTGAGCACCTCGAGCGCTTCGACCTCGGCCTGCTTGAGCGCACCGCGGAAATCCATGTAGGCGTTCAGGATCAAGTGTTCGCGCTCGATCTGGTCCTTCGAGTCGCGCGCGACGTCGAGATAGACGCGCTTGATCTTCTCGAAGCGATCGGAGATGTCGCCGCGCGTGACCTTCATCCAGACGGTCTCGAGGCGCTCCCAGGTGCCGATCTTGCCGTCCTCGAGCTGATCGACGAGGCCTTTCGCGTCGTCGCGAATGCTGTTGAACGAGCTCGCGATCTCGTCGTAGCGCTCTCCGAGCTTCATCGACGTGAGCTGCTCGCGCACGACCTCGTTGAAGAGCGACGCCTGGCTCAGCGTCCGCGCGATCGCGACGACGCGGTCTTGGTCGAGGTCCGAGATCCGGTTCAGCAGGTCGACGATCGGTGCTTCCTGCGGCTTCGCCGGCACGAGCCCGAGGTCGCGCAGCTGGTTCATCGCGCGGTCGAGGTACTGGGCGGGAGATTTGAATTTTTCGGCGGGTGCGCTCATCGGATCGTCCCCCTGTGTGTGATGGTCGCCGGGCCTCGGCCTGCTAGTTCGCGGGCCGCGCGGGCTCGGGTCGCAAGTAGTAGTTGAAGGGCTCGCCGTGGCGGCGCGCGTTCGCCCAGACCACGAGCATCTCCTCGAGCACCCGGGCGAAGCGAAGCGGCCCGAAGTCGACGACCTCGAGACCCATTCCGCGGATGAGCTCGGACACCTTCTGCTTCGCGGCTTCGTCGTCGCCCGCGATGGGGATCGTGACCGGGCCGCCGGAGGTCTCGGGATCGATCATGGTCCGGAAGTTCAGGGTGTTGAAGGCCTTGACGACTCGCGCGCGCGGTGCGGCCTTTTGGACGAGCTCCGCGTTCGAGCCTTCGCCTTCGATGCCGTAGTTCGCCCAGCCGTCGCTGCTCGGGCCGACGCGGTTCGTCGGATCGATGACGATCTTGCCCGAAAGGTCGCCGAGCTCCTCCGTCACCTGCTCGGCGACGGTGCCGGGCACCGCGAGCACGACGATGTCCGCGCCGACGACGGCCTCGCGCTGGTTCTTGGCCGACGCGTTTTCACCCGTGCGCTCGACGAGCTGCTCGACCTCGGGGCGCAACGGATCGCGCGAGCCGTAAACGATCGTGTGGCCTTGCTTGGCGAACTCGGGGCCGAGCGCGCCGGCCACGTTGCCCGTGCCGATGATCGCAATCGTGTCCGCGAGGGCAGAGGGCGGCGCGGCGAGCGCCGTGACGAAAGGCAGCAGGGCGACGGCGAGAATTCGTGCGATACGCATGGTCCTCTCCGGGCGTTCTTGTGGGTTGTTGTGGATCCTTGCCGGGCTCGTCCATCCTAGCCGCTTGCAGCCGCGGCTCGGTCCATCATAGGGACTCCCGGGCCCGCGAAAAAGTGTATCGTTGTCCGCGTGAAACGCCGCGCGTGGAGGGCAGGAGCCGCTCTGATGCTGGCGCTGCTCGGCGCCGGGCTCGCGCACGCCCAGTTCTTCTACCGGCGCCTCAGCGTGCCCGACAACGATCCGCCGCCGAGCGAGCTCATCGTCTCGCGCTGGCACTTCGGGACGAACGGCCGCATCGGCCACATGGGGTGGTCCCACAACTACCCCGAGTCCGAGATCAACCTCGACGAGTTCATCGGGCGCACGACGCGCATTGCGGTCGAGCTCGAGTCGTATCGTCTGCTCGAGCTCGGCAGCCCCGAGATCTTCGAGTATCCGTTCGCCTACATTTCAGAGCCCGGCGAAATGGAGATGACGGAGCAGGAGGTCGCGAATCTGCGGGAATACATCGAGCGGGGCGGATTCATCTTGATCGACGACTTCGACGGCGACCACCTCGACAATCTGCGCGAGGAAATGCACCGCGTCTTTCCGGGCCGGTCCTTCGTGCGGCTCGACGTCGACGATCCGATCTTCGACCTGATCTTTCACGTCGACGACCTCGAGAGCATGGCGCCTTACGTCGCGGGCGGAGAGCCCGCCTACTACGCGCTCGTCAACGATGAGGGCCAGATCGCCGTCGTCGCGTGCCACAACAACGACCTCGCGAACTTCTGGGAGTGGTACGGCAGCCCGCAGTATCCGCTGAAGCCCGCGACGGACGCGTTCAGAATCGGCGCCAATATCGTCGTGCACGCGATGACGCATTGAATCGGCCTCGACGGACGACGACGAGGCCGAACAGTCCCGAGCCGAGCAAAGCGAGGCCGCCCGGCTCGGGAACCGCGGCCACTCCGTGAGGATGGTTGACGAATGTTCCGCCCGCGATCGTCACCGGGTTCTCGGGGCCGAAGAGCCGAGCGCTGTTCGCGAGGACCGGATCGTAGTAGGGGCTCGCGGGATCCACGATGTCGGCGGCCGACGGCAGCGACGGGTAGTCCGTGAGATCCGAGAAAAACACGGCGACCCCGTCGGTATCGACGAGGCTCGGGCTCCGATCCGGCCGACCCGCGTCGATGCATTCGATGCAGAAGAGGCGCCCGAGGTCCGAGTTGCCGAAGAAGACGTCCTCGGCCGCCTCGAAATAGGTGTCGCAAGGCACGATGAGGACCGGGTTGTCGCACGGATTGACGCAATCGAAGCCGCAATTTCCGCCGTCCGTCGGAGCCCCTCCGACCGGCGTGCGGACGAGCGTGCCTTCCGCCAAGGCGGTGAATCCGCCGCCGCCGCCGTTTTCGAAGGCCAGCCGATACTGCTGATGCCCTCCCGCGTCGACTCCGGCCGGCTGGATACTGGCGAGCTGCTCGAAACCCGTGCGGTCGAGCACCTGCTCGGCGGCCGTGATCGAGGGCACGAACAAGGGAAACGCCTCGTCGAAGTCGAGCCCCGGCAGCACGGCCTCGAAGAGGTCGACGGGATCGCAGCAGACCGGGCCCGCATGCGTCGGGTTCGTGAGCTCGAGCGCCGTGATGTCGAGGCTCCCGTCGAGCGTGACATAGGTTCTATTGTGCAGAGTCCCCTCGAGACTGAACGTGGGCGTGACGGTCAGGTCGCCGCCGCCCAGCAAATCGCCGCCTGCGGCCAGCAAGCTCCGGCTTTCTCCGGCGGCGAACCGGACGTCCCTCGTCGGTTGCGTGTCGGCGCAGTCCTCGCAGATCACGGGATCGCTGAAGTGCAGATCGACGTCGAGGCCCGTCGGATCGAACAGGACCGATTGATGAAGCGTCAGCGAAAGCGTCGGCTCGACCGAGAGAAGATCGTAAGAGAAGGGGCCGACGCTGTTATGCAGTATCGTGCCGACGAGAGGCACGAGCTGGTCGACGTCGATGCCGAGACTCAAGAACGTCGTCGCCGCGGAATCGTCGAGCGCGCCGTCCGCGTTCAGGGCGTCGTCGTCGAGCGCGATGCTGGGTGACGCGAAATCGACGGAGCCGAAGCCGCCCGGGATGTCGAGATGCGCGGCCGATAGATCCAAGACGTCCTGACCGAGCACCGAAAGACCGGTCAACGTGCTGAGCTTCAGAATGTCCGAATCGTCCAGGACCTTCGTGGTGCCGAGGCTGATGTCGCCGTCGACGGGACAGACTTCGCCGAAGGGACCGAGGCCGATGCAAGCCTCGGCATGAATGTTAGCGGAAGCGAGCAGCGTCGCCCGGACGTAAGCCTCCGCATAAGGCGACGTTGTCGTAAATCCGGCCTGCGGGGTCACGAGATCTTCGATGAGCGGACCCGACGTCAAGAAAGGCGTCAGCGGACCCGCCGCATAGCCGCCTCCGGCCGCCGCGGCCAAAACGGACGGAACGCCGGATTGCGACACCGCGCTGCGCAGGAAGCTGACGTCATCGAAGGTGCCCGGATAGCGGAGGTCCACGGTGAAGGGTTGGCCCGCTTGCACGCTGTCGGGAACGTCCAATACGACCTGCTCCGGGTAATTCAGGCTGATGGCGCCGCTGTTGATGTGGTACCCGGCCGTGACGCCGGCCGTCACGTCCGCCTCCGGATGGACCGTGAGGCTCGGCCCGATGTTGCCTACTCCGAGAAAGTCGAGCAGGGCGCCCGTCGCGTCGACGCCGAATCCCGGCACGGAGACATGGGTTTGCAGATAAGGATCCGGCAGAGACAGCGAACCGTCGTATACGACTGCATTGCCGGGCCCCCAGAGACTCTGATTCACCGTCGCGAAATTGAGCGGGATGACGTCTGCGTGCGCCGCGCTCCCGAACGAGGCGATGACGGCCGCGCATAGGGGAACGTTAAGTCTCAACGAGCGACGAGGCCGGAACGCGTTCGAGGCTTGCATGGCGGCTCCTGAAGGGCTCTTGTTGTTTTCTTGCCGTCTGGAACCTTGCCATCGCGCCGCTCGACCGTCATACCTCATTTGAGGTAGATTGAATCGAAACACAAAAAGGGCCGAGAAAAGGCCGACGACGTTCTTCCCCTCGGCCCTCGGACCCATGATCGGAACTGATTTCATCGACGCAGTCGGGGCGATTTACGAGGCTGCGCTTCAACCCGAGCTTTGGCCCGCGGCGCTCGCCGAAGTCGGCAAGGTGCTGCAAAGCGTATGGCTGCCCCTCGGGGTGCTTCGCTTCACGGGCCAAGCCGATCTCATCGTCCAGCAGACCGGCGGCGACCCGGGCCACCTGGCCCTCTTCACGGAAAAGTTCACGAGCTTCGAGACCAATCCCTCCCTTCCGCTGCTCGCCGCGGGCGGGCCCGGCCATATCGCGCTCAATGAGCGCGATATGAAGAAAGACGACTGGCAGCGCTCTGCGCTGTACCGTGAGATCTACAAGCCGATGAACCTCTACCACAGCGCGGGTGCGTTCTTGCTGAAGACCGACTCGCACATGGTCCTGCTCGGCCTGTGCCGGCGGAAGGGAGCGGATTCCTATACGGGGCGGGACATCGCGCTGCTGCGCCAGACGATGCCGCATCTCTCGCGAGCGCTTCAGACGTTCTTGCGTTTCACGGAGCTCGAGAGCTTCAACGCGGCGAACGAATCGATGTGGGACGCGCTCGCCGCGGGCGTCGTGTTGCTCGACAAGCAGGGCCGCGTCTCATGGGCGAACCGATCGGCCATGAAGATCCTCGCGGCGGGAGCCGGCCTCGGCATCGACAAGGGTCGGCTATACGCTTCGGCCCGTAGCGACAACGCGTCGTTGCAGCGCGTCCTCGCCGGAGCATTGGCCACGAGCCTCGGCGGCGCGGGCGGCGCGGGCGGCACGCTCTGCATCGCGCGAGCCGCACCGGCGCGGCCCCTCGTGCTGCTGATTGCACCGATCGCGCTGCGCGCCGCCTTCGTGAATCGCCCCGCCGTCGCCGTGTTCGTGAACGATCCCGAGCAGAGGAACGAGGCGGCGCCGGAGCTCCTCCGAAGCCTTTACGGTCTCACGGAGCGCGAAGCCGCGCTGGCCGACCTGCTGGCCCAAGGAATGGAGTTGCGCGAGGCCGCCGAGCGGCTCCGCATCAGAATGCACACGGCGCGAACGCACCTGAAGCTGATCTTCGAGAAGACGGATACGCATCGACAGGCCGAGCTTCTCCATCTCCTGTTGCGAGGGCCCGTGGGCCGGTGATGTGCTCCGCTCCGCCCGTCCGCGAGCTTCATCTCGCTTGCCGTCCCGAAAGCGGGAATGCGGGAGCGATCGCGGGACGACGGCGGCGTCTCCGAGCGACCGAGCCGCGCCGATCCCGCGGGAATCGTGCGCCAGGCTCTCGTGCCGGCATTGGCACGAGGCTTGCGTATCGCTACAGAACCGTCGATGAACAGCCACAGAGACCGGAGCGCGAGCTATGTTGATTCGCATGCAGGGCGTCGAGAAGTCGTATCCGTACAAGGGTGGCCGCACATGGGTGCTGCGGCAGATCGGCCTCGAGATCGACGAGGGGGACTTCGTCACGATCATGGGTCCGTCGGGCGCCGGCAAATCCACCTTGCTCGCGATCCTCGGCATGCTCGACGGCGAGTTCGAGGGCGAGTACTGGTTCGAGGACCAGCCCGTGCACGGCACGAGCCCGAAGCAGCGGAATCGCCTGCACCGCGAGAACGTCGGCTTCGTGTTCCAGCAGTTCCACCTGCTCGACGACCTCACGGTCTACGAGAACCTCGACATCCCGCTCTCGTATCGCGACGTGCCGCGCAAGGAACGGCAGGCGCGCGTGGCCGAGATCCTCGACCGCTTCCAGATCGTGGGCAAGAAGGATCTTTACCCCGCGCAGCTCTCGGGGGGCCAGCAGCAGCAGGTCGCGGTCGCGCGCGCCGTCATCGCCGAGCCTCGGCTCGTGCTCGCGGACGAGCCGACCGGGAGCCTCCATTGGCGCCAGGGCGAGCAAATCATGCAGCTGCTGCGCAAGCTCAACGAGGAAGGCACGACCATCATCCAGGTCTCGCACGACGAGCGCGTCGCGGCCTTCGGCCGCCGCATCATCGAGCTCGCGGACGGCTGGATCAGCGGCCAGCAGCGGACGGGGTCGAGCGACGTCGCGGGCGACGAGGACGACATCCCCCCGCTCGCGGAGGCGCAGCCCCGGCAAAGCGCGGATACGTCCGCATCGTGACGGAGCCACGCACGCCGCCGGGCTTTCGGCCGTGAGCGTCGTGATGCTCGCGGGAGGTGTCTAGGGAGACGCGGCCCATTTCCCCCGCCTCGTGCGTCATCGCGTCGCTCGATACGAGAGCGAGCTCGCTTCGACGAGCGGCGCCCGGCGGCGGTAATCTATAGGTAGAGCTACTTGCGACTGAAGCCGACGCCTCCCTCGAGATCTCGTTTGCCGCGCAGCCTCGCCAGAGTCCTGAACGCATGACGCGCCGCCAACCCTTGATCTTCATCGCCGACGATCAACGAGACGTCGTCGAATCCCTGCGCCTTCTGCTGAAGGGCGAGGGCTACACCGCGGAGACGTTCGATCATCCCGATCCGCTCGTCGAGGCGCTGCGCACGCGCGCCGCCGACGGCGTGCTCATGGACCTCAACTACACCCGGGACACGACCTCGGGCGAGGAGGGCCTCGACGCGATCGCCCGCATACGCGCGTTCGACGCGGGCACGCCGATCGTCGTCATGACGGCTTGGGGCAGCATCGAGCTCGCGGTCGAGGCGATGCGGCGCGGCGCGCAGGACTTCATCGAGAAGCCGTGGGACAACGATCGGCTGCTCACGGTGCTGCGCACGCAGGTCGCGCTCGGCCAGGCGCTGAACCGCGCGCGGGCGCTCGAGGCCGAGAACCGCCAGCTCACGGCCGCCGACAGCGAGCTCATCGCGGCATCGCCCGTCATGCAGCCCGCGCTCGAGACGATCGAGCGCGTCGCGCCCACCGACGCGAACGTGCTCATCACGGGCGAGAGCGGCTGCGGCAAGGGCCTCGTCGCACGCATCATTCATGCCGCGTCGCCGCGCCGCGAGCGCAGCCTCGTCATCGTGAACATCGGGAGCCTCTCGGAGACCGTGTTCGAGAGCGAGATGTTCGGCCACGTCAAAGGCGCGTTCACGGACGCGAAGACGGATCGCGTCGGCCGGTTCGAGCTCGCCGACGGCGGCACGCTGTTCCTCGACGAGATCGCGAACATCCCCGTCGCCCAGCAGGCGCGCCTCCTGCGCGTGCTCGAGGACGGCGAGTTCGAGCGTCTCGGATCGTCTCGCACCCAACGGGTCGACGTGCGCGTGCTCGCGGCGACGAACGCGGACATCCAGGCCGAGATCGAGGCGGGCCGGTTCCGCAAGGATCTGCTCTACCGCCTGAATACGATCCACATCCATCTGCCGCCGCTTCGCGACCGCGGCGACGACGTCCTGCGCCTCGCGCAGCGTTTCCTCGAGCGCCATGCGCGGCGCTATCGCCGCCCGGTCGAGGCGTTCAGCGACCCGGCGCTGTCGGCGCTGCGGCGCTACCGCTGGCCCGGCAACGTACGCGAGCTCAGCCACGTCGTCGAGCGCGCCGTGCTCATGGCGCGCGGCAAGACGATCGGGCCGGCCGACCTCAGGCTCGACCCCGGCGCCGCGGCCGCGGGCGACCGCAAGGCCATGACGATGGAAGCCGTCGAGCTCGAGGCGATCCGAGCGGCGCTCGCGCGCCACGACGGCAACGTCGTCGCGGCCGCCGACGAGCTCGGCATGAGCCGCTCCGCGCTCTATCGCCGAATGGAGAAGTTCGGCCTGTGACGCGGCGGCGGCGCTGGCGGTTCCAAAATCGCCTGCTGCTGCCCGTCTCGATCGGGATCGCGCCGGCCTGCCTCGCGGCCGCGCTGCTGCTCTGGCAGTGGGACGCGAGCGCGGCGCTGCGCTGGACCCTGTTCGCCTTCATCGCGGCCTTCGCCCTCGGCGGCCTGCTGACGCTGCGCCAGCGCGTCGTTCATCCGCTCCAGTCGCTCGCGAACATGCTCGAGGCCCTCCGCGAAGGCGACTACTCGCTGCGCGGCCGGAACGCCGACCCCGAGGACGCGCTCGGCGAGGTCATGATCGAGGTGAACTCGCTGAGCAGCACGCTGCACGATCAGCGGCTCGAAGCGCTCGAGGCCGGCGTGCTGCTCGAGAAGGTCATCGCCGAAATCGACATGGCCGTGTTCGCTTTCGATTCGGATCGGCGCCTCCGGCTCGTGAACCGCGCGGGCGAAGCGCTGCTTCGCGCCCCCGCGGAGAGGCTCAAAGGGCACACCGCGGCCGAGCTCGCCCTGGCGGCGATGCTCGACGCGCCTTCGGGGCGCATCGTCACGCACGTTTTTCCGGGCGGCGCCGGACGCTGGGAGGTGCGGCGCCGCAGCTTTCGCGAGGGCGGCAGGCCGCACGAGCTCCTCGTGATCTCGGAGCTCTCCCGCGCGCTGCGCGAGGAAGAGCGGCAGGCCTGGCGCAGGCTCGTGCGCGTCATGGGGCACGAGCTCAACAGCTCGCTCGCGCCGATCAAATCCATGGCGGGGACGCTCCGAAAGCTCATCGACCGCGACCCGCCGTCGCCGGATTGGCGCGAGGACGCGCGCTCGGGCCTCGCGATCATTCACGACCGCGCCGAGGCGCTGGCTCGCTTCATGGGCGCCTATGCGCGGCTCGCGCGGCTGCCGCCGCCCGTGCGTCGAGACGCGGAGTTCGCGCCGCTCGCGAGACGCGCGGCCTCGCTGCACGGCTCGCGCGTCTGCGTCGAAGGCGGTCCCGCCGTGCGTCTCCGGCTCGATGCGGACCAGATCGAGCAGGTGCTCATCAATCTCGTCAAGAACGCCGTCGAGGCTGCCGGCGAGAAGGGCGGCGTGCGCATGCGGTGGCGCATCGAGAAGGGGCGGCTGCTCGCCGAGGTCGAGGACGACGGTCCCGGGCTCGCCCGCACCGACAATCTCTGGGTTCCGTTCTTCACGACGAAGCAGGGCGGGACGGGCATCGGCCTCGTGCTCTCGCGCGAGATCGTCGAGAACCACGGCGGCTCGATCTCGCTCGAGAATCGACGCGACTCTTCGGGCTGTCTTGCTCGCATCAGCTTGCCTCTGGAGGACGAGCGCACGTGAGCCGTGCTTGCGCATTCGCAAGCGACGCTTGCTTTCGGGACGCTTGCTTTCGGATTGTAGAATCTTCCCGCACGCGACGGCACGCGCCTTGCATGACCCGCCTGCATGCCGAGGCCGAGGCGCGGCGAAAACTCGGGAACAACGAACAGATCCAGGGCGCATGATCGTTCTCGAAGGATTCCATCTCGCCGTTCTCGCCGTCCTCGGCGCGCTCGTCGCGCAGGTCTGCATGAATCGGCGAGCGCTCGTAAGGCTCGACCCGCGCGGCGAGGAGCCCGAACGCCGGCCGCGCATCTCCGTGCTCATTCCCGCGCGCGACGAGGCCGCGAAGATCGGCGTGTGCGTCGAGAGCTGGGTCGCGCAGGACTACCCGGACTTCGAGGTGCTGGTCTACGACGACGATTCGGCCGACGATACCGCCGCGATCGCCGCGGCGGCGGGCGGCGCTCGCGTGCACGTCGTGCGAGGCGGCGGCCTGCCGAGCGGGTGGCGGGGCAAGCCTTGGTCCTGCCATAGCCTTCGTGCGCGCGCGCGAGGCGAACTGCTCGTGTTTGCGGACGCCGACGTCGCCGTCGAGCCGGGAGCGCTCGCGGCGACGGTGTCCGCGCTCGCGCGCTCTCGCGCGGATCTGCTCTCGGCGCTGCCGCGCCACGTCGCCCCGCGCGGTTTGCTGCGCGTGCTCGCCGGCATCCAGAACTGGGCCGTCCTGTCGTTCATCCCGCTCTGGCTGTCCGGCACGTCGCGCGGCAGGACGTTCGCGGCCGTGAACGGTCAATACATCGCGGTTCCCGTTGCCGTCTACGACGCCTGCGGCGGCTTCGCGGCGGTGCGCGGATCCGTGGCGGAGGACGTCGATCTCGGACGTCTTCTCGCTGCGCGCGGCCTGCAGGCGTTGCTCGTCGACGGCTCGAAGGTCATGCGCTGCGAGTCGTACGGCACGCTGCGCGAAGCCTGGAAGGGCAACGTGCGCAATCTCGTGCCGATCTTTTTCGGCTCGGCCGCGCTCCTGCTCGCCGCGACGTCGGCCGCCGCGGCCGTCTATCTCGCGCCGATCGGCATGCTCGCCGCCGACGCGCTGTTCCGGGTGCCGCGCCTGCTCTTCCTTTGGCTGCCGCTCACCGAGCTCGCGCTCGCCGTGCTCGGGCGCTGGCTCGTCGACGCGCGCTTCGGCGTGTCCGGGGCTTCGAGCCTGCTGCATCCGGTCGCGATGGCGGGGCTCTGCGCGATGAGCGTCGGCTCCATTGTCGAGCACCGCATGCGCGGAGCCGTCGACTGGCGCGGCCGTCGCTATCCGGTCGGGACGGGCGGCGACTGACGCGTGGCCGCACGGTGGGGCCGTAGACTCCGGTGGATCTTTCTGATCGCCGTCCTTGCCGCCGTCGGCTTCGTCGCGTTTAGCAACCGTAAGGAGCTCATCGACGCGTTTCATCTGATCGGCCGCGGCTCGCCGGCGCTGCTGCTTGCCGCCGTCGGCTCGATCGCATGCGTTTACGTGAGCCGCGGCTCGGCGTACAAGGTCGCGGTGCACGTCATGGGCTACGATCTCAGCCGCTCGTTTCTCGCGCGCACGGCGCTCGTCGCGACGTCCGTGCATCAGCTGATCCCGACCGGCGGCGCGAGCGGCTACGCGTTTCTTGCGTACGCGTTCCATCAGCGCGGGATCTCGACCGGCCGCGCGTCGATCGTCGCGCTGCTCGATACGTTGAGCTACGCGCTCTCGCTGGCCTCGCTCGCGATCGTCGTCTTCGTGCATCTCATCGGGGGAGGGACGTTCAGCGGCGCGAGCCTCGGTCTCGGCGTCGTGCCCGCGGTCGCGCTGCTCGGGATCGCGCTCGGTCTTTATTACTTGCAGCGCGAGCGCGAGCGCATGCTGCGCTTCTCGCTGCGCGCGAAAGAGCGCCTCGGCGCGCTCCTTGGGCGGCATTGGGCCGACGATCCCGTGCGGCACTTCGTGTACGAATACTACGAAGGCAAGCGCGTGATCCTCGAGAATCGCCACTGCTTCGTGCGCATGATGGTCTTTCAGTACGCGGCCATCGCCTTCGACTCCGCGGCCCTCTATCTTGCGTTCGTCGCGCTCGGTCTCGCGCCGAATCCGTGGACCGTGTTCGTCGGCTTCGTCGTGGCGATGGCCGGAGTGTCCGTCATCGTCGTGCCCGGAGGCGGCGGCAGCTTCGAGGTCGTCATGAGCAGCTTCTTCGCGACGCACGGCATCGGCGCGGCGAACGGCATCGCGGCCGCGCTGCTGTACCGGCTTGCCGCCTTCTGGATCCCCGTGCTCACGAGCCTCGTCGTGCTCTGGCGGCTGCGCCGGAGACGCAACATCGCGAAGCGCATTGAGCAGGAGTGATGCGTGGCGCGGTCGGCCGACGACTCGCTGCTCGCCGCGTGCCACGCGCGCGCCGTCGATCTCCTGAAGGCGAACACGACGGCCCACGGCGTGCTCGCCGCGTCGCCGGCGCCGCGCGCCGAGGAGCGCGGCTACACGGCGATCTTCGGCCGCGACGCGGCCGTCTGCGCGCTCGGCATGGCCCTCTCGGGCGATCGGGTGCTCGAGCGCGAGGCGCCGCGGGGCCTCGAGACGCTCGCCGCGCATCAGGCGACGAATGGGCAGATCCCGAAGTTCGTCGATCCGGCCGCGAGCGAGGCCGACTTCTGGTACTTGGGCTGCATCGACGCGACGCTCTGGTGGCTGCTCGGCCTCGCGTTCCTCGACGCGCGCCGATCTTCGCCGCGCTTGCGCAAGCGCTTCGCACGCGAGATCGCGCGCGCCGTCGACTGGCTGCGCGCGCAGGAGCATCAGCGATTTCGTCTGCTGCAGCAGAACGAGGCGAGCGATTGGGCGGACATCATGCCGCGCTCGGGCTTCGTGCTCTACACGAACGCGCTCTGGTACCGCGTCAAGCGCGCCTACGGCCTCGAGCACGCGGCCGAGACGCGCGCGAGCTTCAACGGGTTGTTTCACCCTTTCTCCGCAAAGCTGCCCGAGTACCGGCGCGCGCGTCTCCTCAACGAATACGCCTTGAACGGCGCGCGGAACCGCGACCTCTACTTGAGCTTCGTGAACTTCTCGTTCTTCGGCGAGGAGGGCGACGTGCTCGGCAACGTGCTCGCGATCCTCTCCGGCGCCGCGAGCCGCGCGGCTTGCCGGCGCACGCTCGACGCGCTGCTCGCGGCGCGCGTGCACGAGCCCTATCCCGTGCGCGCGGTCGTCGAGCCGATCCGCAAGGCGAGCGCGCTCTGGCGGCCGTATATGGCCCGGCATCGGCAGAATCTCGCCTGGCAGTACCACAACGGCGGCGTGTGGCCCATGCTCGGCGGCTTCTGGATCGCGGCGCTCGTGCGCTGCGGCCGAAGGCGCCTAGCGCGCGAAGAGCTCGTGAAGCTCGCGCGCGCGTGCGAGCTCGGCGGCTGGGCCTTCACCGAGTGGCTGCACGGCAAGACGGGGAAGCCGCGCGGCATGCCCGGGCAGTCGTGGAGCGCCGCGGCTTATCTCATGGCCGAGAGCGCCGTGCGAAGCGGCACGGATCCCTTCGAGACGTGAGCGAGAGGCCGGCGTTCGCGGCGAGCGGCGTCCCCTCAAGCTCCGCTCGTCGCGCGCGGCTCGATCCAGAGGCCGCGCCCGAGAGCGCAGAGATCCTTTTGCGCGCCGAAGACCGCCGTGCCCGTCTCGTGCTTGCGTCCCGAGCTTCGGATCGGCCAGCCGACGACGACGCAGGCTTCGCCGACGTCGACGCGGCGCAGGACGCGGGCCGTGAGCTCGCCGAGCAGCATGGCGCGCATGTCGCCTGCGACCGCGAGGTAGCCCGGGCAGTCGAGCGCGGCCCACATGAACTCGAGCGCGACACGCCCGTCGCCTGCGTCGAGCGAAGCATCGGGCGTCCACGGCGCCGCGACGGCGGCGGACGGCTCGCCCAACGCCCCGGCAAACAGGCGGAGCCCGTCGCCGGGCGCGCGCCTCGGTCCGCAGACGAAGCACTCGGGTGCGAAATGCTTGGCGAAGCCGGCATAGTGCGATGCGGCCGCGGCGGCCTCGTCGAGCGTCGGCGGCGCGGGCGGCGAGAGGTCGCCGACGTCTCCGGGTCTCGCTTCCGCGATGACGGCGTCGCCGAGCCGCAGCTCGATGCGCTCTCCGGCCTCCACGACGTCGAGCCCGATCTCGAGCGGCGGCGGCTTCAGCAGCCTCACCGTGACGGGAAACGGCACCCGCGCCGCGACGAGGCCGCAAACGTAGCCCCCGTTCCCCGAGGACGTCGGCCCGCGAAAGCGCCGCGAGACGATCACAGGCTCGTGCGGCCGCTCGTTCACGCGGCGGTCATCGCTGGTTGCGCTTCGCCCGCTCGAGCGCGTCGGCGAGCGCCGTGTTGAGCGGCCGGGCATCGGCGGGCTGACGCGGGCCGCGCGGGCCGCCTCCCGCGCCGGGCTTAGAGCGCTCGCCGCGCGCGTCGCGCGCGCCACGAACGTCACGCTCGCCCCGCGCGCCGCGCGCGCCTCGGGCGTCGCTTGCACCTTGCGCGCCTGCCGCACCTCGCGCGCCGCGCACGCCGCCTTCTGCGCGCGTCCCCGCCGACTCGTCGAGCCGCAAGCTCAGCGAGATCCGCCGGCGCGCCGTGTCGACCTCGAGCACCTTGACCTTGACGACGTCGCCGGCCTTGACGACGTCGCGCGGATCCTTGACGAACTTGTCCGACATCGCCGAGATGTGCACGAGGCCGTCCTGATGCACGCCGATGTCGACGAACGCGCCGAAAGCGGCGACGTTGCTGACCACGCCCTCGAGGATCATGCCGGGCTTGAGATCCGCGATGTTCTCGACGCCTTCCGCGAAGCGCGCGGCCTTGAACTCCGGGCGCGGGTCACGGCCGGGCTTCTCGAGCTCCTTGAGGATGTCGCGCACGGTCGGCGGTCCGAACCGCTCGTCGACGAATTTCTCGACGGGCAGCGTGCGCAAGTAGCTCGCGTCGCCGATGAGCTCGCGCACGCCGCGCTTGCAGTGCGCGACGATGCGCTCGACGACGGGATACGCCTCCGGATGCACGGCCGAGGCGTCGAGCGGCTCGCCGCCGTCGGCGATGCGCAGGAACCCCGCGCACTGCTCGAAGGCCTTCGCGCCGAGCCGCGGCACTTGCATGAGATCCTGCCGCCGGCGGAAAGGTCCGTTCGCATCGCGATACGCGACGACGTTTTGCGCGACGGTCGGCGACAGCCCCGCGACGCGCGCGAGCAGCGGCCCAGACGCCGTGTTCACGTGCACGCCGACGGCGTTGACGCAATCCTCGACGCGCGCGTCGAGCGCGCGCGCGAGCCTGACCGCGTCGACGTCGTGCTGATATTGCCCGACGCCGATCGATTTCGGCTCGATCTTGACGAGCTCGGCGAGCGGGTCCTGGAGGCGGCGCGCGATCGAGACGGCGCCGCGCAGCGAGACGTCGAGCCCGGGCAGCTCGCGCGCCGCGAGCTCGGACGCGGAGTAGACCGAGGCGCCGGCTTCGCTGACGACGATCTTCGTGAGGCCGAGCTCCGGATGCCGTGCCATGAGCTCCGCGGCCAGCTTGTCCGTCTCGCGGCTCGCCGTGCCGTTGCCGATCGCAACGAGCTCGACGCCATGGAGCTTGCAGAGCTCGGCGAGCGACTTGAGCGCGGGCTCCCATTGGCGCTTCGGCTCGTGCGGATAGATCGTGCCCGTCGCGAGCAGCCGGCCCGTGCCGTCGACGACGGCGACCTTGACGCCCGTGCGGAGCCCCGGGTCGAGCCCGAGCACCGTGCGCGGTCCGGCCGGCGCCGCGAGCAGGAGATCCTTGAGGTTCTCGCCGAACACCGAGATGGCCTGCTCCTCGGCCTTCTCGCGCGCCGCGGCGACGAGGTCGTGCGTCAAGTGCGGATGAATCTTCGTGCGCCAGGCGAGGCGGCAGACGTTCTTGAGCCATGCGTCGGCCGCGCGGCCGCGGTCGGCCACGCCCGCACGCCGTGCGACGCGCGCCTCGGCCTCGGCGTGTCCGGCTTCGGCGTCCGGTCCGGGCTCGAGATCGAGCGTCAGGATCTCCTCGCGCCGCGCTCGGAGCAGTGCGAGCAATCGATGCGACGGTATCTTCGCGATCGGCTCCACGTGGTCGAAGTAGTCCGCGTACTTCGCGCCTTGCGTCTCCTTGCCTTCGACGACGCGTGCGCGGAGCTGCCCCTTCGCCGCGAGCGCGTCGCGAAGCTCGCCGAGCAACGCCGCGTCCTCGCCCCAGCGCTCGATGAGGATCGCGCGCGCGCCGTCGAGCGCGGCCTTCGCGTCGGCGACGCCTTTATCGGGCGCGACGAACGCGGCCGCGTGCTCCTCGGGCGCGCGCCCGGGATCGGCGAGCAGGGCGTCGGCGAGCGGCTCGAGCCCCGCCTCGCGCGCGATCTGCGCGCGCGTGCGGCGCTTCGGCTTGTAGGGCAAGTAAAGATCCTCGAGCCGCGCCTTGCTGTCCGCCGCCCGGACGTCGGCCTCGAGCGCCGGCGTCAGCTTGCCTTGCTCGGCGATGCTCGCGAGGATGGTGGCGCGCCGCTCCTCGAGCTCGCGAAGATAGGCGAGCCGCGTCTCGAGCGTGCGCAGCTGTGCGTCGTCGAGGCCGCCCGTCGCTTCCTTGCGGTAACGGGCGATGAAGGGAACCGTCGCGCCTTCGTCGAGCAGGCCGACCGCGGCTTCGACTTGGGGCGGCGCGGCGCCGATCTCGTCGGCGAGGGTTTTGGCGATCTTGCGCGCGAGGGCGTCGGGAATGTCTTGCATCGGTCCATCGAATCGGCGGCGGGCGCCGCGGAGCTGCGATTGTGGCAACGCGGGCGCGCGCGTGGAAGCCGTTGACATGCCGCGGCGTTGCGCGTAGCGATCTCGCCATGCAGGAGCTCGCGTGCAGAAATCGATGACGTCGAAACGCATCGAGCGCCCCGGCTCGGGCGCGCTCGCGTCGGCGCTGCGCGACACGCTCGCTTTGCTCCTGCTCACGGCGGCCGTGTGGCTTCTCCATGTCTACGGCCGCACGCTGCCGACAGCGGCGCTCGGCGCGCTTTGGACGGCGATGACGATCGTCGTCACGGCGGGGCTGTTTCGCCGAGCGAGGATACGGCGCGGCGCGTTCCTCGCCGCGTACGTGAATCCCGCGAGCCCGCTCGCGCGCCTGCTGCGCGGCGGCTGGATCATGGCGACGTGGTGGCTCGTCGTGGCGGCCGCCGCCTCGCTCGTGCTCATGGTCGCGTTGATCCGGCTCGACGATCGCGAGGACTGGGCCGTGCTCGTCGCGAGCGCGCCGTTGCTCGTGCTCGTGCACGGAGTCGTGCGCCGGTTCTTGGCGACGCACGTCGAGGCCGCGTATCTGCCGGAACCGGCTTGGCGCGTCACCTGGAGCATCGTCGGATTCGCGATGTTCGCGGCGCTCGTGACGCTCGCTTTCTATCGCTCCTATCCCGACCTCGAGGGCGTGAGCCTCGAGCGCGCGGTCTGGTATTTCGTCAATGCGGAGCATGCCCGCAGCCTCGAAGCGCAATTTCTGCTCCAGGCGGCCGCCGCGAAGGACGCCTTGCGCCTCTGGCTCGCGCAGCAGCTCATGCCCCGGCCCGGCGCCTCGCCCGTGCAAGCGCTCGGCTGGGGGCTAGTGCTTGCAGAGCAGGCCGTTTTCGTGTGGTCTTATCTACTCCTAGGCAGCGGAGTGCTGCTCGGATTCCGGACCTATGACCCCAGCGACGCAAGGCAGCCCTAAAGGGACGCGCATCGGCGCCGAGGCGCTCCTCGTGGCCGTGGTCGCCGCCGTGCTCGTCTTCGCCGTGATCCGCGTGCCGCCGCAGCAGTGGATGCCGGCGCCCCGGGTGCCCGTCACGCTGGCGGGCGAGCACTACCGAGTTCCCGCGGGCGAGCTCGCGCGGCTCGAGACCTTCTCGCTCCAGCGCTTCGACGAAGGGCGGGCGGCGGCCCGCGCCGTCGTCGCCGACGAGATCGGTCGGCAGCTCGACGCGACCTTCGCCGATGCCGAGAGCCGGTTGCCCGAATTCGCCGACTGGTACTACTCGCTGCGCG